>NZ_MVOC01000047.1 GCF_002043095.1 Mycobacterium sp. AT1 | reverse complement strand
CACCCTCGTCGGCTGCGCGGTCGGCGTCGCGGTGTTCCTGGTGCTGAGCCGGTTCCAGGAATCCACCAGACTGATCGACTCCATCGCCGCCACCGTCGACGCCGTTGCCGCGGCCGTCCCCCACCTCGCCGCCGACACCGCCACCCTGGCGGCACGCACCGCGCGACGGGATCTGCAGCTCGCGGCCATCGACCTGCGGGACGCGGTCGACGCCGCCGCGGCAGGGTCGGCTCGGATGCGCGCCACGCGGGAACGGCTTGCGCCCGCCGCGGTCGCGGCGGAACACCTGGCCTATCGCGCGGTCGCCGCCTGCTGGGAGCAGGACGGTCGGGCCTCGGGCCCGCTGCTGGGCCCAGCCGACGCCGACGCCGTGGCACGGCAGTTGCGTGGCCTGGCGACCGCGCTGCGCGCTCGCGCCTTCGAGGCCGCGGACGTCGCGGCGTTGGACGCGGCGCTCAGAAGCTAGGCGCTCAGAAGCTAGGCGAGGCCAAGCTCGCTGCGAGCCGACCGGTCGCAATCGTCGAGCAGGTCGAGGCAACGCTGGTACTCGTCGGTCTCGCCGATGGCATCCGCGGCGTGGGCCAGCGCGGCCACACAACGCAGGAAACCACGGTTGGGTTCGTGGGAGTACGGCACCGGGCCGAATCCCTTCCACCCGTTGCGGCGAAGCTGGTCGAGACCGCGGTGGTAGCCGGTGCGGGCATAGGCGTAGGCGGTGACCGCCTTGTCGTCGGCGAGGGCCTCCTCGGCCAGCGTCGCCCATGCCACGGAGGCCGTCGGATGAGCGGCGGCGACGATGGCCGGATTCTCGCCGGCGGCCAATTCCGCCTCGGCTTCGGTGTCGCCAGGGAGCCGGACCGGATCAGGCCCCAGCAGATCGCCCATGTGAGTCATGCGCTTATTGTGCCGTGCGGATCACGCGCCGACGCCGTCAGGCTTCGCCGAGCGCGGATGGATAAGCTTTGAGGTAGTCACGAGGGAGGACCGAAACGCGCATGTCGAACCCATCGGGGACGGACGAGAACAACCAACCGGGCAGCGGAACTGGTGCAGACGACGGGTCCTCGCCCGAGACCGAGGTGATCGACCCGGCCGCGTTGGCGGGGGCCGCCGACGCCGAGGAGCCCGAGCGCAGATTCACCGCTCCGTCGGGGATGGATGCGGGCAAGACCCAGATCATCGAGACCGCGCCCGAGCCGGCCACCGAGATCTTCGCCGTGCCGCAAGGCCATTCAGACGCCGCCGAGGCCGGGGCCTTCACCGCACCCATTCCTCAGGCGGGACCCGCTGCGCCACAAGTGATTCCGGGTCGGGGCGACCAGCCCAAGCCGCCGCGCGGCAAACGCAGCTGGGGCTGGGTGATCGCGCTGGTGCTCGTCATCGCCGCGCTGGCCGCGGTCGCCATCCTCGGCACCGTGCTGATGTCGCGTGACGACCCGCCCGCGGTGTCGCAGGAGGACATGGTGCGCACCACGATCCAGAACTTCGACACCGCGATCCAGAAGGGCGATCTGTCGACGCTGCGCACCATCACGTGCGGCGAGACCGCCGACAGCTACATCAGGTACGACGACGACCAGTGGAAGGACATCCACGCCCGGGTTGCCGCGGCACGGCAGTACCCGATCGTCGCGAGCATTGACCAGGTCGTCGTGCACGATTCGCACGCCGAGGCCAACGTGACGTCGTTCATGGCCTTCGACCCGTCCACCCGCTCGACGCGGAGCTTCGATCTCGAGCTCCGCGACGAGCAGTGGAAGATCTGCCAAGCGCCCCAGTAACCCCCACCCCACACGATTTCGGCGCGTTGATCCGCGGCCACCGCGGATAAAGGCGCCGAAATCGCGGAGGGGTGCTAGCTTCCCGAGACGCTCCGGCCGCTGCTGTGCAGGTCGTTGCACGCCTCGACGACGCGCTCGGACATCGAGGCCTCGGCCTTCTTCAGGTAGCTACGCGGGTCGTAGACCTTCTTGTTGCCAACCTCGCCGTCGATCTTCAGCACCCCGTCGTAGTTGGCGAACATGTGCCCAGCCAGCGGCCGGGTGAACGCGTACTGGGTGTCGGTGTCGACGTTCATCTTGACGACGCCGTACTTCAGCGAATCCTCGATCTCGGACTTCAGCGAGCCCGACCCGCCGTGGAAGACGAAGTCGAACGGCTTCGACCCCTCGGACAGTCCGAGCTTGGCGGCGGCGACGCGCTGCCCCTCGGCGAGCACCTCGGGGCGCAGCTTCACGTTGCCCGGCTTGTAGACGCCGTGCACGTTGCCAAAGGTGGCGGCCAGCAGATACCGGCCGTGCTCACCCGCACCGAGCGCGTCGATGGTCTTCTCGAAGTCCTCCGCCGAGGTGTACAGCTTGTCGTTGATCTCGGCTTCGACGCCGTCCTCTTCGCCGCCGACGACGCCGATCTCCACCTCGAGGATGATCTTGGCTTCGGCCGCGAGCTTCAGCAGCTCCTTGCCGATCTCGAGATTCTCGTCGATCGGTACTGCAGAGCCGTCCCACATGTGGCTCTGGAACAGCGGGTTCTGCCCCTTGGCGACGCGGGCGGCCGAGATCTCCAGCAGTGGCCGGACGTAGGTGTCGAGCTTGTCCTTGGGGCAGTGGTCGGTGTGCAGGGCGACGGTGACGTCGTACTTGGCGGCGACCACGTGGGCGAACTCGGCCAGCGCCACCGCACCGGTGACCATCTCCTTGATGCCGAGTCCGGACGCGAATTCTGCTCCGCCGGTTGAGAATTGGATGATCCCGTCACTGCCGGCGTCCGCGAAGCCCTTGATTGCGGCGTTCACCGACTCCGAACCGACGCAGTTGATGGCCGGGAATGCGAAGGAGTGCTCCTTGGCACGGTCCAGCATTTCGGCGTAGACCTCGGGAGTCGCGATGGGCATGTGGGTTTCCTCCTGCATTGCACGCGTGGTTCGTCTGTCTTGGAAGTATCTCAACAGACGCCGGTCGGCAACACCTCAGGGTTGAGACGGCTGCACGGCGGGCGTCAGGATTCGGCCGAACAACTCGAGCAGCGCGCGATGCAGATCGGCGTCGTCGATGTCGGCCAGCTCGGGGTCGGCCGCGGCCCGGCCAACACCGGAGCAGAAGACCGAGAAGACGATCCGCTCGACGTCGTTGCGGTCCGGCCCCTCCATCAGTTCGCGGAGACGGTCGTTCACCGCCTTGAAGTCGGGGTCGCTGGCCATCAGCGCATCGATCGCCGGGTCGCCGTAGAACACCACCGCCAACGGTCGGTGCCGCACCACCATTTCGACGAGCCCGCTGACGGCCACGGCGCGACGTTGCTGCGGGTCGGGAAGTGCGTCGGCGATTTTGATGACCCGGACGATGTCCTCGATGCACGGCCGGATCACTTCCAGGGCGATGCCCTCCTTGGAGGGAAACTGGTAGTAGACCGCCGCTTTGCTGACCCCGATCCGGTCGGCAATCATCTGCAGCGACGTGCCGTGGACCCCATGCTCGGCGAAGAGGGCAACCGCGGCGTCGACGACCCTCTCCCTGGCCAGGCCTCTCGGTGCTACGGGTTTCGCCAATGCCTTTGCCTTCTCCGTGTTCGTTGCCTCGGGCCGGACGTGCGAAGTCTACGTCCGTCGCATCGCATGACCCGGAATTATCAGATAGTTAATTGGAGTTAGCCGTTCGGCTTGCTCAACTATGGCGTCCGTTCTATTGTTTGACGCGCTAACCACTTGGTGTGGTCGGAGCAACGAAGGAGCATCAGTGGTCGGGATCGTCAAGCGGGCCTGGATACCGCTGCTCATCGTGGTGGTGGTCGCCCTCGGAGGCGTCGTGGTGTACCGGATGCACGGCCTATTCGGGTCGGACAACGAGACGACCCGCACGGGCGCCGGGCTGGCCCAGGACGCCGAACCGTTCAACCCCAAGGTCGTGACCTACCAGATCACCGGAACGGAAGGCGCCGTGGCGACCATCAACTACCTCGACCTCGATTCGACCCCGCAGCGCGTCGACGACGCTCGCCTGCCCTGGTCGATCACGCTGAAGACCACCAAGCCATCGGCCAGCGCCACCATCATCGCCCAAGGCGACGGCGACCAGATCGGCTGCCGCGTCAGCGTCGACGACGAGGTGAGAGACGAGCGGTCGTCGACCGGCGTCAACGCTCAGGTCTCCTGCCTGGTGAAGTCCGCATGAGCGACCAGCAGACGGTCCAGCGGGCCCGGGTTCCTCGCTTCCTGCGCCTGTTCTGCGTGCCGATCCTGTTGGGGTGGCTCGCACTGACGGCGCTCGTCAACGTCGTGGTGCCGCAGCTCGAGGTCGTGGGCGCCGCCAACTCCACCTCGCTGACCCCGAACGACGCGCCGTCCCTGCAAGCCACCCAGTTGGTCGGCAAGCTCTTCGGTGAGTACGACTCGAACAGCTCGGCGATGATCGTTCTGGAGAGCGACAAACCCCTTGGCGCGCAAGACCATCAGTACTACGACGGCCTCGTCAAGGATCTGGAGAAGGACAAGACCCACATCCAGCACGTCCAGGATCTGTGGGGCGATCCGCTGACCTCCTCGGGGTCACAGAGCGCGGACAACCTGTCGGCCTACGTGCAGCTGTACATAGCAGGCAACCAAGGCGAGACGCTGGCCAACGAATCGGTGCAAGCGGTGCGCGACATCGTCGCCGCCCATCCACCGCCATCGGGGCTGAAGGTTTACGTCACCGGCGCGGGGCCGCTGAACTCCGACCAGCAGCACGCCGGAGACAAGAGCCTGCAGCTGGTCACGGCACTGACCTTCGTGGTGATCGTGACGATGCTCCTGCTGGTCTACCGCTCGATCGTCACGGTTCTCGTGGTCCTGCTGGCGGTGGTGCTCGAATTGGCCGTGGCCCGTGGCATCGTGGCCTTCCTGGGCTACCACCACATCATCGAACTGTCCACGTTCGCGGTGAACCTGTTGACGCTCTTGGCAATTGCCGCGGCCACCGACTACGCGATCTTCCTCGTCGGCCGCTACCACGAGGCGCGCAACTCCGGTGCCGACCCGGAAGACGCGTTCTACGTGATGTACCACGGCACCGCCCACGTCATCATGGGATCCGGGTTGACGATCGCCGGCGCCACGCTGTGCCTGCACTTCACCCGACTGCCCTACTTCCAGACCCTCGCAATCCCCCTTGCCATCGGCATGTTCGTCGTGACCATGTCAGCGCTGACACTCGCGCCGGCGCTGTTGACCATCGCCTCCCGATTCGGATTGCTCGACCCCAAGCGCAAGACCAAGACCCGGGGATGGCGACGGATCGGAACTGCCGTGGTCCGCTGGCCCGGACCCATCCTGGTGGCGTCGGCGGCGATCACCATGGTCGGCCTACTCGCGCTGCCGTCGTACAAGACCAGCTACGACGACAAGAAGTACCTGCCGGCCGACGTCGAGGCCAACATCGGTTACGGGGTTGCGGCGAAACACTTTCCGCAGGCGCGGCTCAACCCCGAGGTCCTGATGCTGGTGGCCGACCACGATCTGCGCAACTCCGCGGACATGCTCATCGTCGACCGGGTCGCCAAGGACGTCTTCCACCTGCCCGGCATAGCCCGGGTGCAGACGATCACGCGGCCGCTTGGCACGCCGATCGAAGGCAGTTCCATTCCGTTCATCGTCGGCCAGCAGGGCGTCAACCAGAAACTCGGGCAGTCCTACGCCGAGCAGCGCACGGCCGACATGCTGACGCAGGCAGCCGACATCAACAACCAGATCGACGTCCTACGTCAACAGCTGTCGCTGCAGAAGCAAAGTGCTGCCGCACAACAGGAACAGACCGACGACCTCAAACGAACGGTTGCGGTGACCAACGAGCTGCGGGACAAGATCGCCAACTTCGACGACTTCTTTCGCCCCCTGCGCAGCTACTTCTATTGGGAACCGCACTGCTACGACATTCCCGTCTGTTACACGTTGCGATCCATCTTCGACGCGCTGGACGGGATCGGCGAACTGACCGATCTGCTTGGTCAGACCACCGCCAGCCTGGACAAGCTCAACGCCCTGCAACCCAAGCTCATTGCGCTGATCCCGCCGCAGATCGCCAGCCAGGAACGCAATCGCGACCAGATCATGACGAACTACGCGACGCAGCAGGATCAGCAGAGCCTGCAGGACCGTCAGCAGTCCGACCCCACTGCCATCGGCAAGGCGTTCGACGACTCCAAGATCGACGACTCGTTCTATCTGCCGCCCGAGGTCTTCGACAACCCAGACTTCAAGAGGGGCCTCAAGCAGTTCGTCTCGCCCGACGGGAAATCGGTGCGGTTCATCATCTCTCACCAGGGTGATCCCGCGACGCCGGAGGGAATCTCGCACATCGACGAGATCAAGAACGCTGCATTCGAGGCCATCAAGGGGACGCCGCTGGAAACCTCGAAGATCTATCTGGGCGGCACTGCGGCAACCTACAAGGACATGCACGACGGCTCCAATTACGACCTCGTCATCGCCGCCGTCTCGGCCATCTGCCTGATCTTCATCATCATGCTCATCATCACCAGGGCCGCGATCGCCTCGCTGGTGATCGTCGGCACGGTGGCGTTGTCGCTGGCCGCGTCGTTCGGACTGTCGGTTCTGTTGTGGCAGCACGTCATCGGCATCGAATTGCACTGGCTGGTGCTCGCGATGTCGGTGATCATCCTGCTCGCGGTGGGTTCGGACTACAACCTGCTGCTGGTGTCGCGGTTCAAGGAGGAACGCGACGCGGGCTTGAACACGGGCATCATCAGGGCGATCGCGGGCAGCGGCAGCGTCGTAACCTCCGCCGGTCTGGTATTCGCGTTCACGATGATGTCCTTCGCGATCAGCGACCTAAAGGTGATGGCCCAGGTGGGCACCACCATCGGCCTCGGTCTGCTCGTCGACACGCTGGTGATCAGGTCGTTCCTGACACCGTCGATCGCGGCGTTGCTGGGCCGATGGTTCTGGTGGCCGCAGAACGTGCGGCAGCGACCCGCCCGCCATCGTCAGACGGTCAGCACCATCCGGTAGCGCGCCTTGCCTGCATCCATGGCCGCGTACGCCTCGGCGGCCTGGGCCAGCGGGCGCTCCTCGATGACGGCTCGGACGCCGGACTGCACGGCGAATGCCATGGTCTCCTCGACGTCGCGGGCCGTGCCCGACGGGTGCCCGGTGACGGACAGGCCGGAGTTGATCAGGTCCAGCGGGCTGATGGGGAGGTTCTCGGTCGTGACGCCGATGATGACCAGCTCGCCCTGGGGACCAAGGCCGCCGACCGTCGCGGCCATCGCCTCGGAGTTGGCCGCCGTGGCGAGCACCACCACCGCGCCACCGAGCCTCTGCAACGCCTCCGCGACGTCCTCGGACGTCGAGTCGACGTAGTGGTGTGCGCCCAGCTCCTTCGCGTCGGCCGCCTTGTCGGAGCCACGGGCGATGGCCACCGTCTCGAAGCCCATCGCGCGGGCGAACTGCACGCCGAGATGTCCGAGCCCGCCGACGCCGAGGACCGCGACGAGGTCACCGGCCTTCGCCTTGGTGCTTCGCAGGCCGTTGAACACCGTCACGCCGGCGCAGCCCAGCGGTGCCGCCTCGGCGAACGACAGACCGTCGGGGATGCGGGCCAGGGCCGTCGCCGGTACGACGACCGACTCCGCGTAGCCGCCCGGGTACTGCAAGCCGGGTACCTGCAGACGTTCGCACTGCATGAACTGGCCCTTGCGGCAGGGGTTGCACCGGTTGCAGTTGCCGCCGAACCAGCCGACCTCGACGCGGTCACCGACCGCGAAGTCCTCGACGCCGTCACCGAGTTCGGCGACGGTGCCCGCAATCTCGTGCCCCGGCGTGATGGGCCAGTTCAGACCCGGCATGCCGCCGTTGACGAAGGCGTGATCGGTTCCGCACACGCCGGCCGCGACGACCGCGATCCGTACGTGGTCCCGCGGTGGGGACGTGGTCTCGACGTCGACGAGGGTGAGCTCTCCACCAGGGGCGGAGACGTGAACGGCCTTGTGAGTGGGCATGGATTCAGGTTAACGACCAGGCAACCGCCACGTGAGGCTGTCGGGGACTTCAGTCGCCGCCGGTATCCTCGGCAGCCATGACGACCACGACCCTGGCGCTACTGCCGGACTTCCTGGACCCCCTGACGCTCCTGGGCTACTTCGGCACGTGGGCGCTCGTCGGTCTGCTGGTCGTCGTGTTCATCGAATCGGGTGTTCTCTTCCCCGTTCTGCCAGGTGATTCGCTGCTCTTCGTCGCCGGCATGCTCGCCGCTGGGACGGCCGCCCAGGCCGACACCGTGCAGACCAACTTCCACCTGTGGCAGCTGCTGCTGTTCATCCCCATCGCCGCGGTGGCCGGCAGCCAGGTCGGCTACTGGATCGGACGCAGCCTCGGCACGTCGATGTTCAAGCCGACCAACCGCGTCCTCAAGCAGAAGTACCTCGACGAGGCGCACGCGTTCTTCGAGGAGCGCGGCCCCTTCGCGATCGTGTTGGGGAGGTTCGTCCCGATCGTCCGCACGCTGGTCCCGATCACGGCGGGCGCGGCGAAGATGAACTACGGCGTGTTCACCCTGTTCAACGTCGTCGGCGCCGTCGTGTGGGGCGTCGGGCTGACCCTGCTCGGCTATTGGCTCGGCCAGTTCGAGATCATCCAGAAGCTGCTCGAGCCGATCTTCATCGTCATCGTGCTGGCCTCGCTCGCCCCCATCGTCTACGAGTGGTACAAGCGGCGGAAGGCAGCCAAGCGGGCCGGTGAGGTCTAGCCGAGGCCCAACGCGGACGCCAGCGTCCGCAGCGCGGGACGCGGATCGGCCGTCGGGTCGTCGCCGAGCACCTGGACCACCACGTGGTCGGCGCCGGCGTCCAGGTGGGCCTGCAGCGTCGCGGCCGCGTCGTCCACCGAGCCCATGCCGACGAGGCCACGTGCCAACCGGTCGGACCCGCCACGGACGAGGTCTGACTCGTCGAAACCCTGGCGCAGCCACGAGTTCCGGTAGTTGGGCAGCCCGCTGTAGACGTTGAGGTGGCCGTGCGCGGCGCTCAACTGCGCGGCGTCGTCGCCACCGACGACGACGGCCTGCTCGGAGACGATCCACTTGTCGGGGCCGAGGATCTCGCGGGTCTTGCGGGACTGCTCCGGCATCACCAGATAGGGGTGGGCACCGTCGGCGTGAGTGCCCGACAGCTCGATCATCTTCGGCCCGAGTGCAGCGAGCAGGCGCGCTGGCCTGCCGGCGCCCGGCTCGATCTGTTCGGGGACGGCGGTCATCTTCTCCAGATAGGTGCGCATCGTCGCGAGCGGTTTGGCGTACGTCCCACCGAAACCGTGCTCGACGAGCGGGGCGTGGCTCACGCCAAGACCCAGGACGAACCGTCCGGGATGCAGCGCCGTCAGAGTGCGTGCGCCGGACTCGGCGGCAGACGCGGCCCTGGCGTGAATGTTCGCGATGCCGGTGCCGACGACGAGCCGCTCGGTGGCCGCGAGGAACGCCGCCGACTGCGTCAGGCACTCCTTGCCGGTGACTTCCGGAATGAACAACGAACCGTAGCCAAGTGCTTCGATCTCCCTGGCCACGTCTTGGGCATCGGTGATGGCCCAGGTGTCACTGGCCCACCAGACGCCGATGGTCGCGGAAAAGTCGATGCGCGCGCGCTGATTTTCGGTCACGCGATCGATGGTAAGCGGTCAACCATCGGGTTGGTCGGGCGCCTCCGGCGTCAGGTCCTCGCGTGCTCCTCGAATTCGGCGAGCAGCTCGGGGCGGTCGACCGCACTGGGCGTGAGGACGTCAGACGGCTTGGCGCCCAACAGGATGCGCTTGATCGGGATCTCGAGTCGTTTGCCGGTCATCGTGCGCGGGATGCCGGGCACCGCGATGACGTCGTCGGGGACGTGTCGGGGCGAGGCGCCGCTGCGAACGGCCTCGACGATTCGCGCACGGAGATCGTCCCCGAAGTCCACGCCGTCGGCGCACGCGACGAACAACGGCATCCAATACCCGCCGTCGTCGAGCTCGACGCCCACCACCAGACAGTCCTGGATCTCGGGCATGCCTTCGACCGCGTTGTAAATCTCTGCACTGCCCATCCTGACCCCGCCCCTGTTCAGGGTGGCATCCGAGCGGCCGTGCACCACAACCGAATTGCGTTCGGTGACGGTAATCCAGTCTCCGTGGCACCACACCCCTTGGTACTTGTCGAAGTACGCCCCGCGGTACTTCTCGCCGTCGGGATCGTTCCAGAAGAACACCGGCATCGACGGCATGGGCTTGGTCACCACCAGCTCACCGGCCTCCTCGGTGACCGACCGACCGCCGTCACCCCAGGCCTCGGCCGCGACGCCGAGGCAGATCGCGTTGAGCTCACCCGCGCGGACCGGCACCAGCGGAGTGCCGCCGATGAACGCGGTGACGACGTCGGTGCCACCGCTCATCGAGAACACGGGAACCGGCCGCCCGATGCCCTCCTGCAACCAGCGAAAACCGCTGGCCGGCAACGGTGAACCCGTCGACCCGACCGCACGCAGCGATTCGAGCGGATGGTCCGTGCCTGGAGTCAGCTCTTCCTTGGCGCAGGCCAGCCAGTATCCGGCGCCGGCGCCGACCACCGTCACCCGATGATCGGCGACCAGTTCCCAGAGGTAGCCCGTGTGGCCGAACGTGGGACTGCCGTCGTACAGCACGATCGTCGACCCGACGAGCAACCCCGACACCAGCATGTTCCACATCATCCAACTGGTGCTGGACTGCCAGAGGAAACGGTCTTCGCGTTTCAGATCCAGTTGCAGGCTCAGGTACTTCACGTGCTCGAGCAGCACCCCGCCGTGGCCGTGCACGATGCCCTTCGGCGTGCCCGTGGTGCCAGAGGAGAACAGCACCCACAGCGGGTGGTCGAACGGAAGGGGTGTGACGTCGAGTTCTGTGTCGGCACCGCGGGCGAGCACCTCGGCCCACGGGGTGACCCCGTCCACGGGTTCACCGAGTCGTGGTACCAGCACCGTGGCCACCAAAGTGGGCAGCTGCGAACGTATTTCGGCCAGCTCGGCGTGCCGGCCGCGGCGCTTGCCCGCGTACACCGAGCCGTCACTGGCCACCAGGACCTTCGGCTCGAGCTGCCCGAGTCGGGCGACGACGCCTCCGACGGCGAGATCCTGATTGCACACCGCCCAGGTGGCTCCGACGCTCGCGGCGCCGAGGAACGCGACGACTGCCTCGCCAATGTTGGGAAGGTAGCCGACTACGCGGTCACCCGGCACCACGCCGACGCTGCGCAGGTACGCCGCGAACGCCGCCGTCTCGGCACGCAGTCGTGCCCACGACCACTCCGTCGAACCGTCCTCGCCCGCCACCACCATCGCGGGCCGATCCTCGGTGGCATGACGGAAGATCTGCGTGACGTAGTTCAGCGTCGCACCCGGAAACCACTGTGCGCCAGGCATGTCGGCGCTGGCGAGCGCAGCCGTCGGCGGTGTGGTCGCCTGAATCTCGAAGTAGTGCCACACCGCGTCCCAGAACCAGTCGAGATCGTCGACCGACGCCGTCCACAGCGAGTGGTAGTCGGCGAATTCTCCCCGCCCGGTCTCGGCCAGCCAGGCGATGAAACTCGTCAGGTTGGCGTCGTCGACGGTCCGTTGATCGGGGGTCCACGATCCGGACAGCTGATCTGCGGCAGTCACTGCGAAAGACCTTCCTACTCAGTTGGTTCGGGTACGTCCAAGAGGAGTTGGCCGTCGGGCGTCTCGTCGGCGACCGTGTGCGCGGCCTCCATCAGCATCCATCCCGACACCTGCACGGACATGTCCCGCTCGGGGATCTCCGAGGCGTTGACCGCGCCGTCGACCGACTGCGCGTCCGCTCCGGCGGCCTTCGGCAGGTCGGCACTGCGGTCCCAGAACGGTCCGAACAGGGGCAGACCGTCGACGTTCTGCCGGAAGTCCCAGGCCGACTGCGCCGACTTGAGCACCAACTCCCTTGCGGTGGCGCGCGCCGCGGTGTCCTCGGGCGAGTCCTCCGGCAGCTGGTTTGCCGCCAGCGCCAGGTAGCGCGCCAGGATTCCGTTGAAGAGGCCGCCGTCTCCCCCACCCGCGCCCTGGATGACGCCGCCGGGCGCCATGTTGTCGGCGACCGCGTCGATCAGTCGACGGGCGCGTTCGGAATGCCGGACGTCCTGGGTGCGAACGGCGAGTTCGACCTCGAGCCCGAGCACGACGCCCTGGCAGTAGGTGTACTGCGCACGCACCAGCGAGCCGCCCTTGATTCCGTCGAACACCAGGTGGGTGTCGGGGTCGACCAGCGTCTCGTCGATCCAGTCGGACATCTGCTGCGCACGACGCAACCGGTCATAGCGCGCGAGGAAGATGCCGGCAGGCCCGTTGGCGGGGGCGTTGAAGAACTGGTCCTGCTTGCGCCAGGGGATGCCGCCGCCGTCCTCGGGCACCCAGGCGTTGAGGAACTGGTTGGCCAACTTGTCGAGCGCCTTCGGTCGCTCGATGCCGACCTGGCTGCCCGCCCGCTCCAAAGCCAGTGCGAGCCAAGCCATGTCGTCGTAGTAGTCGTTGGTCCACTTCCACGTGTTGCGCCAGTGCTGGCCCTTGATCTGGCGCTCGATCGTCACCTTGCGCTCTGGCTGCGGGTCGCGGGTCTGGGCGTCGACGAGACATTCGAGCAGGTGCGCCTGCCACCAGTAGTGCCACGTGCCGAACGACAGGCTCTTCTTCGTCGGCGGCCAGGCCACCACGCCGAGCTGGGTGCCCGGCAGCTGCCACAGTTTCCGGTAATGCCGTTTGGCGATCGCGGCTTCTGCACTGGCCGCGCGATTGGCCCACAGCTGATCCATTGAATCTTCCCGTCGCTTCGCTCGCCTGGTGGTTTTCATCCTGCCCTACCAGGCGCGCGATGTGTCGGCATGCGTCCCGATCCAGGCGTGCATCGCGATGCCCGCCGCCACGGCGGCGTTGACGCTGCGCGTGGAACCGAACTGGGCGATGGACACCACCAGGGTGGCGCCGTTCTGCGCGTCGTCGGTGATGCCGGGCCCCTCCTGCCCGAAGATCAGCAGGCAGTTGCGCGGCAGCCGGGTGTGCTCGAGGCGGACCGCTCCCGGCACGTTGTCCACCGCGACCACCTCCAGGCCCGCCTCCGCGGCGTAGTCGAGCAGCTCGGCGGTGGTCGCGTGGTGGCGAAGGCGTTGATAGCGGTCGGTGACCATGGCGCCGCGCCGGTTCCACCGACGCCGGCCGACGATGTGCACGGTGTCGACGGCGAACGCGTTGGCGGTGCGGACGACGGCGCCGATGTTGGCGTCGTTGCCGAAGTTCTCGATGGCGATGTGAAGGGGATGCCGCCGGTGGTCGATGTCGGCGATGATGGCCTCACGGGTCCAATACCGGTATGCATCGACGACGTTGCGAGTGTCGCCGTCGCGCAACAGGTCTCGGTCGTAGCGCGGATCGTCGGGCAGCCGCCCTTCCCACGGGCCGACGCCGGGGGCCGTTCCCCACTCCGTCGGACCGGGCAGCGTCGGGCCCTCAGTCACGGGTGGTCCACAGCGCGGCGTGCGTGCCGACTACGGCGACCGTCGCATACAGCAGGGCCTGGTTGATCTCGCCCTGCGTGCAGAGCGAGGCCCGCACCGACACCGCGTCCAACGACGAGTCGGGCAGCACCAGCAGCGACGCGCCGTAGACCGAGCACGCGTACGACAGCCCCTTGCCGGGCAGCGTCGGCGTCACCTGCACCATCAGCGGGCCGCCGCGTCGGATCGAGTCGTCGCGGTAGCGCGACGCCAGCCCGCTGATGTCGAGGCCCAGCAGCATGTAACCGTTGCCGTTGAACGCGGTCGGTTCGCCGAGCGCGGTCGGCATGAGTTGTGATCCGTCGGCGTCGAACGCGTCGACGCTGGTGGACCTCAGCACCAAGCCGGTGTCGGTGTCGCTGGTGGGACTCAGGCCGACCGGGAACGACGCGGGGTAGGCGGCGATGGTGCCGGGGATGCGGTCCTGCGGCGAGTACACGTACACCCCGCGCACCTGGGTCTGATCGCGCAGCGGCCCCAAACAGACCGTCCCAGAGAGCTTGTCGGGATCCGGCGAGACGGCGGGCTGCAGGCTCAGCGTCGTCACGTTCGAGCAGCTACCCAGTGCGGTGCTCTCGATCGGGTGGGCCAGCGCACCGTAGAGGCCGAACCTCAGGGAGTCGGCCTTCGCGTGCTGACCGCCGGCCTGCGACGGTGACGCGTCGACGTCGACGAGGACGTAGTCGCCGTCGAACCGGAGGTTGGACGCCGAGACGTTCCACCCGAGGACTGCCAGCGATTCTCCGATGGCGGCACCCTGGGTGGCGTACGGGCTCGGCTTCGGGTCATCCGAACAGGAGACGAGGGCGACGCCGACGACCAGTGCCATCAGCGCCGCGATGAGTGGACGCACTCAGGTACGTCCCCGGCCGCGGCCCACGACCTTGGTCGCCGCCCGCACCAGGCTTCTCGGCACGATGCGTCCGGCCGTGGTCAGCGCCTTGTACTGGAGCCCTGGGACGATGACCACCTCGCGCTTCGCCACGGCTGACAGGCAATCGCTTACGACGTCGTCCACCTCCAGCCACAGGAACGACGGCGTGTCCGCCATGTCGATGCCCGCGCGTTCGTGGAACTCGGTGCGGACGAAACCCGGACACAGCGCATGTACGCCAACGCCCGTGCCACCCAAACCGTTGGCCAGTCCCTCGGAGAACGAGATGACCCACGCCTTGGACGCCGAGTAGGTCGACCCCCGGCCCGGAAGCAGACCCGCGACGCTCGCCACGTTGATCACAGTGCCGGCGCCCGAGGCCAACATGGGTGGGAGTGCCGCCCTGGTCAAGTGCATGACGGCGGTGACGTTGACGTCCAGCTGGGATTGGAGCTTGTCCGGATCGGCGGTCCAGAACTCACCCGAGGTGCCAAAGCCGGCGTTGTTCACCAGAATTCGCACGCCGACCGCGAGTCGGTCGGCCACCTTGAGTCGATCGGCGGCCAGCGCCAGGTCGGCGGGCAGCACCTCGACCTCCACTCCGGTGTCGGCACGCAGTTCGGCGGCGACGCGCTCCAGGCGTTCGACGTCACGGGCCACGAGCACCAGGTCATGTCCGTCGACGGCGTATTGCCTGGCGAAGCCAAGGCCCAGTCCCGACGTCGGTCCGGTGATCAGTGCAACGGGTCGTGGCATGCCGACAGGTTACGCGGGAGGGACTCTAACGCTGATAGTGAGGCGACTGACGCCCGTTGCGCACCGGCGGGCGCTGCTGGGTGTAGCGGCCGACGTCACCACGGTTGGGCGGGGCGTCGGTGCGGCCAGCGGGCAACTCGGCGGGACGCGGGGCGACCGGACGACTCGGCGAACCGCCGCGCCTGGCGATGGCCTGACCGGCGACGCCGCTCTGTCCCGGCTGCGGGATGGGCGGCAGCACGCGAAGTAGGTCGTTGAACTGCCGGACGACGAGCAAACCCTCGTCCCACTGGGCGCGGGTACTGGTGACCGGCATGCTGACGAGCGTCCAGTGCTGCTCGTTCCACATGATCTCGGCGCAGTCCGGCGCGGCGTGGGCGAAGGTCACCATGCGGCGGTCGCAGGCCCGGCGGGCGGCGTCGAGGTTGGTGGAGTACACCATCCGCGGGCCGATGGCGCCGAGCAGCCAGATGTCGCTCTCGCGGGGTTCCTTGATGTCCTTGAGCCGGACGTCGACGACGACGTTCGTCCCGACCTTGCGGTGCAGGGCGATGACGGTCGCCACGTCCTCGAGGTCGAAGATGTAGACGGCCTCGCCGCGGATCTGACCGAGGACGACGTTCTTGGCAGCCACGTCGCCGACCGTGGACATCACGCCGCGCTTCCAGCGGTCGACGATCTCGGTCGACTCGGGCTCGAAGTCGAACCCGTGCGACTTGGCCCAGGACTTTCGGCGCCGGCCGAGACCACGCCGTTTGTCGAGGTCGATGTACAACAACACAGCCGCACCCACGAAACAGAGTGCGGACAGTGTGAACCAAAGCGGGACCATTGCGCCCTAGCCTACTGGTTGGTACCGGTTTCGCCCGAACTCGTGTTGATCACAAACGGGTCACACTGCCGTTTAACGCGCGAACGTGGAGTTCTGCCACGCGATCCCTGGGGAAGGCGTGACAAAACTCCACGTTCGGCGAAGGGCGTCAGCCCAGAATCAGGCCTTCGCCGTCCGCGGTGACGTTCACCGGCACCACGTCGCCGTCGTGCACCTCACCCGCTAGCAGTTGCTTGGCGAGCTGATCGCCGATCGCCTGCTGGAGCAGCCTGCGCAGCGGCCGAGCACCGTAGAGCGGGTCGAAGCCCCGCTCGGCCAACCACTTCTTGGCGGGCAGCGACACCTCGAGCAACAGCCGCCGCTGAGCCAGCCGCTTCTGCAACTGAGCCAGTTGGACGTCGACGATCGACACCAGCTCCTCGGGGTTCAGCCCGTCGAAGATCAGAACGTCGTCGAGGCGGTTGATGAACTCCGGCTTGAACGCCGAGCGCACCGCGGCCATCACCTGCTCCTCGCTGCCGCCCGCACCGAGGTTGGACGTCAGGATGAGGATCGTGTTGCGGAAGTCGACCGTGCGGCCTTGGCCGTCGGTCAGCCTGCCCTCGTCGAGTACCTGCAGCAGCACGTCGAACACGTCCGGGTGTGCCTTCTCGATCTCGTCGAACAGCACCACCGCGTACGGACGCCTGCGGACCGCTTCGGTGAGTTGACCGCCCTGGTCGTAACCGATGTAGCCGGGAGGCGCGCCGACCAGGCGGGCGACGGAGTGCTTCTCGCCGTACTCGCTCATGTCGATGCGGATCATCGCCCGCTCGTCGTCGAACAGGAACTCCGCCAGCGCCTTGGCCAGCTCGGTCTTGCCGACGCCGGTGGGCCCGAGGAACATGAACGAGCCGGTCGGCCGGTTGGGGTCGGAGACTCCGGCGCGCGTCCGGCGGACGGCGTCGGAAACCGCCTGCACGGCCTTGCGCTGCCCGATGACGCGCTTGCCGATCTCGCTCTCCATGCGCAGCAGCTTGGCGCTCTCACCCTCGAGCATCCGGCCGGCGGGGATGCCAGTCCAGGCCTCCACCACCTCGGCGATGTCGTCGGGACCGACTTCCTCCTTCAGCATGACGTTCTCGCGGGCCTCGGCGACGGGCAGCGCCGCGTCGAGCTTCTTCTCGACCTCGGGAATGCGGCCGTAGCGCAGCTCGGCGGCCTTGGCCAGGTCGCCGTCGCGCTCGGCGCGTTCGGACTCGCCGCGCAGCGTGTCCAGCTGCTCCTTGAGTTCACGGACGATGTCGATGGCGCTCTTTTCGTTCTGCCATCTGGCCGTCAGCTCTGCCAGCTTCTCCTTGTGGTCGGCGAGCTCCGAGCGGAGCTTCTCGAGGCGGTCGACGGAGGCTGCGTCGGTTTCCTTGGCCAGCGCCATTTCCTCGATCTCCAGGCGCCGGACGAGTCGCTCGACCTCGTCGATCTCGACGGGACGGGAGTCGATCTCCATGCGCAGCCGGGAGCCGGCCTCGTCGACGAGGTCGATGGCCTTGTCCGGCAGGAAGCGGCTGGTGATGTACCGGTCCGACAGGGTGGCGGCGGCGACGAGCGCGGAGTCGGTGATCCGGACGCCGTGGTGCACCTCGTAGCGGTCCTTCAGACCGCGAAGGATGCCGACGGTGTCCTCGACCGACGGCTCGCCGACCAGCACCTGCTGGAAGCGGCGCTCGAGGGCGGCGTCCTTCTCGATGTACTTGCGATACTCGTCGAGGGTGGTGGCACCGACCATGCGGAGCTCGCCACGGGCCAACATGGGCTTGATCATGTTGCCCGCGTCCATCGCGCCCTCACCGGTGGCGCCGGCACCCACGATGGTGTGCAGCTCGTCGATGAAGGTGATGACCTGCCCTGCCGAGTTCTTGATGTCGTCGAGGACGGCCTTGAGTCGCTCCTCGAACTCACCGCGGTACTTGGCGCCTGCCACCATCGAGCCGAGGTCCAATGAGACGACGGTCTTGTCGCGCAAGCTCTCCGGCACGTCACCGGCGATGATGCGCTGGGCGAGGCCCTCGACGATCGCCGTCTTGCCGACACCTGGCTCGCCGATCAGCACGGGGTTGTTCTTGGTACGCCGGCTGAGCACCTGGACGACCCGACGAATCTCGTTGTCGCGTCCGATGACCGGGTCCAGTTTGCCTTCGCGGGCACGTGCGGTCAGGTCGGTGGAGTACTTCTCCAGCGCTTGGTAGGTGCCCTCGGGGTCGGGGCTGGTGACGCGGGCACTGCCGCGCACCTTGGTGAAGGCGTCCCGCAGCGCCTGCGGTGAGGCGCCGTGGCTGCTCAGCAGTTTGGCGACGTCGGAGTCGCCGCTCGCAAGGCCGACGAGCAGGTGTTCGGTCGAGACGTATTCGTCGTCCATCTCGACGGCGAGCTGCTGAGCGGCGGTGACCGCCGAAAGCGACTCGCGCGACAGGTTGGGCGTCGAGTTGGCGCCGCTCGCCTTCGGCAGGCGGTCGACGAGAGTGGTGGCCTCGGTGCGGATGATCTCGGGATCGACACCGACGGCCTCGAGTAGGGGTGCTGCGATGCCGTCGCTCTGGGCGAGCAGCGCCGTCAGCAAGTGGGCGGGCCGAATTTCGGGGTTGCCTGCGGCGCTGGCCGCCTGCAATGCCGAACTCAACGCCGCCTGGGTCTTCGTGGTCGGGTTGAACGAGTCCACGACACCTCCGTTTCTGTCAGGGCAAAATGCTTCTCGCGTTGTTCAACGCCGTCAAGGTTGAGTCTGTTCCGCTCAAGTCTATCTAATTTCCCGAGGCGATCATTTCGCCGTCGAAGCTCGCCAACGTGTCGAGCAGTTCGGTCGCCCCGACCGGCCGGCTGAAGAGGTACCCCTGCGCCAAGTCGCACCCGTACGTCCTGAGCCGATCGGCGATCTCCACCGTCTCGACCCCCTCCGCGACACACGTGACGCCGAGGTCGTGCGCGAGGTCGATCACCGCCCGCACGATCGAGGCGGCACGGTCGTCCTCGACGATGGGCATGACGAACTGCTGATCGAGTTTGACCTCGTCGACCGGCAGTTCCCGCAGGTAGTGCAACCCACTGAACCCACTGCCGAAGTCGTCGATCGACACGCGGATACCAGTCGCGCGCAGGCGCTCCAGCACGTTGCGAGCCCTCCCAAGATCCTCGATGACGAGGTCCTCGGTGATCTCCAGTGTCAGCTCTGTGGGTGCCATCCCGTGGTCGGCGAGTGCGGCCGTCAACTTCTCGGGGAGGTCCGCGTCGTCGAGCGACGGGGCGAAGAGGTTGACGGCGACGGGAACCCTCCGGCCCGCCGCGCGCCACCGCGCCGCGTCCGCGAACACCAGGTCGAACACCAGCTCTGTCATCGCCTCGGTCAGAGCGTGACGCCGAACCAGGGGAAGGAACTCGTCGGGGGTCAGCAGACCATGCTCGGGATGGGGCCAGCGGACCAACGCCTCGACCCCGATGCCACCCTGCCCGTCGGCCCGTAGGTCGACCTTCGGCTGGTACACCATCGACAGCTCGCCGCGCGCGATTGCCTGGCGCAGATCGCCGAGCAGCCCGAGTCGGGGTGCGTCGTCCTCGACCACGAGACGGTTCATGGATCCCGTGTCCGACGCGAAGGTGGACACTCCGGCGCCCCTGGCGCGCTTGGCCGCATACATCGCCAGGTCGGACTGCTTGAGCAAGACGTCAGCCTGAAGATCGCTGCGGGCCGGCGCGACGGACAGTCCGACGCTGGGCCGGACGGGCAGCAGGTGGCCGTCGATCATGAAGGGTTCGTCGAACGCGTCGACGACGCGTTGCGCGACGACGTCGGGAGACTCCCGCCCCTTCTCGATCAGGATCGCGAACTCGTCGCCACCCAGCCGGGCGACGGTGTCACCGCTGCGCACCGCGCCGACGATCCGCGCCGCGACGTCCACCAGCAGGGCGTCACCCGCGGCGTGTCCGAGTCCGTCGTTGACCAGCTTGAAGTCGTCCAGGTCGAGGGTGACGACCGCCAGCACCCCGAAGAGTTCGCGTCGGTGTAGTTCCACGGCATGTTCGAGCCGGTCGTTGAACAGGGACCGGTTGGCCAATCCCGTGAGCGGGTCCCTCAGCGCCTGCTCGGCCACGGCGGCGAACAGGCGCTGGTGTGACCCCATCACCAGAAACTGCCTGAAGAGCACCGTGACCACTAGCACGACCGACACCGACAGCACGACGACCGATGCGGGTCTGGCGAGATCGGCGACCACGACCGCCCCTGCAATCGTCAGCGGTACGTACGGCAACCACAGGATGTCGTGGACCGGGAGCTGTCTGGCGCGTTGCGGGCGACAGCCAGCCAGCGCGGCCATCCCGACCACGACCAGTGACGTGGCCCAGCCGAGGTCGAGTAGGTCTCCTCTGCTGCGGCCGCTGCTGGCGACCAGGTGGTAGAGCACGTCGTTCGAGATGGTCATCAGCACGATGCTCACCGTCAACAACGCCACCGACCTGCGAGCGGCGCCCTTCGCACGAATCACCACCAGCACTCCGATGGTGACGGCGACGAGGTCGAGGACCGGGTAGGCCAGCCTGATCCCCAGCACCACCGGATCGATGCGGCCGGTGTCGAACAGGTCGCGCAGGACGACGATCCAGGCGATGAGGAACAGCGACCCCGAGACGACGAGCCCGTCCGAGACCAACCGCACGGTCGACGGTCCGGCGGGCCCGACGGGCAGCAGCAGCAGCGCAACGCACGTCGCGATGGGAAAGACGACGAAGCCGGCGTCGACCACCGAGGCGAGGGACACCGCGACGACACCCAACGGCGAATGCACGTCAGAGCCGCCGATGGCGGTGATCCACGCGCCCGCACCGACACCCACGAATATCCATGCCGCGTGCGCCCGTCCCCGGTTCGCCAAGGCCGCGATACCGGCGCACACCAGCGCGAACACGCCGAAGACCACGAACGCGACGTGGCTCACGACCCGCTCCAGCTCCGGGCCGCAGGCGGGCCCCAGGAACCGATGACAGCCGAGCCAGACCGCGAAGACGGCCCACAGCACGAGGCCGACCAGCGCGGCGCGCCGCGGGGCTAGCAAAGTCACTCGCAGCCCTCTCAGCAGATTCGACGCAGTTCGAGCACGGTCAATCCACATAGTCCCAGAACTGCAGCCACTTTACTGATGCAAACACGGCCAGCGTCACGGCGTACAGCGCGACGACGGTCGCGCCGCCGAGCACGCTGATCCGCCGACCGGCGCCGTCCACCGGATCCAGCCACCTACGGAACGGGCGCGTGACGGCGGGCATCAGCCACCACTGCAACGCAGAGACGCTGACGACCTGGCTGACCCACAGCGCCAACCATGGCTCGGCACCGACCGCGTCGAGCATCGGGCCGAAGAACCTCGACAGCACCATCACGGTGGGATAGAGGACGAGGAGCACCAGCATGGCCGACTTCCAGTTCGGCGTCATCACCGTCTTGCCGTTGCTCGAGCGCACGGTGGTGCCCAACGGGGTGGTGCTGGACATCGTCGAGAAATCCTCGAGGAGCGTAGACCGCAACGACGGCAGGGCCTCCGCGCGCTGGCGCGAGCCAAGCCACGCGGCGAGCAGCGCTTCAGTACGAAAACGTATGAGCGACAACCACTCTCCGGGATCAGACGTGGGCAGCACGACGGTCCCGTCGTACCCGGCGAAGGCGGCGCTCACGTCGACGAGCGCGGCCTGCGCGGTCGTGAACTCGTCGACCCGGCCGGCGAGCACACTGTGCCGGAAGACGCCAACCCCGGCAGGGGTCGGCTCGCCGTCGACGATCACCAGATCCGATGACGCCCGCCGGATTCCGGCAGCGGCGCCGTCGGCGAGGAGAGCGGCCCACGACGGTCCGTCGAGCCAGGTGGAAAGCTGCTCCTCGCGGGCGAAACTGACCGCCACTGCGAGCTCGAGGCGCTC
Source organism: Mycobacterium sp. AT1 (assembly GCF_002043095.1). GTDB lineage: Bacteria > Actinomycetota > Actinomycetes > Mycobacteriales > Mycobacteriaceae > Mycobacterium. The sequence goes on along the minus strand of NZ_MVOC01000047.1, from coordinate 30,247 downwards.
ATCGGCGTGCACCGAGACGACGCACCCGACGAAGCCGACGACCCGGTCACAACCGGCCCGCACCGCCGCCAGCCACCCGTCCAGCGCGTGGGCGTCGACCGGGCGGTGCAGCACCGTCACGGCGATCGCTGTCACCGGGACCTCCTCGGGTGGCGCGGTTGCTGGGCGTTGAGTCGCCGTCCTGAACGTAGACCGCGACGACGGAACTCGCTCGAAGACCTACAGTCGAGCAGTCCGACCGACGAGGGGAATTGCGTGGACATCAGCACGGTCACCGACGTCATCCGAAATCCACCCGCCGTCCCGGGCCCGGTGTGGCGCCCCGGCGACGCGTGGTTGGCCGGCGGCACGTGGCTCTTCTCCGACGCGCAGCCCGATCTTCGACGGCTCATCGACCTCGCTCCACTGGGCTGGAACTCACTCGAGGTGACCGCCCACGGTCTCGACGTCGGCGCGATGTGCACCATCGCCGACCTCTACGCGCTCACAGCGCCTGCGGAGTGGGCCTCCGGACCGCTGCTGCGTACCAGCTGCGAAGCGTTCCTGGCGTCGTTCAAGGTCTGGAACTCGGCGACCGTCGGCGGTAACATCTGCATGGCCCTTCCCGCGGGCCCGATGATCACGATGACGGTGGCGCTCGAGGCGAGCTACGAGCTGTGGTCGACGACGGGGTCCGCGCGCACCGTCGACGCGGCCGACTTCGTCACCGGCAACCACTCGACCGTCCTTCGCCCCGGAGAGTTGTTGCGCAGCATCCACATTCCCGTCGGCGCGCTGCGCAAGCGCCATGCCCACCGCCGCTTCACCCTCACCAAGATGGGGCGGTCGACCATCTTCATGGTGGGGACTCAGAGCCAGGGAACCGACGATCTGACACTGGTCCTGACGGCGGGCACGACGCACCCGATCCGGTTGACGTTCGACACGATGCCGTCGGCCGACGTCGTGGCGGATGCCGTCGCCGCGATCGGTGACGACGTGTGGTTCGACGACGCCAACGGCAGCCCCGGTCACCGCAAGCACTTGGCGCGGCACTATGCCGAGGAGATCCGCACCGAACTCAGCACGGGAGCACACCGATGACCTACACCGTGAACGGCACGACGTTCGACGCCGAGCCCGACCCGGGCCAGTGTCTGAGGACCTTCGTCCGGTCTCTGGGCGTGCACGGGGTCAAGAAGGGGTGCGACGCAGGCGATTGCGGTGCGTGCACCGTGTGGCTCGACGGCGCCCCGGTGCACAGCTGCATCACCCCAGCCTTCCGCGCCGACGGCCGAGAGGTCACCACCATCGAGGGTCTCGGCACACCCGAGAATCTGCACCCCATGCAGGAGCAGTTCCGCAACGCACCCGGTTTCCAGTGCGGATTCTGCACGGCGGGCATGATCATGACGGCCGCGACGTTCACCGACGAGCAGAAGAAGGATCTCCCCCGCGCACTGAAGGGAAACCTGTGCCGCTGCACGGGCTACCGCGCCATCGAGGATGCAATCAACGGGATCGGCGCCATCGAGGAGGCCAAGCCAGGGCAGGCCGTCGGGACCAGCGTCGGCGCGCCGGCGGCCACCGGAGTGGTGACGGGGGCCGTCGAGTTCACGATGGACACCGCGATGGAGGGCATGCTGCACCTCAAGGTGCTGCACTCCCCCCACGCCCACGCCAGAATCGTGTCGATCGACACGTCGGGAGCGATGGAAGTGCCTGGTGTGCAACGGGTCTACACGTGGGAGGACGTGCCACGGAAGCGCTACAGCACGGCCATCCACACCGACCACCTGGTCGACCCAGACGACACGTACATGCTCGACAACGTCGTGCGCTTCGCCGGCCAGCGCGTGGTGGCCGTGCTCGCTGACTCCGTGCGAGCCGCCGAGGAGGGCTGCCGCAGGGTCGTGGTGCAGTACCAAGTATTGCCAGCGGTGTTCGACCCAGAGGAGGCGATGCGCGACGGCGCCCCCCAGTTGCACAGCTACGACGACCCCTTCGCCCATGACAAGGACCACAACGTCCTGCTCGAACTGCACGGCGAGATAGGCGATTTCGCCGCAGGCCTGGCCGATGCCGACGTGATCCACGAGGCCACCTACTGCTCGCCCCGAGTCCAGCACGCGCATCTCGAGACCCACGGTTCCATCGCGTGGATGGAGGACGGCCGACTCAACGTCCGCACGGCGTCGCAGTCCCCGTCGATCGCCAAGCTCAAGCTGGCCTACCTGTTCAACCTGCGGCCAGATCAGTTGCGGGTGTTCTGCACCCGCGTCGGAGGCGGCTTCGGCGGCAAGCAGGAACTCCTCTCCGAGGACCTGCCCGCGCTGGCGACGCTCGACACCGGCAGACCGGTGTCGTGGGAGTTCACCAGGGAGGAGGAGTTCACCACCGCGTCACCCCGGCATCCGATGAAGGTGACGGTCACCCTCGGTGCCACGGCCGACGGCAGGCTGACCGCGTTCGGCTACCACAACGTCTCCAACACCGGCGCCTACGGCAACCACGGTGGCGAGACGCTCTTCGCGGCCGGTGCCGCGATCGCGCTATATCGTTGCCCCAACAAGAAGTTCGACGCCTGGTCGGTCTACACGAACACCGTTCCCAGTGGTGCGCTTCGCGGCTACGGCATGACACAACCCGGGTACGCCGTCGAGTGCGCCATCCACGAACTGGCGGTCAAGCTCGGCCTCGACCCGGCTGAACTCCGGCGCCGCAACGTCGTCCGCCCCGGTGACGCCCTTCTGGCACTGGCCGAGCACGCCGACGACGTGGAGTTCACCGAGGACGGCATCGTCGAGTGCGTCGACCTGGTCGACGAGGCCCTGCGACGCGACGACAGCGGGCGCGATCTCGGCGAGGACTGGCTCGTCGGGGCGGGCTCCGCGGCGTCCTTGCACGAGACCGCGCCACCGACCGAGCACCTCTCCGAGGCATGGGCGACGCTGTGTGCCGACGGGACGTACGAAATCGCGGTCGGGACGGTCGAATTCGGCGAGGGCACGTCGACGGTGCACGTGCAGATCGCCGCGACGAACCTGGGAACCACGCCGGATCGAATCCGCCTGGTGCAGTCCGACACCGACAAGACGGGGTTCGACACCGGCGCGTTCGCCAGCGCGGGCATGTTCGTCGCGGGCAATGCGGTGAACTACGCGTCGACGGCCCTGCGCAACCGCATCCTCGGCTTCGCCGCCCGCCACACCGGGGTGCCACTGGCCGATTGCACGCTGGACGACGACGCCGTGGTGTGCAGCGGCACCCGGCTCTCGTTGGCCGAACTCCTCGAGGCCGCCTCGGCCCGCGGCATCCGGTTCACCGAGTCGCGCAAGGCCTATGGGTCGCCCCGTAGCGTCACGTCCAACAGCCACGGCTTTCGGATCGCCGTGCATCGGGTCACCGGCGAGATTCGCATCCTCTACAGCGTGCACGCCACCGACGCAGGCGTGGTCATCAACCCCGCCCAGACACGGGGGCAGGTCGACGGCGGCGTCGCGATGGGCATCGGCTTCGCGCTGACCGAGAACTTCGGAGTCGACGACGCGGGCGTGATGACCAACCCAAGCCTGCGCAACTACCGCATCCCGACCTACGCCGACGTCCCCCGCACGGAGCTGCTGTTCGTGGAATCCTCTGACTCCGTTGGCCCGATGAAGGCCAAGGGCATGGCAGAATGTTGCATCAACCCCATCGCGCCCGCCTTGGCCAATGCGCTCGAAGACGCGACCGGGGTGCGGTTCCGCGACCTGCCCCTGACCCCCGAACGAATCTACGACCGGCTGCCGTCGGCTCGCCGAACCCCGATTGCGTGAACGACGGCATGGACACCCGCAAGTCGACGGACACGGCGGCCACCGTCATCATCGGTCAGAAGGTACGACCCGGCTGCGAAGGGGATTTCGAGGCGTGGCAGCTGAACATGAACTCCCGCGCCGCGGTCTACCCGGGATTCCTTGGCGCCGAGGTCAACCCGCCAACCGCTGTGCAGCCCGACTGGGTGGTCGTGTACCGCTTCGATTCGATTGCCCACGTGCAGGCGTGGATCAACAGCGCCACCCGCCAGGAACTGTTGACCGACGGTGCCCGCTACCTCGACGGCCCTGGCACGCAGCAGGTGATCAGCGGCGGCGCCCGCCCCAGCGATCCCCTGGTCACCGTGGTGGTGACGCACCGCGTGAGCCCGGACAACGTCGCCGACTTCCTGGCCTGGCAGGATCGTCTTCGCCTGGCGGAGAGCACTTTCGAGGGATTCAGGGGTACCGAGGTGTTCCGCCCCGTCGAGGGCATTCAGGACGAGTGGACCACGCTCTACCGCTTCGAGAACGAGGCGGACCTGGAGAAGTGGCTGGTCTCCGATCAACGCAGGCAGCTGCTTGCCGAGGGTGAGAGGTTCGCCGACTTCCACTCGCGCACCGTCGACAACTCGTTCGGCAGCTGGTTCGCCTTCGACGACAAGGGCCGCGAGTCGTCGCCACCCTCGGACGTCAAGACCTCGCTTGCGGTCTGGATGGGCCTCTACCCCACCGTGGTCGTCCTGACGCTCGCCCTGTCACCGCTGCACATGCCGCTCTGGCTCGGCATGTTGGTCGGAAACCTGTTGTCCAGCTTCGCGATGAGCTATCTGGCGATGCCGTACTACGTCAACCCCGTACTCAGACGCTGGCTGCGCCCCGCGCCGGAGATCCCCGCGCCGCGCGACAACCTACGGGGCCTCGCGCTGCTGATCGGGCTCAACACGTTCTGGGTGGTGGTGTTCTACCTTGCGACAGAGGTGATCTGGCACCTGCCATAGCGCGAGCACCTTGCCGTTGTCGTCGTCGAGCGGCCCGTCCAAGACGAGCACGCACTTGCGGAAGAGGCCGTCGCGAAGTCGTTGGGTGAACTGCGGCGGCTTGTCGTCTGTCATGCCTCGACGATGCCGTGGCGCCAGCATGTTTCGCCGCTCGCGCTGCTCTCAGCAGAACGCCGCTTCGCTACGACCGCGACTGACGCTTCTCGGCGGCCGCGGTCACCGGCGTGAAGAAGTTGACCAGATTCCCATCGGGGTCGCGAAACAGCAGCGAGCGGTTGCCCCACGGCATCGTCGTCGGCGCTTGGACGAACTCGTCCACCAGCTGCACCAAGCGCTGATATTCGTGGTCGACGTCGGCGACGCGGAATTCGATGATGACGCTGCGGTTGTCGGCGGGACGCGCGGAATCGGCGCCGAACAGTGCCACCGTGCGGGTACTGGCGATGGCGATGGTGCACGACGGCGTCGCAAGCTCGGCGAAGTCCGGAGTCGACCAGGTCGCAGTCGCCTGAAGAGACTGCTCATAGAACTCGACGAGACGGCGGACGTGGTCGGTGATGATTCGGACGGAGACGAAGTCCATGGGTGCTCCTCGCAACGTGGATGGGACTCCCCGACCGTAGCTGCGATACCGGACACTTTCGGCCCGGTATGTGCGGCAGACTTTCCGCCATGACCACGTCCACCGCCAGGGTGCTCGCACTGCTCGAGATACTGCAGGCAGGCGGGATCCGCACCGTCGGCGACCTGTCCGGTCGACTCGACGTCGACGAACGCACGATTCGCCGCTCGGTCAAGCACCTTTGCGACCTCGGCGTCCCCGTCCTCTCGATCCGGGGCCGCTACGGCGGATACCGACTCGCGCCCGGGTACCGCATGCCCCCGCTGATGCTCACCAACGAGGAAGCCCTTGCCGTCCTCCTGGGCCTCGCCGCCGGCCGCCGGTCGAGGCTGTTCGGCACGTCGGCCACGGCCGGCGAGAGCGCCGCCGCCAAGCTACGTCGAGTCCTGCCCGAGGCGGTCGGCCGACGCCTCGACGCACTACTGGACACCATGTCCGTCACCGCACCCACCCCGGATTCCAGTCGCACGGCTGACGTCGAGACGGAACTGCTGCTGAAACTCGCCGAGGCCGCCAAGTACCGGCACCCCGTGGAGATCGGCTATACCGACCGGACCGGACGCCGAAGCGACAGGGTCGTCAAACCCTATGGCGTGGTGGCGCATTCGGGTCGATGGTACGTCACCGGTGCCGACTCGGTCAGCGGCGAGGACCGCACGTTCCGGCTCGATCGGATCACGGTGATCACCGCTCAGCCTGGCTCGTTCGACGTGCCGGCGGGCTTCGATCCGGTCACGGCCGTGACCGCCGGGCTCGCCGCCACCCCGTGGAAACACGAGGTCTCACTGCGGATCCGGGACGACGTCGAGCATCTCCGCCGTCACCTCCCGCCGAGCGTCGCCACCGTGACCGAACTCGACGACGGCTGGCTGGACGTCCAGTTGCGAGCTGAGCGACTGGACTGGATCCCCCCGGTCCTTGCCGCGATGGATCGGCCGTTCGTCGTGGAACGCCCTGCGGCACTGCGCGATCTGGTCCGGGCACTGGCCAGCCGTCTCGCCGACTACGCCGGCTGAGACCCGCCGTCAACGACCGCCAAGGGGTGCGGCACCGCCCGCTGCTACCGGGAGCGTCGCCAGCAGCTTCGGGTCGACGGTCGTCGCGTCAGGGGACGTACGCTCCAGCGTGTACTTGCGCACCTCCACCCCCGTCGGTGTCACACCACCCACCAGGACGTCCGCGCCGCTGGTGGTGCTGGTCGTGGCGACCGTGACGCCCGCACCGGGGAACGGGTCGAACGACGCGATCTGGGCGTAGGTGGCGTTCTCCTCGTGGTGGTTCGGGTTGTCCAGGTAGACGTCCGGTTGCCCGTCGAGGAGCGACCCGGTCGACCACGCCCGCACCGTGCCGGCACCGGCGAGCTGGCTGGTCATGATGCTCTTGGCGCCACCTTGGGCGCCCGCCACCCAACCCGTCGAGAGGCCGACGCCACCCTGGTAGGCGTCGTCGTAGGCCATGAACTGCGACGTCATCCGCGGATCGGTCCGGCCGCCGGCCGAATGTTCCTGCGTCGCAGTCCCGTTGGCACGCGCCCGGGCCGTCGGCTCGTAGAGGTCGTAGCGGAAGGTCTTGATCAGCGGCGCCTCGCCGGCACCAGGCGCCGTGACGATGCTCTCCCTCCCGGAGCCCATCTCGACCATTCCGGTCGCCAGCGTCACCCCGGACTCGGATCCGGGGTACGGCGTGAACGCCGAGAACACGTCGGGCGCCTTGCCCGATTCGCTCGGCACGGTGGACGAGAAGACCTTGATCTGCGACTCCATCCCCGGCCCCGAACCCACGATGATGTTGTCGGCCCGCGCATTTCCGTCGACGTCGGCGCCCGCGACCGTCACCCCGCCGGTGAAGCTCTCGTCGAAGGGCGCGAAACGGGTGAGTTCGGTCTTGAACACGCCGTCGGTGGTGTCGTTGCCGTCATAGGCGACCACCTGGGGAGACACCCCCTTGCCGGTGCCGACGACGAGGTCGAGAACGCCGTCACCGTTGACGTCGGCCATCGCCACCGACGGGGCTCCCTCGAAATTGGGGAAGGGAACCACGGTCTGCAAGACCTTGTCGCCGTTGCCATCCCGGATCTGGACCGTCGCGGGCTTGCCGTTGGATCCGGGCGTCGCCACCGCGTAGGTGGACACCTCCGGGATGACGTTGATGGTGGCCATCAGACCGTTGTCCTCGTGGTTGAGGCGATGACAGTGGATCACGTAGGTTCCCGGGAACTCGAGGAACTCCTGCCGCAGCGTCAGCTTCGCCGGGGTGGTCACGACGTGCATGTCGTTGAAGATCGGGGCGGGGACGTTGACGTTGTCGACGCCCCATGGTTCGACGCCCGTCGTGCCCCGGTTCGGGTCGTCGATCTCCATCACCTGAAAGTCGTTGACGTGGATGTGCATTGGATGCGCATCGTTGTTCTGGTTGGTGATCGTCCACTCTTCGACGGAGTTGAGCCGCGGCTGAATCAGCGGGACGTTCGGAAATCCGGCGGGCTCGAACATGTAGATGACGGCCTTGGGGTCGTTGTGGCTGGCCTTGTCGCCGCCGATCGTGTCGGTAATCGTCATCGCCCGTCGCACGGCGGGCGTCATCACCGACGTGTCCACGAATGACGTGTAGGCACCGAGGTTTTGGCCCGGCTCGAAGGCCGTGGTCCGGCCCGGGCCGCTGGTGTCCTGCGTCGCGCGGATCAGCGTCTGCGTGGGGAAGACGAAGAAGCCGTCGGCGAAGCTGAGGTACTTGGGGTCGACGGTGAGCGTGCCGAGGACCGCAGGCGTGTTCTTGGTGCCGTTGTTGGTGTACACCACGCCTGGGAGCACGAGCGGCTTGGCCTCGGGGTTCGGCGGGAACTCCAGAACCAGGTCGCCTTCGGCGGGCATCGTCACGGCGATCGCATAGCGTGACCCTGGCGGAACGCTCAGCGTCGTCCCGTCTCCGAAGACGGGCCGTTGAACCTGGGTGTACGGGTTGCCGTCCTGCCCGACGATGGCGAACTTCGGATGCTTGCCCGTGGCGGTCTCCGTCAGTCGGACCGTCATGTAACCGATGTCGCTGATGTTGGCCACCGACCAGATCTCCGTCTGCCCCGGCTTGATCTTCAGCTCGGGCTGGAACTGGCCGTTGACGGTGAACTGTACGTCGCGCTCGTTGTCGGGCAATTCGTTGTTCTCGGGGATCTTCAGCGTCGGGCTGTCGAAGCTCATCAGGTTCTGCGGGATGAACTGGGTCTGGCCGCGATTGTTGTGGGGTGACAGCGGTCCGGCCCACCATGCGGTCAAGTACTGCGAGCCCTTGCTGGTGTCGGCGATGTTCACCGGCGCCAGGCTCGGTTGATAGGTGCCGTCGGCCAATTCGTTGCCCTTGGGCGGCGTCAGGGTGCTGACGAATTGCGGCCAGGCGTAGTTGTTGAGCTGGTGCCCGCCGCCCTTGCGGTCGAAGACGTAGTTGTACTGAAGTGCCATGTTCCGCATGGGAATGTCGTTCTGCGTGACCAGCGGCAGATTGCCGTCGGGGCGGCCGATCTCCAGCAGCCCGGCCAGGCCGGCGTACGTCTGCTGGGTCGTCATCGTGTGACGGTGACTGTGGTACCAGTACAACCCGTTGGGCATGTTGGCTGGCACGTCGTAGGTGTAGGTGTTGCCCATGCCCGCCGGGATCGACAGCAGCACGTTGTCGGCGTTGCCCGAGGGACTGACGTGCAGTCCGTGGGTATGCAGGTTCAGCGGCGCCTCGGTCAGCGTCGGAGGGTAGATGGGCACCTCGCCGCCCTTCGGGGTGAACGCCGGGTCGTAGAAGTCCTTGACCGTCAGGCCCTGAAGGTCGTTGTCGTAGTGCACGATCAGGCGCTCACCCGGATCGACCCGCAAGGTCGGCGCGGGGTAGAGGTTGTCCCCCTTGGTCGAACCGTCCGAACTGCTGCCCTTGATCAGGTCGAACCCGAACACCAGGAAGTTGGAGACGGGTTCTTTGACGGTGTCGAGGTTGACGGTGCCCTGGTGCGCCGACAGCCGCACCTCGAGGACGCCGTCCTTGCTGCGCAGCCGGACCGGCTCGTGGAACGGCGCGGGCTTGCCGTCGGGCCCTGCGTTGACCCCGGCCGGGGGGTTGGTGGAGACCGGCTGCGAACTCGTCGAGCAGCTGGTGAGCATGGCGGTCGTCGACACCACCATCAGCAAAGCGACAATCGACGTGACGCGACGGACCAACATGTGCGTTTCCCCCCGGTCGCGCCCGAAACGTCCGTCGGGGCTGAGCGGCAGCGTACAACTGCGCAACCCCACCGGGCGACATTTGGCCATGGCGCCTGCCCGAGCTTGCTACCTTTACCGCGATGCTGGCCGAACTGATCCCCTTGGCGCTGGTGGTGGCCCTGTCACCACTGTCGATCATTCCCGCGGTGCTGATCCTGCAGACGGCTCGGCCCAGGCCGACCGGCCTGGCGTTCTTGACCGGCTGGCTCCTCGGCCTCACTGCGCTCACTGCGCTATTCCTGGCTATATCAGGGCTTCTCGGCGGCCTCGGGGGCAAGCCACCGACCTGGTCGTCGTGGCTGAGGGTCGGCATCGGCGCGGCGTTGATCGTGTTCGGGGTGTACCGCTGGCTCACCCGGCACAGCAAGCCGCACCAGATGCCGGGTACGAGGCACATCACCGAGGCGGGCCCTGGCAAGGCGTTCGTCGTCGGTGCCGTCTTGACGGTGGCCAACCCGAAGGTGCTCTTCATGTGCGCAGCCGCGGGACTGTCCATCGGCAGCGCGGGTCTGCGGGTCGGCTCCGGGCTCATCGCCGCCGAGTTGCTGTTCGTAGTACTCGCGGGGTGCAGCGTCGCGGTGCCGATCCTGGCCTATGCCGTCTCGGGGGACCGCCTCGACCCGACCCTGGCCAAGGTGAAGGTGTGGATGGAGAAACACAATGGTGCGCTGGTGGCTGGCATCCTGATCGTCATCGGCCTGCTGGTCCTGTACAAGGGGATTCACGGGCTGTAGCCAGGTTCTGAGCTGGCGCTACTGGGTCGAGCCCTAGGATCGGCCGCGTGGGACTCGACGATCGTGACGCACTGGCGACGCTGCGCGGTGCTTTCGATCCGGAAGCCGGCTCAGGCGAGCTGATCCACCGCTTCTACACCCGCTGGTTCGCAGTCGACGGCGAGGTGCGGGACCTGTTCCCACCGGACCTGAGCAGGCAGCGCACCGTGTTCGCCGAGGCCATGACGTGGCTGTTCGGCGAACTGATCGCCCAGCGCGCCGACGAGCCAGTGGCCTTCCTCGCGCAGCTGGGTCGCGATCACCGCAAATATGGTGTGAGGCAACGACATTACGATTCCATGCAGGACGCGTTGCTCACCACGCTGCGCAGCCACCTGATCGACCGGTGGGACGACCGACTGGCCGACGCCACGCATCAAGCCGTCACGTTGATCGTCGGGATCATGCGAGGCGCGGCCGACGCCGAGCAAGGACCGCCCTTCGTCGACGGCAGCGTCGTCGAACACATCCGCGCAACCCGCGACGTGTCGGTGATCCGGCTGCAACTCGACGAGCCACTGCACTTCCACGCGGGCCAGTACGTGACGGTGCAGGTGCCGCAGTGGCCGCGCCGCTGGCGGTTTCTGAGCCCCTCGATTCCCGCCGACCGCGGCGGCGCGATCGAGTTTCACGTGCGTTCGGTTGCGGGCGGCATGGTGAGCACCGCCATCGTCGGCGAGACGAAGCCCGGTGACCGGTGGCGGCTGTCCAACCCGCTCGGCGCGATGCACGTCGACCGCGACGGTGGTGACGTGCTGATGGTGGCGGGCGGGACCGGCCTGGCTCCGCTGCGGTCGATCATCATGAATCTCGCGCAGTGGGGCCAGAATCCGCGGGTTCACCTGTTCTTCGGCGCCAGGTACCCCTGCGACCTGTACGACCTGAAGACGCTGTGGCAGGTCGCGTCGACCAATCCGTGGTTGTCGGTGACCCCGGTCTCGGAGTACTCCACCAACCCGCCGTGGGCGGGTGACTATCCCGACGTCGAACCTCCGCGCGGGCTGCACGTGCGCCAGGTCGGCACCCTTCCAGAGGTCGTGACCCGCTACGGCAGCTGGGGTGATCGGCAGATCCTCGTCTGCGGCGGACCGGAGATGGTCGCGGCGACCACGGCGGCCCTGATCGCGAAGGGCGCGGATCCACGCCGCATCCAACACGATCCACTTGCCAGTTGAGCGTGACAGAATCGCCGAATGTCCGAGTTCGAAGCCGTCACGCTGACCGATCAGTCGTCGTCGATGACCGCGACCGTCGTCCCCATGGCAGGCATGATCGTCACGTCACTGCGCGACGGGGAGCACGAGTTCCTCGGCCAACGACGCGGCCTCGACGCCTACATCACCGCAGGCAAGACCATGGGCGTGCCAATTCTCTATCCGTGGGCAAACCGGTTGAGCGCCAGCAAGTATGGGATCAACGGCGCCGTCGTGACGCTCACCCCGGGGACCGGCGGCGTGCGCACCGACGAGCACGGCGTGCCCATCCACGGTGTCCTGACGGGTTATCCCGGCTGGCTGATCTCGGATCGGTCGGACGACTCGCTGACGGCGATCCTGGACTACGGCGGTCGACCTCGCCTGCTGGCGTCGTTCCCGTTCCCCCATGTTCTGACCCAACGCGTGACGCTCGCCGATCGCACCCTGACCGTCGAGACGACCGTCATGCCGACGACGGCGGCTTCCGTGCCGCTGTGCTTCGGCTACCACCCGTACGTGCAGCTACCGGGGATCCCTCGCGCCGACTGGATCCTGACCACCCCGACGATGCGGCACCGGCCGACAGACAACTGGGGTCTCCCGACCGGCGCCCACGACGACTGGCAGGCCAGCTCGGAACCCATGGGGTCCACGCTGTACGACGACGGATTCGACCAGGTGCCAGAGGGTTCGGTGTTCGCCATCGCCGGGGGTGAACACCGCGTCGAGGTCGCGTTCCTGAAGGGCTATCCCGCCGCCCAGCTGTTCGCCCCACCCAACGACGACGTCATCGCCATCGAGCCGATGACCGCGCCGACCGACGCGCTGCGCAGCGGCAATTACCGCTTTGCCGTCGCCGGCAAGCCAGAGACGACGAGATTCTCGATCACGGCGACCTGATCAGCGCTTGCTTCGCGGCTGCCACACGACCAACGCCGTGCTCTTCGGCACGACGGCCAGGTCGCGGCGCTGGTTGGCCCGCAGCCGTTCCATCTCCTCGGCCATCTCCCCCATCCGGGAGCGCAGCGCCTCGACCTGATTGGTCAGCTCGATGATGCGCTTGATCCCGGCGAGGTTGACGCCCTCGTCCTGCGACAGCCGCTGCACCTCGCGGAGCAGGTCGACGTCACGCTCGGAGTATCGCCGACCGCCGCCGGAGCTACGCTGCGGACTGACCAGGCCAAGCCGGTCGTAGGTCCGCAGCGTCTGGGCGTGCATGCCCGCGAGCTCCGCGGCGACCGAGATCAGGAAGGTGCGCGCTGCAGAAGAGGGGTCCTTCTTGCTCATCACGCACCGGTCCATCCGGCCCGCGGGTCGAACCCGCTTGCCCGCTCGGCCTTGGCGTAGGCCTCGAGTGCCTCGGCGGCTTCGCCTTCGACGTTGGGGGGAACCGCGACCTTCACCGTGACCAGTAGGTCACCGTGACCACCCGCACGCTTGGGCACGCCGCGGCCGCGGACCCGAAGGATGCGTCCGTCGGACGTTCCCTTGGGCACCCGGACCCCGACCTTGCCCTCCAGCGTCGGCACCGAAAGCGTTGTGCCAAGGGCGAGTTCGTGGAAGCTGACGGGAACCGTGACGGTCAGGTCGTCGCCGGTCCTGCCGAACACCTTGTCGGGCCGGACGTGCACGGTGACGAACAGGTCGCCCGACGGTGCACCGCGCAGCCCAGCCTCGCCTTGACCGGCGAGACGGATCCGTTGGCCATCCTCGACGCCGGGTGGAATCCGGACGTTGATGGTGCGGGTCCGGGTGGTCGCACCCTTGCCGCCGCACTCGTCGCACGGCTCCTCGATGATCGAGCCGGTGCCCCGGCATTCGGTGCACGGCTCGGAGAAGCCGAAGGCGCCCTGATTGCGGTTGATGACGCCGGCGCCGTTGCAGTTCGGGCACACCTTGGGGCTGGTGCCGGGGCGCGCGCCGCTGCCGTGGCAGTTGGTGCACGGCGCCGGGCTGGTGAGCCGCAGCGGCATGGCCACGCCCTTGGTCGCCTCGAGGAACGACAGTTCCGTCTCGGTCTCCAGGTCGTTGCCTCTGCGCGGACGGCTGGGCCGCGGCTGTTGAGCGCCACGACCGAACAGTCCGCCGAAGAGGTCGCCGATGTTGGCGCCACCGGTCTGCGGTGCGGCGTCGAACAGGTCGCCGAGGTTGAATTCGGCACCCTCGCCACCAAAGCCACCAAAGTTGCCGCCGCCACCGCCACCGCCGAATCGACGACCGCCGTTGGCGAAGAGCCTGCGGGTCTCGTCGTAGTCCTTGCGCTTGGCCTTGTCCAGAAGGACGTCCTTGGCCTCGCCGACCGCCTTGTACCGCTCCTCGGCAACCGGATTGTTCGGGTTGCGGTCGGGGTGGTTCTCGGCCATCAGCTTGCGGGCGACACTCTTGATTTCGCTGTCGCTGGCATCGGAGGCGACGCCGAGTTCTTTGTAGAAGTCCTTCTCAACCCATTCGCGCTGGACCACGCTGCGTCACCTCCTTGCCAGTCAGTTCTGTCGAACTATTGATCTGATTGTGAATTCTCGTTGCCATTCGATGCGTTTTGCGCGTCCGACACGTCGTTCGTGTCGGGACCGTCGACGGAATCGACCACCCCGACCATCGCGTGCCGGAGCACCGGGCCGTCGCCGAGGCGGTAGCCCTGGCGCATCACGGTGCCGATCACCGGGTTGGTTCCGTCGCCGTCGTGCTGCACGGCCTCGTGCAGTGACGGGTCGAACGGGTCGCCCTCCACGCCGTATGCCACCAGTCCGATGGCCTGCAATGCGCCAGCGAGCTTGTCGGCCACCGACTTCAGTGGACCGGTCTCCAGGTCACCGTGGCGCCGCGCGCGCTCGAGGTCGTCGAGCACGGGCAGCAACTGGGTGGCCGCGAAGGCCTTGCCCCGTTCGGAGGCGGCTTGTTCCTGCCGGACGGCTCGCTTGCGGTAGTTGTCGTATTCCGCCTTGACGCGTTGCAGCGTCGCCTTGAGCTCGGCGGCCTCGTCGTTCTCGGGCGCCGGGTCCGGCGTCGACCCACTGGGGGCCGACGCCGAATCCGCGTTGTCACGAACTGCACCCGTGTCGGGATCGACGCGCCGTTTGTCGGTGATGGTCACCGGCTCGTGCGGATCGTTCGCCTGGGTCACTTGCGCTCCTGCTCGTCGTCTTCGACGACCTCCGCGTCCACCACGTTGTCGTCGGCCTGCGATGCGGACCCGCCGGCCCCGCCAGCTGCGCCCTGCTCGGCCTGGGTGGCCTCGTAGATCGCCTGGCCGAGAGCCTGGGACTCGACGCCCAGCTTCTCCATCGCGGACTTGATCGCCGTGATGTCGGTGCCCTCGAGCGCCGACTTCGCTTCGCCGATCGCGGACTCCACCTTGGCGAGCGTCTCCTCGGGAACCTTGGAGCCACCCTCGGCTTCGCGCTGTTCCTTGATGAACTTCTCGGTCTGGTAGACCAACGCCTCGGCGTCGTTGCGAGCGGTCGCCTCTTCGCGACGCTTGCGGTCTTCCTCGGCATGCGCCTCGGCGTCCTTGATCATCCGATCGATGTCGTCCTGGGAGAGGCCGGAGCCCTCCTGGATCTTGATCGTGTTCTCCTTGCCGGTGCCCTTGTCCTTGGCGGTGACGTGGACGATGCCGTTGACGTCGATGTCGAAGGTGACCTCGATCTGCGGCGTGCCGCGCGGGGCGGGCGGGATGCCGGTCAGCTCGAAGGAGCCGAGCAGCTTGTTCGCCGAAGCGATTTCGCGCTCACCCTGGAAGACCTGGATCTGCACCGACGGCTGATTGTCGTCGGCGGTGGTGAAGGTCTCCGACCGCTTGGTGGGGATGGTGGTGTTGCGCTCGATGAGCTTGGTCATCACGCCACCCTTGGTCTCGATGCCGAGGCTCAGGGGGGTCACGTCGAGCAGCAGGACGTCCTTGACCTCACCGGCCAGCACACCTGCCTGCAGCGCGGCACCGACGGCCACGACCTCATCGGGGTTGACGCCCTTGTTGGGCTCCTTGCCGCTGAGCTCCTTGACCAGCTCGGTCACGGCGGGCATGCGGGTGGAACCGCCGACCATCACGACGTGGTCGATGTCGGAGACCGAGACGCCGGCGTCCTTGATGACGGACTGGAACGGCTTGCGGGTGCGGTCCAGCAGATCCTGAGTGATCTTCTGGAACTCCGCGCGGCTGAGCTGCTCGTCGAGGAACAGCGGGTTCTTGTCCGCGTCCACGGTGATGTAGGGCAGGTTGATGGAGGTCGACTGGCCGGAGCTCAGTTCGATCTTCGCCTTCTCGGCCGCCTCGCGGAGCCGCTGCATGGCCATCTTGTCCTTGGTCAGGTCGATGCCTGCCGAGGCCTTGAACTTGTCGACGAGCCACGTGACGATCCTGTCGTCCCAGTCGTCGCCACCGAGGTGGTTGTCACCGGAGGTCGCGCGGACCTCGACGACACCGTCGCCGATGTCGAGCAGCGAGACGTCGAACGTGCCGCCACCGAGGTCGAACACCAGGATGGTCTGGTCCTTGTCGGCCTTGTCCAGGCCGTAGGCCAACGCCGCCGCGGTGGGCTCGTTGACGATGCGCTGCACTTCGAGGCCGGCGATCTGGCCGGCTTCCTTGGTGGCCTGGCGCTGAGCGTCGTTGAAGTACGCCGGCACGGTGATGACCGCGTCGGTGATGTCCTCACCGAGGTAGGCCTCGGCGTCGCGCTTCAGCTTCATCAGGATGCGCGCGCTGATTTCCTGCGGCGTGTAGTCCTTGCCGTCGATTCCGACGGACCAGTCGGTGCCGATGTGGCGCTTGACCGAACGGATCGTCCGGTCGACGTTGGTGACTGCCTGGTTCTTGGCGGGCTGACCGACCAGCACCTCGCCGTTGCGCGCGAACGCGACGACCGACGGGGTGGTACGTGAGCCCTCCGAGTTTGCGACGACGACGGGTTCTCCGCCTTCGAGCACTGAGACGACGGAGTTGGTGGTCCCGAGGTCGATACCGACCGCACGAGCCATAGTTACTGCCTCCTGATAGAGAAAAACGTTTACGGGTCTGAGTGGACCACGCTCAAGCCTGCCCTCCCGGACGTGTCCGTGTCAAGCGAGAGTTGAGCCTGATCCACTCAAGTTGTCGAATGGGTCAACGGAGCGGGTGCGCGATTCATTCCCGGGGCTACCGGACTCGTCGAGACTGCGCCCACGGTCGTGATCACCGCCGAATCACGACCGTGGACGCAGTCTCGACGCTTGGTCAGGACAGCGGGTCCCCGGCGCGTCCTCCGTACGTCGCGATCTTGTACTCGGTGGCGGCCAGGGACAGCGTCAGCTCACGAATCTGACGCTGGATGGTGTCGCGATGTTCGACGAGCATGTCCAGCCGCTCAGGCACCGTGTCGGCCCCGGCGTCGACCAGCTCGACATAGTGCTGAAGATCGCGAATGGCCATGCCGGACAGGCGCATCCGCGTCAGGAAGACGAGTCGACGGATCGCCTCCGGCGAGTACCGGCGGTGCCCGTCGGCGTCGCGGTCGACGACCAGCAGCCCGATGCGCTCGTAATACCGCAAGGTGTGCGCCGTGACGTCAAGAAGCTCGGCCACCTGGGCGATCGACTTCGGTTCGTCGACGCCACCGCCGTCGGCCATCCGGTGCAGCAGCTCCACCGAGATCGGGCTGCCCGCCTCACCCAAGGCCGCCAGCGCCTTCGTCATCAGGTCGTCGACGCTCATCGCCGAAGCCTAAACCGGCCGGACCGACGGCGGCGCGTCCGCGAAGTCGGTGCCGATCGCGACGTCGGCCCACTTCTCCAGTGCCTCCAGATTGGTGCGGTAGCCGTTGCCGATGCGCCTGACGGCCTCGGCACCCAGCGGCAGCCGCAGCGGGACGTCGTCGGCGTGCGCCAGGTCGACGATCACCTCCGCCGCCTTGACTGGATCGCCCTCCTGGACCCCGTCGACCCGAGCCAGATCGGCCCGCATGGCACTGAGCGCCTCGCGATAGACGGGGCTCGACTCGGCGAAGGCGATCACGTCGGGCTGGTTGAATCCGGTGCGAAACCTGCTGGGCTCCACCACCATTACGCGAACTCCGAACGGAGCCACCTCGCCGGCGAGCGCCTCCGACCAACCCTCCAAGGCGAACTTTCCCGCCGAGTAGGAGCCCGCACCGGGAAACGAGACTCGGCCGCCCTGGCTGCTCATCTGGATGATCGTTCCGCTGCGCTGGTCACGCATCGTCGGCAGCACGGCCCGGACCAGGGCGGCGGGGACGAACAGATGCAGGTCCATCGCCTCGCGGAGGTCGGCGTCCGACACTTCCTCCGCGGCACCGATGATGCCGCGCCCCGCGTTGTTGACCAGGACGTCGACGCGACCGAATCGCCGAAGCGCCTCGTCGACCACGCCGTCGACCTGTGCGGTCCTTCCTGCGTCGAAAGGGGTCGACGCGAATCGGTCCGGATACCGCTCCGCCAGGTCCGCGACCGCACGCGGCTCCCGCACCGCGGCGAGCACGGTGTCCCCGATCTCGAGTGCGTATTCGGCGATGGCCCTGCCGAATCCGCGGGAGGCGCCGGTGATGATCCAAGTGAGGTGGTTCGTGGTGACTGACATGAGCGCGACGCTAGGGGTTCGAGCGCGCTCGAACGCAAACCGCAAGCGACTGGGCGACGAGCACCGCCGCGACGGGTGCGAGCCCGGCCAGTGCGCACACCGGTAGCCAACGCAGGCCTGCACCGTCGAGCACGATGCCGCCCAGCAGCGAACCCGCGCTGATGCCGATCTGGAACGCGAGGACGTACAGCGCCGAGGCCATCACCTGGTCGCCCGGCCCACTGCGCAGCGCCGCGGTCTGCATCGTCGGGGCCACGCATGCCAGCGCTGCGCCCCACAGGATCACGCCGATGACGAACACCGGCATGGGCGGCTCCAGTGCCACCACACCGAATGCCGTCACCAGTCCCGCTACCGTCAGCGTCAACGCGAAATCGGGACTGCGGTCGATGATCCTGCCGATCAGCGCAACTGCCAGCAAGCCGGCCACGCCGAACGCGATCTGCAGGCCGCCAAGGGACCATGCGTGAAAACCGTACGGCTGCGCCATGACCGAGAAGAACGTGTACGGGACGTAACTGGCAGTCACCACTGCAACCGTTAGGACGCATACCCTTACGACGCACGTGATCCATGATGATTCCCGGGGCGTCGGCTCCGATGCCTCCTCGCCCGGCGGCGAAGCGGGCAGGATCACCCTCAGCAGCACGCCGAGCACCATTGCCACCGCGGCCAATACACCCGCCGCGGGGCGCCAGCCGATCCAGGCGGCGAGACCGGTCATGAGGGGCGCTCCGCCCACCAGCGCGGCCGAGCCGCCGAGAAAGACCTGTGCGGTGGCGCGCCCCTGCCGGTCCTCGGACACCAGCGACACGGCGACGATCGGTACGGTCGACCACAGCAGTCCGTGAGGCACTGCGGCAATCGCCCTGGCCGCCAATGCGGTCGGTAGGTTCGACGCGAACGCCAGCACCGCCTGCGACACCGCAAGCACCACGAGCGAGCCAACGAGCACGACGCGGCGGTCGAGGTGCCGCGTCAACGCCACCGTCGGCAGGATCGCCACCCCCGCGACCAGTGCGTAGACGGTGAGCATCCGACCGGCACCGGACTCAGTGGTGTGCAGATCCGACGACACGTCGGTGAGCACGCCGATCGGGAACATCTCGGCCGTGAGATAGACGAACAGCGCCCCCGCCAATGCTGCGGTCCGTAACGGGCCGGGCGCCTTCACAGGTCGTGTGCGCGCAGGAACTCACCGATGTCGTCGATCCACACCGAAGCCTCCTCGGGCGTGAAGATGTGCCCGGCATCGGAGTACTCGATCGACGTCGCGCCAGGTATCGCCGAGGCCAGCAGACGTGTCGACTCCGGCAGCACGATGCGGTCCTGTCCGCTGACGAATACGACTGCCGGCACGGCAATTTCGCCGCACGCGTCGACGGTGTCGACCGATGCCGCCAACCGCGCCTGGTCCGCACCGCCGGCGGGATAGTTGTCGTGCGTCATCGCCACGGCTGCGTCGGCGGCTACCCGGTCGAGCCCCCCGAGCACCGCCGGGGAGGACAGGCTTACCAGGTAGCCGGCCAATGCCTGGCGATCACCGCTCGCCGCCAGTGCGGTCCACGTGTCGACGACCAGTCGCAGCTGCTGGTCGACGCGGGCGAACCCGACGGTTAGCAACAGTCCCGTCACCCGGTCCGGGTGACGGGCGGCGGCCGTGACGGCAACGGCCGTCCCCAGTGACAAGCCGAGGATCGGAAACGTCTCGAAACCTGCGTCGACCGCCGCCTTCACCAGCGAATCGGCGAGGATCGGAAGCTCGAGCGCTCCCGAGTCTTGCGGCGTCGCACCCGATCCGGGGTAGTTCATGCCGACGAACGTGCGGGTCGCGGACATGGCGTCGACTACCTGGCCAAAGTTCGCGTTGACGCTGCCCCCGGCGCCGTGGGCGAGGACGAGCGGAGGGCCACCTCCGATTCGGATGACGTCTGGATCTGCGACGAGGCGTGGTGCTGTCATAGTCTGGACGCTAAACCTTCACGTCAGCGTCAAGGTCAAGCCCCTTGAGGCGACGATCACACAGGCAGGGACAATGCGAATCGGCGAACTCGCACGACGATGTGACGTGTCCACCAGAGCGCTGCGGTACTACGAGGAGCAGCAGCTGCTCCGGTCGAACCGTCACTCGAACGGATACCGCGACTATCCCGAGTCAGCCGTGAAATCCGTGCGGCAGATTCGGGCGCTGATCGATGCGGGCTTCAGCGCTGACACCATTCGAAAACTGTTGCCGTGCCTCAACGGTGACGACGTGGACATGTGCCCGCGGGTGGCCGCCGTGATCCGCGAGACGTTACGCGGCATAGACGGCCAGCTGCGCGACCTAGACGACAAACGCAGCAAGATCACCGCGCTGCTGTCGGGCCAAGGCCTACCGTCGACTCTCCCTCGTTGAGACTTGCTCACCCGCCTGACAGCTGGCTGGTCTTGGTTCCAGACGCCGGGGTCACAACCGCCGTGGGGTGACCGGCGACTGCGACCGCACGTGGAGGCGGGTGCGGTCGGCCCGGAACAGGTCGACGGAGTATTCGACGGCCCGACCCCGTTGGTCGTAGCCGGTGCGCTCCAGCTTGAGCACGGGCGTTCCCGCCGGCTGGTCGAGCAGTGCGCCCTCTGACGGCGAGAGGGTGGCGATCTCGATGGCTTCGTCGGCGACGCAGATTTGCACGCCGAACCGAACCCGCAACGTGCGGTACACCGACTTCATCTCGGTGGCGAGCAGACCGGCGAGCTCGGGGCGCAGGTACATCCGCTCCAGCGACAGCGTCTCCCCGTCGGCGTGGCGCAGTCGCTTCAAGGCCACCACCTGGCCGTCCTCCGCGAGGCCGAGAGCACTGGCGATCCCCGCCGTCGCCGGGACCAACCCGGCCGAGATGACGGTGGTCCCGTCGCGAAACCCCTGTTCGTGCAGAATCTCTGGGATGCCCTTCACCGTGTTGAGGCTGCGAAGGATGCTGTGGCCGTGGCAGAGTGGTCGCGCCATGTCCGGAGGTGTCTGCCTCGCCGCGGTGAGGTAGGAGCCCCCGGCTCGGCCCCGCACCCGACGGATAACCTGGTCTTCCTCGAGCCGCTCCAGTGCCTTGCGCACCGTGGTGCGCGACGTCTCGAGTCGATCCGCCAACACGCGTTCGGTCGGCAATCTGGACTCGCCACGGTCGGCGAGCTCGCCAGCCAGCCGCACCAAGGCTTCGTACACGTGCTCGAGAAGGAGCATGGCGGAACGATACCCACCACCGGCCGACCAGGCATCCGCCATTCGAGAGTGTTACATGTGCGTAACATGCGACCCTAGAAACCAGAAATGGTCTAGTCGCACACTCGAGAACCATGAGCGACAACCGGGCAGACCGCATCGGCCTCGCTCTTGAGCTGGCCGAACGCGCCGGAACCCTGTCGAAGCAATACTTCGAGGGCGGCGCGATGTCGGTGCAAACCAAGCACGACGGCACCCCGGTCACCGCGGCCGACCGGGAGATCGAGCAGACCATGCGCGACGCCGTGGCGGCGAACTTCCCTGGTGACGGTTTCGTCGGCGAGGAGTTCCCCGACACCGAAGGCGATTCCGGCTACCGATGGATCGTCGACCCCATCGACGGCACCAAGTCCTTCGTCCGCGGGGTCCCGTTGTACGCCAACCTCATCGCGCTACAAGAAGGCGACGAGATCGTCTTCGGCATCATCAACATGCCGAGCGCAGGCATCGTCGTCCGCGCCGAACGCGGCAAGGGGTGTCTGCGCAACGACGTCCCCGTCCGGGTGTCCGACCGCGCCTACCTCGACGGTGCCTACGTCATGGCGACCTGGCTGGAGGACTGGGAGCCGGACGTCGTCGAGGACCTTCGGACGCAGGGAGTGACCGTGCGCACCTGGGGCGACGCGTTCGGATACGCCATGGTCGCCTGCGGATTCGCCGACGCCGTGGTCGACTACACCACACAGCCCTACGATCTCGCGCCGATGCCAGTGATCATCGAGGAGGCCGGTGGGCGGTTCACCAACCTCGACGGGAGACGAGTGTTCGACGGCGGCAACGGAATTGCCAGCAACGGGCTCATTCACGAGACCCTGCGCGCATACGTAGCCGCCCCACTGCTTGGCAATCGGAAAGAGCTAGGAGTTCAGTCATGAAGGCCTTCATCCAGGGACTTAGTCGACGGTCCATCGTCACCTTCTTTGGGGCGCTGTACGCCGTCGCACTGCTCTTCGCCCTATTTCCACCCCTCTATTTGTGGGGAAGCGGCAGCAGATTCGACGTCCTCGGAATCCCCTTCGCGATCATGTACTGGGTGATCGACGCCCTGGTGCTCGGGCTGACCCTGACGGCCTTCTACATCGTTGAAGACATCCGCGGCGAACTCGACGACGATTCGCTGGAACCCCTCGCAGAAGGCCTCGGAGGCTGACATGTGGATCATGCTCGCCATGCTGGCGGTGTTCTACGCCATCGTCATCGCCATTCTCTATGTGACACAACAGAAGACGACACCCACGTTCGACGAGTACGCGGTCGGCGGCCGCAGCTACGGGCCGTGGTACGTCGCGATGAGCTACGTCAACTCGTGGTGGCCCGGCTCCACCTTCATCGCCTTCTTCGGGTTGGCCACCGGTGCCGGTGTCTTCGGCCTATATGGCCTGGCGTATTCGAGCCTCGGCGTGGCGATGATGTACTTCATGGCCACCAGGGCCTGGCGCTGGGGCAAGAAGTACGACCTGCGCAGCCAGCCCGATCTGTTGGGCAAACGGTTCGACTCCCCCGCGGTGCGCATCGTCGCGAGCGTCATCGGGATCGTCTCGCTGTTCCCCTGGGTGGTCCTCGGAATGCAAGCTCTCGGAACCGTTTTCGAGCTTGCCAGTGACGGCGCATGGTCGGTGACAACGTGCCTGATCGTCGGCCTCGCGGTGATCCTCGTCCGGCAATACTGGACCGTCCGCATGGGCATGCGCGGCCTGATCATGACCGACGCCTTCCAGGGCACGGTCGCCTACGTCTTCTCGGCCATCCTGTGCGTGGTGCTGCTGTCCGGGATTGCGGGCGGCCCGATCAGCGTCGCCCACCTGAACGACGTGGCGGACAAGTACCTCGTCCTGCCCGGCGACGGTGACGCATACGGACCGCTGTACATCTTCGCGCTCATCTTCACCGGTGTGGTCGGATCCCTCTGTTGGCCAACCAGTTTCCAACGAATCTATACCGCCTCCAGCGTGCGGTCGGTGAAGTCCGGCACCTTGTGCACGGTCTTGATCTCCGGTGTCTTCTACACCCTGCTGATGCTGGTCGGCATCGCCGCAACGGTCATGCCCGACGTCGCCGACAGCCCACAGGCGGGCTGGTTCACCATCATGAGCGACTACGGCGGCACCTGGCTGCTCGGACTCGGCATCACCATCGTCTTCGCCGCCTCCATGGGCCACATCGACGGCAGCGTGCAGGTATGCGGTCTGCAGATCGCCAACGATCTGGTCAACACCACGAAGCGCCCGTTGACGGACAAGCGGCTCACCCAGGTCGCGAAGACCTCGATGCTGGTCTTCATGATCGCCGCCGGTGTCGTCGCCTACGCCACGTTCAACATGACGCGGCTGCAGCTGCTCGCCCAGATCTCCTACCAGGGCGTGATTCAGCTGTCGGTGCCGTTGTTCCTCGGCATCTTCTGGCGGGGCGGCAACAAGCAGGGCGCCGTGGCGGGCATGATCTCGGGGTTCCTGGTCGCGATGGTGCTGACCACGATCTACCCCGATGACATTCGCTGGCTCGGCAGCCTGACCGGCGGTATCGTCGGCTTGGTGGTGAACCTCGCCGTCTTCCTCGCGGCCGCTGTGCTGGTCAAGACCGACGACGCCGACAAGACACGGGTGAACGAGATGTTCGAAGCCGCGAAGACAAAGATGCGAATCCCGGCGCCGACGCCGCCGGTGTCCCTCGACGAACAGGTGCAAGAGTTGGCCGACGAACAACGATGACCCGCGAACTGACCGACGCAGCGTTCCTCGCCGACTTCGCCGAACTGTCGGCGATCGGCGCCACCGCGGTCGGCGGGGTGGACCGGGAGGCTGCCACCGCGGCCGACGGTCGCGCGCGGGAGTGGTTGCGCGCCTGGTTCGTCCAGCACGGCTTGCAGTGCCGGGTCGACGCGGTCGGAAACATGTACGGCTGCGTCGAGGTCGCGGCGGACGCCCCGTACGTCCTGCTCGGCTCGCACCTGGACAGCCAGCCGACCTCTGGCCGCTTCGACGGCGCCTACGGGGTCCTGGCTGGCGCGTATGCCGCAGCGACGGTCGCGGCGGAAGTCGACGGCCGGCCCGGGGCGGCGCGACACAACGTGGCTGCGGTGAACTGGTTCAACGAAGAGGGCTCCCGCTTCTCGCCCAGCTTGATGGGCAGCGCGGTCTACGTCGGCAAGACGACCGCCGACGCGGTCCT
This sequence comes from Mycobacterium sp. AT1, assembly GCF_002043095.1. Lineage (GTDB taxonomy): Bacteria > Actinomycetota > Actinomycetes > Mycobacteriales > Mycobacteriaceae > Mycobacterium. The sequence continues at coordinate 5,640 of NZ_MVOC01000047.1, read as the reverse complement.
CGACACCGTCGGAAAGGACGGCGTCTCGGTACGGGATGCTTTGAGTCACATCGGCTTTCAGGGCGACGACACGGCCCCGGCGGCGAACTCGTATGCAGAAATCCACATCGAGCAGGGCCGCACCCTCGAAGACGAGGGCCTCGACATCGGGGTGGTGACCAGCAACTGGGCCGCCTACAAGTACGTCGTCACCGTGCACGGCGAGCAGTCCCACACCGGTGCCACGCACATGCGGTACCGCCGCGATGCGCTGGTCGGCGCCAGCCAGGTGGTGTTGGCCGTCCGGGCCGTCGCCGACGAGTTCGGCGCCGACACGGTGCTCGGCTCGGTCGGACGGTTCACCGTGGAGCCCAACTCCCCGGTGGTGGTGCCCGCCCGAGTGCGGCTCGCGGCAGACCTGCGGGCCCTCGACGGTGACACGGTCGAAGCCGCGCACCTGTCCTTCCTGAACAAGATCGCCGACATCACCGAGGCCGGCGAGGTCACCGTCGAGGTCGAATCTGCGGCGCTGCGTCCCTCGACCCGCTACCAAGACTCCGGGATCGCGTTGGCCGGTACCGTCGCCGACGACCTCGGATTGCGTTGGCGGGCAATGCCTACCATGGCGGGGCACGACTCGGTCAACCTCAAGGAGCTGGTCCCCACGGTCATGCTGTTCATCCCGAGCATCGACGGCGTCTCCCACAACGAACGCGAGTTCAGCACCGACGCCCAGATGCTCGCCGGGCTGCACACCCTGACCGAGACCGCTCGGCGCATGGTGACCGGGGCTCTCGAGACGGCGCACGTCTCGTGAGCGACGACGCCGTTCTGGACTCCCCCGCGGACGCGGTGCGCGAGGCGTACCGCAGTGGCGCCATGACCCCGGTCGACGTCCTGACCCTCACCCTCGCTCGGATCGACGCCCGCAATCCAGCCGTCAACGCCATGGCCTACGTGGACGCCGACGGCGCCGCGGCGGCAGCGGAGGCGGCCACCCGCCGGTGGGCCGCGGGCGCGCCACTGGGTCCGCTGGACGGGCTACCGGTGACCATCAAGGACAGCGTGCATGCGGTCGGAACACCGTGGCGACACGGGTGCGCCGCCAACGCGGACGTGCCCGACTCGACGTTCGACTCCCCACCCGCCGCCCGACTGAAGGAGGCCGGGGCCGTCATCGTCGGCAAGACCACGATGCCCGACTTCGGGATGATGGCCGCCGGTGTCAGCTCGCTCTACGGCATCACCCGCAATCCGTGGGATACCTCCCGAAACAGCGGCGGCTCCAGCGCCGGTGCGGGTGCCGCACTCGCGTCGGGCATCGGCTTCTCGGCGGTGGGCACCGACATCGCAGGCTCGGTGCGACTGCCTGCCGGGCATTGCGGTCTGGTCGCGCTCAAGCCCACCCAGGGCCGCGTTCCGCACACCGCCCCGTCCACCATGCGCTCGGCCGGGCCGATGGGTCGCACGGTCGACGACGTGATGGACATGTACGACGTGCTGTCCGGCCCCGACGTCCGCGACCTGTGGAGTCTGGCACCGCCGTCGGGCTCGACGCCCCGAGATCCCCTTGCGCCGAGCGGTCTTCGCATCGGCGTGCTACCCGAACTGGGGCCGAACTTCGGCGCCGACGACGCGGTGCTGGCGGTGCTGACCGACGCCGCGGCCGCGCTCCGGGACGGCGGCGCGGACGTCTCGACGATGGCACCGCTCTTTCGCGACGACCCCTACCCCGCGCTGGACCGGTTGTTTCAGGTGCGTGCGGCGGCTGAACTGGAGTCCATCCGCGAGGACCTGCGCGAGCTGGTACACCCCGCCATCCGGGGCTGGTGCGCCCCTGGCGCGGACCGCTCCGCGACCGACTTCACCCGCGACGGCGAGGCGGTGGCGCGCTCGGCGGAGCTGGTGCGCGCAGCGTCCGCCGAATTCGACTACGTCATCTCACCGGTCATCCCGACGGTCGGGTTCGCCGCCGAGGAGGTCGGCCTCGACCGGTCGCACCCGTTGGCGCACTGTGGTTTCACCGCCTGGGCCAACCAGACGGCGCAGCCGGCCGCGGCCCTGTGTTTCGGCTTCGCTGGCGGCATGCCGATCGGCATCCAGGTGATCGGGCCCCGGTTCGCCGACTCCGAGGTACTGCGTCTGACCAAGTGGCTGGAAAGCAAGCGCCCCGACACGATCACCTGGCCCGACCCGGCCGCCGTCCGCACGGGAGGAAACTGATGCCCACGACCGACATCGCCGACTCGCTGCACTCCCTGGGACTGTTCGTCGACGCCGACATCACCGCCGACGCCGCCCCGACGATGGCAAGCCCGAGTTGGTGGGGCGCGGACTCGGAGTGCTTCGACGTTCGGACCGGTGGCGAATCCACTTCACCGGCATCGGCTTTCGTAAAGTCGATGATCGGCCACGCCAGCGCCTACGTCGACGTGTTGCAGGCGTTCGCGGCCGCAACCGAGGCCGGGGGGAACGGCGTCGGCCCAGCGGTACACGCGTCGGATCCCGCCGCCGGCCTCTTGGTGATGGAGAACTTGGTCGACACCGCGTCGACGGCAACGTTGAACGTGTTCGACGACGACGCCAAGCTCGAACAACTGATAGCCCTGCGCAAACGGGTCCACGAATTCGGGTCGATCACCCGCTCCGCCACGGTCTTCGACGACGTCCGCACGCTCACCGACCTCGCCACGGCCAACTCCGTGACCCTGCCTGCGGACTTCGAGTGGATGGTTCGGATGCTGGCGATGGCCGAAGAACGGATCGTGGCAACCGGTTTCGACACGGCACCCTGCCACGGCGACGGCAACGTCTCCAACGTCTTACTGCCCGCCGACGGGCGGATGCTGCTGCTTGACTGGGACGTGGCGGCGGTGATGGATCCGCTGCAGGACATCGGCATCCTGCTGGCCGAGGTGCGGCCGTTCGACTCGACCGCACGGCAGGCCTTCGAAACGGCGTGGGGCAGCTTCGACCAGGCCCTGTTCGACCGGGCGCGCGTCTACGGCATCGTCGACTGTGTCCGCTGGGGTCTGATCGGCGCCTACGCGGACGCGGCGCGGCCGGGCACCCTCGAGTACTCGAAGTTGTCCGACTGGCAGTTCCTCAGAGCCCGAGCCGGGTTGGGCGACATCCACTTCCACGATCGGCTGAGGAACCTGTGAGCAGCATCGACTCCGTCCGCGACACCACCGGCAACCGGGCGGTCGGCACCGCGCGCACCGACACCGAACGCAGTGTCGAGACGGCCCTTGCGGCGATCCAACCGTGGCACGGCAAGCGGCTCGAGTACGCCCCGGTGCTTGGCGGCCTGCAGAACAGCAACTGGCGGATCACCGTCGAGGGCACCGACACCCGCTATTTCCTGAAGATTCCCGGCGCCGGTAGCGAGACGTTCATCGACCGTGCCCTGGCCAACGAGGCCGCCCGCCGCGCGGGCGTCAAGGGCATCGGCCCCGAACTGGTCCACTTCGATCCGGCCACCGGCGTCGAGGTCATCGAGTTCCTTGAGGGCTACCGCGCCTGCACCAACGGGGACTTCAAGAACGTCGACGTCCCCCGCCAGATCATCGACATCTACCGGGAACTGCACGACGGCGAACTGCTGACCGTCACCAAGACGATGTTCGACATGATCGACGAGCACCTCGCCCAGGCCAACGAGCTCGACGTCAAGCTCCCCCAGGACATTGAATTGATCCTCGGCGAGTACCAGGTAGCCAAGCAGGCGCTGCTGGCATCCGGGCTGGATCTGGCTGCGTGCCACAACGATCCGATGCCGGGCAACTTCCTGGTCGCCGACGGCGAGCCGATGAAGTTGGTGGACTACGAGTTCGCGTCCAACAATGAACGCGCCTACGAGTTGGCGTTGTTGACCACCGAGATGTTCTACACCGAGGAACTGATCAACGAACTCGTCGAGGACTTCTACGGCCGCGCCGACTTTGGTCTGCTGGCGCGCGTGCAGGTGTGCGGCGCGTTGGCCGACACGAAGTGGGGGCTGTGGGCGTGCGTCAACCAGCAGCTGAGTTCAGCGTGGGACTTCGACTATCACAAGTACGGGTGTTGGAAGCTGATGCGAGCCCGGCTCAAGATGTCCGATCCGCGCTGGCCGTTCTGGCTCAAAGCGCTGTAGTCACATCGGGTTTGGCGTCGGCCCAAGGCCGGGCCGCCTCGTAGTTCGCCGCCGCGCGCAGGACAGCGGCGTCGGCACGGTGCGCACCGGCGATCTGCAACCCGACGGGCCGACCGTCCGCGGTGAAGCCGGCGGGCACCGTGATGGCGGGCGTCGTGGTCATGTTGAACGGGTAGGTCAGCAACCAGCCGAGCAGTTGGCGTTGCAACGACTGACCGTCGAGCCACTCTGGGGCGAACCGGTCCAGTGGAAAGGTGGGGCTGGCCAGTGTCGGGCTGACCAGGATGTCGTAGGTCCGCATGAATTCGCTGAAGGTGTCCCACATCCTGCCGCGGAAGGCTTCCGCACGGCCGATCTCGACTGCGGTCAACGTTTCGGCCTGCGCGAAGATCTCGATCAGATTGTCGTCGACCTCGCCGCGCTGGTTCCTCCAGTCGAGCACGTCGTACTCACACGAGTAACCGGGCACCCACAGGCCCTTCCACATGGCCTCCTCGGGATCACCCCAGTCCGGCGTGGCCTCCTCCACGGTGGCACCGAGAGATTCGAACGCGCGCACCGCTTCTGCGCACACCGCGACCACTTCGGGGTCGACGTGACCTAGACCGAGATTGGGCGACCAGGCCACCCGCAAGCCGGTGACGTCACCCTCGACCGCCCTGGCGTAGTCGACTCCGTCGGACGGCACGCTGTTCGGGTCGGAGTCCGACGGTCCCGCCATCACCGAGAACATCAGCGCGGCGTCGGCGACGGTCCGCGTGATCGGTCCGTGGAAGACGTGGGTGTAGTGCCGCCCGTCGAGAAGCGTGTGCGGGATGCGGCCGAGCGACGGCTTGAAGCCCACCACGCCGCACATCGCGGAGGGAATGCGCACCGAACCCGCGCCGTCGGCACCCTCCGCGAGCGGACCCAACCCGGCCGCCACCGCGGCCGCCGCACCGCCACTCGAGCCACCGGCGGTGTGGCCGTGACGCCATGGGTTGTGCGTGGGTCCGTAGACGTGGTTGTCGGTGCCGCCGTAGTAGCCGAACTCGGGCGCGTTGGTCTTGCCGAGAAACAGGCCGCCTGCTGCCTTCAATCGGGTGACCACCGTGGCGTCGTGCGTTCCGACGGTGCCGGCCAACGGTTTCAGCGACGAGTCGAACGGCAGACCGGCCATCGTGGTCAAGCCCTTGATCGAGAACGGCACCCCGTGCAGCGGTCCTCGGGTGTTGCCGTCGGCCACGTCCTGCTGCAGGCTCGCGGCGTCGGCCAAGACCTGCTCACGGTCGAAGTGAATGTATGCGTTGAGCCGTGGGTTCACCGCTTCGATTCGGTCGGCGAACTCTTCTGCGATCTCCGTCGGACTGACCGAACCCGTCCTGACGGCGTCGGCGAGGGCGGTGGCGGGCGTCCAGCACAGTTCGTTGTCGGCCATGACGACAGCCTAGGTCGCGAGCCGCGCGCTCGCAGGGTGTCCCCCGATCGGTGGACGTGGCGTTCATCCGACTCATCCACCAGTCGCCTGACAGACGCCACCGCCGCGC
>NZ_MVOC01000046.1 GCF_002043095.1 Mycobacterium sp. AT1 | reverse complement strand
GAGGTCGTCGACGACCTCTACCTTGCGCACTTCGGTCAGCAGCGCGACGACCCGGCACTGAGTTATCCCGACGCGCTGAAGCTGGCGAGGGAAGTCGTCAACAACCCGGCCACCGAGTTGCGGCCACTCGATCCGCCGCCGGAGTCGCGGGCAGCGGTCTGCATGAGCTTCGCCAATCACGTTCTCGCCGAACTGGAGACGCGCAAGCGCAGGCTCGGGATCCTGGGCTACGACGACCTGCTCACCCGGCTCGCGGAGGCCCTCGACGCCGAGGACTCCCCCGCCCGGCTGCGGATGTCACGGCGCTGGCCGATCGTGATGGTCGACGAATTCCAGGACACCGACCCCGTCCAATGGCAGGTGATCGACCGGGCCTTCAGCGGCCGGTCAACCGTCGTTCTCATAGGTGACCCCAAGCAGGCGATCTACGCCTTCCGCGGTGGTGACATCGTCACCTACCTCAGCGCAGCCGAGACCGCGGGAGCCAAGAAGACCCTCGGCACCAACTGGCGCAGCGACAGTGCGCTGGTCGACCGGTTGCAGGCCGTGCTGAGGGGCGCCGAGCTCGGCGACCCCGCGATCGTCGTGCACGACGTCGACGCCCACAACAAGGGGTGCCGCCTGGTCGGCGCACCCAACGTCGAACCGTTCCGGCTGCGGATCGTTGAGCGAAGCACGTTCGGGCGCAGGGGAACCCAGAACGTGTCGATCAACGACCTGCGCCAGCACATCGGCAAGGACCTCGCCGGCGACATCGGCGCCCTGCTCGCCAGCGGCGCCACGTTCGACGGCCGGCCGGTGCAAGCGGGCGACGTCGCCATCATCGTCGAGACGCACAAGGACGCGAGAATCTGCCAGCTCGCGCTGGGCCGGGCCGGGATCCCTGCGGTCTACACCGGCGACTCGGACATCTTCGCCTCCCAAGCCGCAGACGACTGGCTGTCGCTGTTGGAGGCATTCGACCAGCCGCACCGCGCCGGGGTGGTGCGCGCCGCCGCGGCGACGATGTTCTTCGGCAAGACCGCCGAGGACCTGGTGGACGGCGGCGACGAGCTGACCGACGAGATCGCGGAGACGTTGCGGGAGTGGGCCGGACACGCTCGCGAACGCGGGGTCGCGGCGATCTTCGAAGCCGCCCAGCTGCGCGGCATGCTCAAACGCGTGCTGTCCTGGCGCGACGGTGAACGGCACATGACCGACCTGGCGCACATGACACAGCTGCTGCAGGACGTGGCGCACCGGGAGCACCATTCGCTGCCCGCCCTGCGCGACTGGTTGCGCACCGAGCGCGACGACCGCGGAGGGACGGCGGAGCGCAACCGACGACTGGACAGCGACGCCGCGGCCGTCCAGATCATGACGGTCTGGGTGAGCAAGGGGCTGCAATACCCCATCGTGTACCTGCCGTTCGCGTTCAACCGCTGGGTGCCCGAACGCGACCTGATCCTGTTCCACGACGGGCCGACCCGCTGCCTGCACATCGGCGGCAAGGAAAGCCCCGACTACCGCGACGTCGAACGGCTGGGCCGCGAGGAGTCCGCCGGCGACGACAGCCGGCTGACCTACGTCGCGATGACCAGGGCGCAGTCCCAGGTGGTGGCGTGGTGGGCGCCCGCCAACGACGAGGCCAACGGCGGACTGTCGCGGCTGCTGCGCGGCAGGCAGCCCGGCGAGGCGGTGGTACCCAACCGATGCGTGCCCAGCAAGATCACCGACGACGACGCCCTCACGCGGCTGCGCCAGTGGGAGGCTGCCGGCGGACCGGTGCTCGAGCAGTCGGTCCTCGCGCCGGCACCGCGACCGCCCGCCGAGCCGGCGCCGACGGGCCTGGACGCCAGACACTTTCACCGTTCCATCGACACCACGTGGCGTCGTACGTCCTACTCCGGGCTGATCCGGGTGGCCGAGACGTCGGGCGTCAGCAGTGAACCGGAGGTCGTCGCCCTCGACGACGAGGTCGGCGAACTTCCGCTGCTGCAGCCCTCGACCGGACCGGCGTTGCCCTCGCCGATGGCCGACCTGCCCAAGGGCGCGAAGTTCGGCACGCTGATGCACGCGGTGCTGGAGACCGCCGATCCGTTCGCGGCCGATCTCGCCGCCGAACTGGAGGCCCAGATCGTCGAGCACTCGGTGTGGTGGCCGGTGGACGTGCCCGCCGCCGACCTGGCGGCCGCTCTGGTGCCGATGAACGACACCCCGCTGGGTCCGCTGGCGGGGAATCTGACGCTGCGCCAGATCGGCCTGCGAGACCGGTTGCGGGAGTTGGACTTCGAGTTCCCGCTGGCCGGCGGGGACCTGCGCGCGACGGCGCCTCGGATCTACCTGCGCGATGTCGGCCAGCTGGTCGCCGAGCATCTGCCCCAGGACGACCCACTGGCGAGCTACGCCGAACGTCTCACCGGCGACGCCTTGGGCAACCAACCGCTGCGCGGGTATCTGAACGGCTCGGTCGACGCGGTGCTGCGCATCCCGTCCCCCAAGGGCAATCGCTACGTGGTGGTCGACTACAAGTCGAACTGGCTTGGCGACGGTGACGGCTCGTTGACGTCGGCGGACTACGAGCGCGCCCGCCTCGTCGAGGCGATGCTGCACTCCGACTATCCGCTGCAGGCGTTGCTGTACAGCGTTGTGCTGCATCGTTTCCTGCGGTGGCGGCAGAACGGCTACTCGCCGGAGGAACACCTCGGTGGAGTGCTGTACCTGTTCGTTCGTGGCATGTGCGGTGCAGAGACCCCCGTCGTCGACGGGCATCCGGCGGGGGTATTCGACTGGCAGCCGCCGGCGTCGTTGGTGGTGGCAATGTCCGAGCTACTCGACGAGGGGACGGTGAGGGCGTGACGTCGGTCGAACCGGTCGACACCGCTTCGTGGCGGCGGGCCGTCGGCGCCACCGGACTGCTGGCGGTGTTCAACGAGGCGGGGGTGATCGACGCCGCGGACGTGCTGGTCGCCCAGCGGCTCAGCGCGTTGGCCAAGGAGGACGACGAGCGCGTGATGCTCGCCCTCGCTCTGGTGGTGCGTGGGTTGCGGGCCGGGTCGGTGTGTCTGGACCTGCGGTCGGTCGAGGCCCAGGTCGACGTCGCGGACCTGCCGTGGCCGGCGGTCGACGGCTGGTTGGCGGCGGTGTGGGCCAGCCCGCTGCTCGAGGCGCCGCACGTGCTCCGGAGGCGGGAACACCTGCTGTACCTCGACCGGTACTGGCGCGAGGAGGAGCAGGTCGCCGACGACCTGCGGGCGATGGTGTCGCGTGGCGCGGCGGTGTCCGCAGCCGACGTCGAACGCCTCTTCCCCGCGGGTTATGAGGAGCAGCGCGACGCCGCCGAAATCGCTCTGTCGCAACGGGTCACGGTGCTCACCGGCGGGCCGGGCACCGGCAAGACGACCACGGTCGCGCGGCTGCTGGCGCTCTTCGCCGGGCAGGCGGCGTCGGGAGCGCGGCTGCGCATCGCCCTTGCCGCGCCGACGGGGAAGGCGGCCGCTCGGCTTCAGCAGGCGGTTCGCCAGGAGATCGACAAGCTGGAACTGGTCGACCAGCGGCGGCTCTCGGGGTTGCAGGCGACGACGCTGCACCGCCTGCTGGGCAGCAGGCCTGACAGTTCGTCGCGGTTTCGGCACCACCGCGGCAACCGTCTGCCGCACGACGTCATCGTGGTCGACGAGACGTCGATGGTGTCGTTGACGATGATGGCCCGGCTCCTGGAAGCCGTGCGGCCGCAGTCCCGGCTGTTGTTGGTCGGCGACCCCGACCAGTTGGCCTCGGTGGACGCCGGCGCCGTCCTCGCCGACCTGGTCGACGGTCTCGGTGCGGGCGCGGGGTCACCGGTGGTCGCGCTGCGGACGTCGCACCGCTTCGGCGAATCGATCGGGGCGCTGGCCTCGGCGATCCGCGACGGTGACGCCGACAGGGCCGTCGACGTGCTCGCCGCGGGCGGTGACCACGTCGAGTGGATCGTCGACGACGACCCGGCCAAGGGATTGCGCAAAGTCGTTTTGCCGCAAGCCCTTGCGTTGCGACAGGCGGCCATCCTCGGCGACGCCAAGACGGCGCTGGACATCCTGGACGAGCATCGGCTGCTGTGCGCCCACCGCCGCGGACCCCACGGTGTGCAGCACTGGAATCACCAGGTCGAGCGCTGGCTCACCGAGTCGACCGGCGAGCCGATCTGGTCGGACTGGTACGCGGGCAGACCCGTCCTGGTGACGGCCAACGACTACGGGCTTGGCCTGTACAACGGCGACACCGGGGTGACGGTGAACGGACCCGAAGGGCTGCGCGCCGCGATCGCAGGCGCCGGCGAACCGCGGGCCTTCGCCACCAGTCGACTGCCCGACCTGGAGACGATGTATGCGATGACGATCCACAAGAGTCAGGGCTCGCAGGCCGCGGAGGTGACGGTGCTGATGCCGCCCGTCGACTCCCGCCTGCTGACCCGGGAGCTGTTCTACACCGCGGTGACCCGAGCCAAGTCCAAGGTTCGGGTGGTGGGGTCCGCCGACGAGGTACGGGCGGCGATCGAGAAGCGCGCGGTCCGGGCGACGGGATTGGCTCTGCGGCTTCGGAATTCCGGCTAGACCCCCGACGCGCTCGCGACCCGAAGGTCGTCGTCGGCGAGCGACAGGTCGGTGGCGGCGGTCCGCAGCTGGGTCTGCAGCAGATCCGCGATGCCAAGGCGCTGCAGCCACGGCACCGTCACCAGCTTGGCGTTTCGGCGCAACAGCTGGCCGGGCGTTCGCGAGATCACCGTCGAGTCGGTCCGCAGCGCCAGGTCTTGATTCTTCTGCACGTAGTCGCGCAGTCGGCGTTCGTAGGCCGCGAACGCCGCCTGCGGCCGGTCGCCGCGGACGAGTTCACTCGCCAGCACGTAGGCGCCGGCGATGGCGATGCTGGTGCCCTGCCCCGACAGGAACGCCGGTGCGTAGGCGGCGTCGCCGACCAGCGCCACCCGGCCGGCGCTCCAACTGTCCATCCGAACCTGGCTGACGGTGTCGAAGTAGAGGTCGTCGGCGTCTGCCATCGTGTCGAGGACCTCGCCTGTGCGCCAACGATCCTCGGCGAACGCCTCGCGCACCGCGGCGTTGACGGCGTCTTCGTCATGGCGGTCCACGGTGCCCGGCGCCGGGTGGACGAACGCCAGGAACGCCCGAGTCGGACCGCCGTCGGCCGGACGCTCGACCATCGCGGTGCGACCCGCGTGTGAGTACATGAAACCCGCACCCGGGGGGAACATCTCGCCCGGCAGGTCCCAGATCGCCGCGTACGGGCCGAGGTGACGGACGAAGTGCGAGTCGTCTCCGAAGGTGAGGCGTCGGACGTTGGACCCGATGCCGTCGGCGCCGACGACCACGTCGACGGTCTGTGGCTCGCCGTGCCGGAACGTGACGTCGACCCCGCCGTCGTTCTGGGTCAGGCTCTCGATCGAATCGTCGAAGACGTAGTTCACCCGGTCACTGGTGGCGGCGTGGAGGATCTCGCCAAGCGCGCCGCGGGTGATCTCCACGTCGCCGGCCTGCGAGCTGTTGAGCAGGTTGCCGAAGTCGAGCGTGCACAGGCGTCGACCGCCGGGAGTCAGCAGCTGGACCGGAACGTGGCGGTAGTGCGCCTCGACCAGTTGGCGGTGCAGGCCCATGCGACGGACGACGTCGACCGCGGTGCCGCGGACGTCCACCGGGTAGCCGCTGGTGCGCAGGCGTTCGGCGCGCTCGACGACGGTGACGTCCCAGCCCGCTTCGGCCAGCCAGTAGGCCAGGACGGGTCCGGCGATGCTCGCACCGGAGATCAGGGCGCTGCGTGTGGTCATGAGAGTCCTCCGCGCTTTAGCTACATGAGTGTCGCTTATCGACGCTAGACGCCCGCGATAAGATACGCAAATGTCCCCTAAGCCGCAGAGGCTGCGCAGACGCGGAGCCGCCCTGGAGACCGCGATCCTGGACGCGGGGTGGGATCAGCTCCTCGACGGCGGCTACGAGCGCTTCACCATCGAGTCGGTGGCCGAGCGTTCGTCGTCGGCCCGCTCGGTGCTGTACCGGCGATGGCCGTCGCGGCTGGACCTGCTCAAGGCGGTGATCCACCACCGCGGAGAGATCGACTCGATTCCCACCCCGGACACCGGCACGCTGCGCGGCGACGTGCTGGCCACGCTGACCGAATTCAACGAGAGACGTTCGCGCATCATCGGTTTGATCGCCGCGCGACTCGGTGCGTTCTACGACGAGGCGGGTGGGTCGCCACGGGAGATTCGCGCGTGGTTCGTGCCGGACGGTCCGTCGGTGATGGACACCGTGCTCGAGCGCGCCGTCGCCCGCGGCGAAATTGCCGCGATGCCGTCACAGCGCATCGTCGTGCTGCCCGTCGACCTGCTGCGGCACGAACTGTTCATGACGATGGCGGCGGCGAGGCCGGAGACCATCGTCGAGATCGTCGACGACGTGTTTCTGCCGCTGGCAACGCAGTTCGGTGCGACGTAGGCAGTGTCGCCCTAGCGAAGCACCGGATGGTCCGCCAGCCAGCGCTCCTCGACCCGCTTGACGCGATGATGCTCCAGCGTGATGAGAATGGCGCCCGCGGTGACGAGCGCTCCGGCGATGAAGCCAAGGGGCAGTTGCCATTCGGGGCGGTTGTACGCCGTCGCCGCCAGGAACCCCGCGATCGTGGCGGTCCCGAGCATGATGAGTATCAGTCCGGGCAACCACAACGTGTCGATGAACGATTCACCCGCGTGCGGCTGCGTCGTGCGGCAGTGGTCGGTGGGATCCCGATGAGCACCCTTCATCTGCATCTCCTTTCAGGAGAGATGCTCCGATCGTACGCCGTTTGTGACCGGGGTCACAGTGCCCTGATCGGCGCGGGAGATCATCGACTCACCGTGTAGCGAGCGGTCCGCTCAGACGCAGATGTTGGCGAAGTACATCCCGGGCATCGAGCACAGCTCGTATCCCCCGTAGGCGGCGTACGGCGACGGCGTTCCTGCATGGTTGTCGGTCTGGCTGCTGGTGCCCTGCACCGACGGCACCTGCGGCTCGGCGGGTGCGGCATTTGCGACGCCGGCGCCCAAGGGTCCGAGCGTCAGGACGCCCGCTGCAACGAATCCAACTGCGATGGCCTTGAGATCGATCATGGTGCACCCCGTTGCTCGAAGAAACTACCGAGCACAACTAACCATGTGTCGGATCTATTCCGCGACACATGTGACGACCGCCACCACGGCTCCGTCAAATTCGAGCGCGGACGATCGCCTCGACCCGCCGGGCTGCCTCGGCGGGGTCCTCGTGTTCCCAAATCCGCACGCTGACCCAGCCGGCCTCGGCAAGCCGGCCGTCGGTGTCGCGGTCCCGTCTTCGATTGCCCTCGACCTTGTCTGCCCAGAACTTGGCGTTGGCCGAGGCCACGGTGTGATGCTCGGGGCAGCCGTGCCAGAAGCAGCCGTCGAGGAACACCGCGACCTTCGCCCGCGGGAACACCAAATCGGCCGTCCGCCGCACCCCCGCCAGGGGTTTCGCCGACACCCGGTAACGCAAACCCCTGGCGTGCACCGCCGAACGCAGCGCCAGCTCGGGCTTGGTGTCGCGGCTCTTGTTGGACTGCATGCGCGCCCGCGCCTCGGGTGAGGACGCCCAGGACTCGGCCATGCCTCCACACTATTGGCGAACTCGCTGCATACGATCGGCAGGTGAGCACCATCGCCGACGTCGCGCGCGACGTCGAGCTCGAGCGCTTCCGCACCCGAAACGGCAGCTACGAACGCGTGCTGTCCCGACGAGACGGCAGGCCCGTCGCGAGCGTGCTGGCCGGCTATCGCGGCACCGAGACCAGGGTGACGTGCGCCGACGAAGCCGAGCGCGCGTGGCTGCAAAGCAGCGTCGCACCGCCCGTCGGCGCCGCCAGGACGTCGTTGCGCGTCGTCGACCTGTTCTCCGGCTGCGGGGGCCTTTCCATCGGGTTGGCCGAGGCGGCGCGCGCACTGAACCGCTCCTTCGAACCGGTCCTCGCGGTCGACGTCGACGCGGTGGCCGCGCAGACCTACGCCGCCAACTTCCCGTCGGCGACCACCCTCACCCAGGACGTCGAGGACGTGTTCCCCGGACGCGTTGGCGCTCGGCTGAACCCGGCCGAACGCCTACTGGCCAAGCGGCACTCCCACGTCGACGTGCTGGTGGGCGGGCCGCCCTGCCAGGGGCACAGCGACTTCAACAACCGCACTCGTCACGCCGACGACAAGAACGAGTTGTACCGCACCATGGTCAGGGCAGCGGAAGTGCTTACTCCGCAACACATCCTGATCGAGAACGTCCCAGGAGCCGTCAACGACCGCAGGGCCGTCGTGCAGCGCACCGCCGACGCCCTGGTGGGACTCGGGTACCGGGTCTCCGTCGGGGTGGTCGACCTCAGCGAGATCGGCGTCCCCCAACGCCGACGACGACTGGTCTTGATGGCGAGCCTGACGCAGTCCGTCACCGTCGCCGACGTCACCGATCGGCATCGCAGAGCTCGCCGTTCGGTGGCCTGGGCCTTTCAGGACCTCGAATTGGCTCCCGAGTCGGGCCGCCTGGTCGACGAGGCCGCCCGCTCGGCGCCGGCGACGCGCCAACGCATCGACTACCTGTTCGAGAACGGCGACTTCGACCTGCCCGACCGGCAACGTCCGGCATGCCACGCCTCGGGCGGCCACAGCTACAAGGCGATCTACGGCCGGTTGGCATGGGACCGGCCGTCACAGACCATCACCACCGGCTTCTACAGCATGTGCATGGGACGGTACGTGCACCCCAGCCGGCGTCGCACCATCACCGCGCACGAAGCCGCACGGCTGCAATACATTCCGGACTGGTTCTCCTTCGACGGCGTCACCCGTCGCACCGCCCTGGCGCGCATGATCGGCAACGCGGTGCCGTCACGCCTGAGCTATGCCGTCGCGGTGGAATGGCTGCGGTGAGCCTTAAGGTCGCCGGGCTGTTCGCGGGCATCGGTGGCCTCGAGTTGGGCATGGCGGGCAGCGGCCACCATGCGCACCTGCTGGTCGAGAATTCCTCGCCCGCCATGCACGTGCTGCGCCGACGGTTCCCCGACACCAAGCTGGAGGCCGACGTCCGCGACGTCGCGACGCTGCCGAAGGGCACCGACCTCGTCGTCGCGGGCTTCCCCTGCCAGGACCTCAGCAGCGTCGGCCGCAAGGCCGGAATCGTCGGCGCCAGAAGCAGTTTGGTCGGTGAGGTCCTGCGACTGCTCGAGGACGGCGACGTGCCCTGGGTGGTGCTGGAGAACGTGCCGTTCCTCATCTCGTTGGGCCGCGGCGCGGCGCTGAGGGTGGTCACGTCGGCGTTGACCGAACTCGGCTACCGGTGGGCCTACCGGGTCGTCGACACCCACGCCTTCGGCCTGCCGCAGCGGCGCAACCGCTGGTATCTGGTCGCGTCGCGGGTCGGCGATCCGCGGGACGTACTGCTGGCCGACGACTGTGTCAAACCGCCCGTCGCCTACGGGTATCCGGACGTCGCCTGCGGCTTCTATTGGACCGAAGGCATGCGATCCTTCGGCTGGGCGGTGGACGCCGTCCCGCCGATCAAGTGCGGATCGTCGATCGGGGTGCCGTCTCCCCCGGCGATTCGCCTGCCGTCGGGCGCCTACGTCACCCCCGATCTTCGGGATACCGAACGGCTGCAAGGGTTTCCCGTCGACTGGACGTTGCCCGCCGAGGAAGTCGCCCGACCCGGTGAGCGGTGGCGGATGGTCGGCAATTCGGTGAGCGTGCCCGTCGCGGCGTGGATCGGCAGCCGACTCGGGCGCCCGGGACGTTACGACTCGTCGGCCGATTTGCCGTGGAACGGCACCAAGTGGTCGCGGCGGGCAGCCTGGGCCGACCTCGACGGCGTGGTGCACGTGGCCGACGTCGGGCCGTGGCCGGTGTGGGAGCCGCGGTTGCCGTTGGTCGACTTCCTGCAGTTCCCCGGCAAGCCGTTGTCAGCAAGGGCAGCAACGGGTTTCATCCGGCGGACGCAGAAGGGCTCGCTGCGGTTTCCCGAAGGTTTCGTCGAGGAGCTGGGCGCCTACGCGGATGACGCGTCCCGCTAGGGCTGCGCTTGTCCCCGACTTCTGCAGGATGGTCGCACTTGGCTCGAGATCGCAACCCTGGCGTAGAAGTCGCGGGAGTGAACCAACCGACTACGTCAGCTTGCTGCCCTTGAGCCACTGATCCCACGGCACGGTCCAGTCGCCGTTCTGCGAGATCTGCAGGGGCTTGCCGCCGGTGTTGCGAACCTCGACGACGTCACCGGGCACCGAGAAGTCGAAGAACCAGGCGGCGTTGTCGCCGTTGAGGTTCAGGCACCCGTGCGAGGTGTCGGTGTTCCCCTGCGCCCACACCGTCGAGTTGAGCTGATGCAGGTAGATGCCGTCGGTGCTGATCTTGGTGGCGTAGGAGATCGACTCCTTGTAACCCAGCCGAGAATTGGTCGGCAGGCCGAACGTCGAGGAATCCATGATCACCGGGTTGGCCTTGCTGAGCACCGTGTACACCCCTGGCGGGGTGAAGAACGAGAACGTGGTGCCCGCGATCGTCTGGATGCCGCCCATGCCCATCGACGTCGGCATGGTGCGCACCAGTTTGCCGTTGTCGTACACGCTGACCATGTGGGTGGTGTCGTCGGCGATCGAGACGTGCGCGTCACCGATCTTGAACGAGACGTGCTCGTCCTCCTCGCCGTAGAGGCCGTCGCCCAGCGGCGTGCCGTAGACGTTGCCCGCAACCGTCACGGTGGTGCCGGGCGCGTAGTACTTCGCCGGCCGCCAGTGTGCGGTCTGGTCGTCGATCCAGTTCCACGAGCCCGCGACCGGCGGGTTGGTGGTGACCGACAGATGCCGCTCGGCGTTGGCCTTGTTGTCGATCGCCTCGTCGAAGTGCGCGACGACCACTTCCCCGACGCCATAGGTGGCGCCGTCCTGCAGAAGTCCGCCGTCGGTGGTCTCGAAGTACACCTGAGTCTGATTGCTCGGCGAGACCGTGTGGAAGGTGGTCTCCTGCCGCGACGGCATGCCGTTGGGGCCGCGGGCCGAAACCGACATCGTGTACGCCCGGCCGTAGCCCAGCTGGATCGTCGGCTTCCAGGTCGTGTGGTCCGGCGTCAGCACACCCGGGATGACCTTTCCGCCGTCGTTGGTCATGGTGACGTCGGTGATGGTGCCCGTCGTGGCGGTGACCATCACCGGGCTCGCGGGGTTGACCTTGTCGGCGGCGGGTGCCGGGACGACGGACAGCTCGGCGGGCGCCGAGGTGGGCACGGCGGCGGGCTGCTCCGCCTCGACGAGGTTCTTCGGCGCGGCCAGCACCTGGCAGCCGTGCACACACCGTTCCGACCCGCTCACCACGACACCACCGAGGACGGCCAGCACCGCGAAGGAGGCGGCCAACCACGTTCCACGGGCACGACGAGTAGACGTCAAGAAGGCTCCATTGATTTTCCGAACTGACGAGAAGAACGAGCCCCAATGGTAGGTGGTCGGAAGCCACTATTCGCAACATGTGTGACGGCACGATCCGGTTACGTGTCATCGGGTAACGAACGGGTAAGACACGCCGAGGAACAAGGTGACGGCCGACACCTCCGCGGAGCCAAAGAGCTGCGTTCGACGGAGGTCCCCGAGAACGGAGTGACACGTGACGATGGTTGAGAACTTGCGAAATTGGCGTCGACGACTGGCGGTGGCCGCCCTCGTCACGGCAGTCCTTCCCGGCCTGATTGGCATCACCGGCGGATCGGCGACCGCAGGGGCCTACTCGCCACCGGGTCTGCCGGTCGAGGACCTGCAGGTGCCGTCGGCCGCCATGGGCCGCAACGTGCTCGTCAGGTTCCAGCCAGGTGGCTCGCACGCGGTGTACCTACTCGACGGACTACGGGCCCGTGACGACAACAGCGGCTGGGACATCGAGACCAACGCGTTCGAGAAGTTCAACGGCTCGGGTGTCTCGGTGGTGATGCCCGTCGGCGGCATGTCCAGCTTCTACACCAACTGGGAGCAGCCGGCCGTCGGCAACGGCCAGACCCAGAACTACCAGTGGGAGACGTTCCTGACCTCGGAGCTTCCCGCCTATCTGTCGCAGAACAAGGGCATCTCACCGACCGGCAACGCCGTCGTCGGACTGTCCATGTCGGGCAGCGCCGCTCTGATCCTCGCCGCATACCACCCCGGCAACTTCAGCTTCGCGGGATCCGAGTCGGGCTTCCTGAACCTGTCACAGGGCATCTGGCCGACGCTGGTCGGTATCTCCATGCGCGACGCGGGCGGGTTCGACGCGGGCGCCATGTGGGGCCCCGGCGGAGGACCGGACTGGCAGCGCAACGACCCCACGCTGCAGGCGGGCAGGCTCGCCGCCAACGGCACGCGAATCTACGTCTACACCGGCAACGGAAGGCCGAACGAGCTGGGCGGTGGCGACCTGCCTGCGACCACGTTGGAAGGGTTGACCCAGGGCAGCAACCAGGCCTTCCAGAATGCCTACACCGGCGCGGGCGGGCGCAACGCGACGTTCAACTTCCCGCCCAACGGCAGCCACGCCTGGGCGTACTGGAGTCAGCAGCTCGACGTGATGAAGCCCGACATCATCCGCACCATCGGCTAGAGAAACCCTCCGCCGAGTGTGGAGTTGTTCCACGCCGAGACACCTCGGCGCGTGCATCAACTCCACACTCGGCGGGGAGGGGTCAGGACTCGTTGCGCAGTTTCACCATCCGCGTCGTGGAGCTCTCGTCGAGCACCACGACGTCGGATCGTGAGCGCAGGAAGTCGCTGAACGACCGGAAACCCAGCGACTTCTCACTGAACGACGGGTCCATCCGCTTCATCTGCGCCTTGACCGCGGAATTGTGCAGCCATTCGACGTCGTCCTTCTCCAAGCCGATCAGCAACGCCCGTCGCAGCAGCCCGGTCGCGTCGGCCTGCGGGTCCGGGGCCTCGGGCTCCTCCTCGACGGCCTGCGGCCGGGTGGCGCGGCGGCGCGGCGCGCGCTTCTTGGGTTCGGGTTCCGGCTCCCCGTCTTCCGCGCCTTCGCCGTCGGCTTCGGCCTTGACGGGAGCCGGGGTCGGTTCGAAGACCGGCACGCCGGGCAGTGCGTCGTAGATGACGAAGTCGTCGCACGCCGCTGCGAGGGATCGGCTCGACGAGCCCGCCACCCCGATGCCGACGACGTAGCGACCGAGCCGCTTGCACCGCTGGGCCAACGCGATGTAGTCGGAGTCGCCGGCGACGATCACCACGTGCGTCAGGTCGGGCAGGCGGAACATGTCCTCGACGGCGTCGACGGCGAGCCGGATGTCGGCGCCGTTCTTGCCGTACGCCGCGGCGGGGAACAGCTGCACCAGGTCCACCGCCCGGCTCACCAACTGACCGCGGTATCCGGCGTTGACGTCGGCCGACCAGTCGGCGTAGGCGCGGGTCAGCACCAGGGTCCCGAACGACGAGGCGAAGTCGATGATCGCCCCGACGTCGACCGTCGCGCGGGACAGCCGGTCGACCTCGAGCCCCTTGGTCTTGTCGCGCTGGAACGAATTGCGACCGTTCACTTGGTCGTATCGCGAGATCACGATGTTGTCGAAGTCGAGGTAGACCGCGACGCGGGTGTCCTCACGTTCTGTCATGGGTTCAGTCTGAGCCGCGCACTCGACGCACGTCACCTCGGGTCCGGCGAAGGCATTTTCAGCAACTCGTCAGCCACTGTTCCGCAAACCGCGAGGCGGAACGGGTCCGCGGACGGGTCGCCCGCCTCGCCGCGTCGGCGTCGAATTGACGGCGACGCGGGGATAGAGTCGATGTGCCGGCATGGTGAAGAAGACGCTGGGCGGCACGGCCCCGAAGCCCCGATCGATAGCCGACAGGTTGGTTCATGAATTCTTCTAGCGAGACGCAAACCCCGTCACCTGCGCAGTCCCAGTGGCTGTCCAAGTCGGCATCACAGACGCGTGGGTCGGACAAGAAGGAAGTCCAGTTCCACTACGACATCAGCAATGAGTTCTTCAAGCTGTGGCAGGACCCGAATCAGGTCTACAGCTGTGCGTACTTCGAGAAGGACGACTACACGCTCGAGCAGGCGCAGCTGGCGAAGATCGACCTGTCGCTCGGCAAGCTCGGCCTCGAACCGGGCATGACGTTGCTCGACATCGGCTGCGGCTGGGGCGCCACGATCAACCGCGCCGTCGAGAAGTACGACGTCAACGTCATCGGCCTGACGCTCTCGGAGAACCAGAAACGGCACATCGAAGAGCGCTGGCTCGCCAACTACAAGGGCAACCGGACGATGGACGTCCGCCTGCAGCCGTGGGAGGACTTCAGCGGCAAGGTGGACCGCATCGTCTCGATCGGCGCCTTCGAGCACTTCGGCTTCAACAAGTACGACGACTACTTCAAGAAGACCTACGACTGGCTGCCCGACGACGGCGTGCAGATGCTGCACACGATCACCATCCCCGAGGATGAGGAGATCAAGGCCAAGAAGCTGCCGCTGACCATGTCGCGGGTGCGCTTCATCAAGTTCATCATGGACGAGATCTACCCCGGCGGCCGTCTGCCGCTGGCGTCGATGGTGACCAACCACGCGATCAAGGCCGGCTTCCAGGTGACCCAAGAACAGCACCTGCAGCCGCACTACGTGAAGACGTTGGACACCTGGGCGGCCAATCTCGAGGCCAACAAGGACGAGGCCATCGAGATCACCAACGAGGTCATCTACGAACGCTTCCTCAAGTACCTCACCGGCTGCGCCGACCTGTTCCGCGAGGGCTACACCGACGTCGTCCAATTCACTTGCGTGAAGGCGTAATTGACGACGGTGTAGTAGCTTTTGCACACTGAATTTTGATCAACGAGGACCGTAGCGACCTGGTCCGCTCCATCGGGTGAAGGAATGTCGCACATGGTTGAGACGAAGGCCGAATCGACGAAGACGTCGACGGCAATGGAGCCACACTTCGAAGAGGTACAGGCTCATTACGACCTGTCCGACGACTTCTTCGGGCTGTTCCAGGATCCGTCGCGGACCTATAGCTGCGCGTACTTCGAGCGTGATGACATGACGCTCGAAGAGGCGCAGATGGCAAAGATCGACCTTGCCCTCGGCAAGCTCGACCTCAGGCCAGGCATGACGTTGCTCGACGTCGGGTGCGGCTGGGGCTCGGTCATGCAGCGTGCGATCGAGAAGTTCGACGTCAACGTCGTCGGCTTGACGTTGAGCAAGAATCAGCGCGCGTTCGGCCAGCAGCTCCTCGACGGACTGCCGACCGAACGCACCCGCCGGGTGCTGCTTCGCGGGTGGGAGCAGTTCGACGAGCCCGTCGACCGCATCATCAGCCTCGAGGCGATCGAGGCGTTCCCGCCGGAGCGCTATGCGCCGTTCTTCGAAACCTGCAGCAAGATCCTGCCCGCCGACGGCCGCATGGTGTTGCAGGCGATCCTCGGACACCCGCTGAAGCGCTGGCCCGAGATGGGCATCCCGATCGTGATGACCGACCTGCGGTTCATGCGCTTCATCGCCAAGGAGATCTTCCCCGGCGGTTCGGTTCCGTGCGACGAGGACATCGTCAACCTGTCGCAGGCCGCCGGGTTCACCGTCGCGGACAAGCAGCTGCTCGACGAGCACTACGTCCGCACGCTGGATCTGTGGGCCACCGCGCTCGAGGAGCATCACGACGAAGCGGTCGCCGCCACCTCCGAGGAGGTCTACCAGCGGTACATGAAGTACCTGGTGGGCTGCAGCGACTTCTTCAAGCGGGGCATCAGCGAGCTGGGGCAGTTCACTCTGGTCAAGGGCTGACGCTGGCGCCCATCTCGACGTGGGCGCCGCTGCGCTCGCCGGTCTACCGCGCGCTGTGGATCGCGCAGCTGGTCTCCAATCTCGGCACCTGGATGCAGACCGTCGGGGCGCAATGGATGTTGGTCGGCGACCCGCGCGCGGCCATCCTGGTGCCGCTGGTGCAGACCGCGACCACGCTGCCGGTCCTGCTGCTGGCGTTGCCGTCGGGCGTCTTGGCCGACCTGGTCGACCGTCGTCGGCTGCTCATTGCGACGCAGGGGGCGATGGCCGCGGGGGTGGGGCTGCTCGCCACGTTGACCGGGTTTGGGCTGACCACGCCAGCGGTGCTGCTGACGCTGCTGTTCGTCATCGGGTGCGGGCAGGCACTGACCGCCCCGGCATGGCAGGCGATTCAACCCGATCTCGTTCCCGCCCAACAGATTCCGGCGGCAGCCGCGTTGGGCAGCATGAGCTTGAACGGGGCACGGGCGATCGGCCCAGCCATCGCAGGCGTGCTGGTGTCGGTGGCAGGCCCGACGTCGGTCTTCGCGCTCAACGCGGTGTCCTTCGTCGGGATCGTCGTCGTGCTGGTGTGGTGGCGTCGGCCTGCGGTCGAACGCGACTATCCACCCGAGCGCGCGCTTGCCGCCCTGAGCGCGGGCGGACGGTTCATCCGCAGTTCGCCGATCGTGCGACGGATCCTGCTGCGCGCTGCGTTGTTCATCGCCCCGGCGAGCGCGCTGTGGGGACTGCTCCCGGTGATCGCCGCGAACCGGCTTGGACTGTCGTCGTCGGGTTACGGTCTGCTGCTTGGCGCGCTCGGCCTCGGTGCCGTCGTGGGCGCGTTCCTGTTGGGGCGTTTGCGATCACGCTTCGGCCAGAACCTCCTTCTTACCGCGGGCGCGGCGGGGTTCGCCGTTGCCACCGTGGTGCTGGCGTTGGTGCCCGTGTTCTGGGTCGTGTTGCTGGCCTTGATCATTGGTGGCGCGTCGTGGCTGCTGTCGCTGTCGACGCTCAACGCCTCGATGCAGCTGAGCCTGCCCGCGTGGGTGCGGGCCCGCGGACTGTCGGTGTACCAGTTGATCTTCATGGGCGGGCAGGCGTTGGGCTCGGTGGTGTGGGGCCTGGTTGCCGGCGCCTCGACCAGTTCGATCAGCCTGTTGGTCAGCTCGGCACTCTTGGTGGTGTGCTCGCTGTCGTCGTTGTGGTGGCCGCTGCACGCGAAGACCAGCAGCCTCGACCTGACCCCGTCCTCGCACTGGCCCGAGCCGACGCTGATCTTCGAGCCGGAACCGCTCGACGGTCCGGTGTTGGTGTTGACCTCCTACCGCGTCGACCCGGCGGACGAAGAGAACTTCCTGGCGGCGATGAGGGTGCTCGGCCGATCGCGGCAACGCACGGGCGCCTCGCAGTGGCGGCTGTTCCGCAGCGTCGAACACGAGTCCACGTTCAAGGAGACGTTCATCGTGCGCTCCTGGGGTGAGCACATGCACCAGCACTACACGCGTCTCACCGGTCAAGACCTCTTGATCGAGCAGGCCGTCGAGCGCTACACCGACGGGGTGCCGGTCTCCGAGCACTACCTCGCGGTGCGGGAGCAGTAGCTCTAGCAAAGTCCTTTCAGTTCGGCCTCTAGTTCGGCGTTGGCGCGGTCGCGGGCGAGTGGGGCATCGGCCGCACCGAGCGCTAGCGTTTCCCGCGAGCAGACGCAAAGGGCCCTCAATCGGGCCAATGCAGGGCCCTTTCCGTCTGCTCGCGGGGTGATTGGCGGGGGTCGGGCGGGCTCAGGTGAGCCGGCGTCCGGACTCGCTCTCGAACAGGTGCACCCGGTCGGCCCGGACGTCGACCGTCATGGCGTCGCCCGGCGCGGGCGTCCTCCCCCAGCCCGCGACGGTGGCCGCCTCGACCACCGCCGTCAGCCGGTGTGCGCCCGCCGTCACGATGAACACGTAACGCGGCCCGAGCAATTCGACGATCTCGACGGTGCCGTTGCCATGCTCCGCCGGGGCGACCAGCATGTCCTCGGGCCGCACCCCCAACGTGACGGCAGCCGCGTCGGCACCGGGGGCGGCGAACCGAACCCCGTCACCCTCGAACGTCCCGGCCCGCACGGTGCCGCCGAGCAGGTTCATGCTCGGCGAGCCGATGAACCCCGCGACGAAGGTGTTGGCCGGCCGGCGGTAGAGCTCCTCGGGCGTGCCCACTTGCGCGATGGTCCCTGCGTCGAGGACGACGAGTTGGTCGGCGATCGTCATCGCCTCCTCCTGGTCGTGCGTGACGTACAGCGCGGTGATGCCCGAATCCTGTTGCAGGCGCCGGATCTCGGATCGCAGTTCGACGCGGAGTTTGGCGTCGAGGTTGCTGAGCGGTTCGTCGAACAGGAACACCTTCGGCGTCCGGACCAACGCCCTGGCGATGGCGACCCTCTGCTGCTGGCCGCCGGACAGTTGACGAGGCTTGCGGTCGAGCAGCGCGGTGATGCCCACCCGGTCGGCGGCCTCGCGCGCCCGCCGCGTCGCCTCGGCCTTCGCAACCCCGTTGTTGCGCAACGGAAACGCAATGTTGGCCGCCACCGACAGGTGCGGATACAGCGCATAGTTCTGGAACACCATGGCGACGTCGCGCGTCCGCGGGGACTCCGTGGTGACGTCGCGACCACCGATCGACACGGTGCCACCGTCGGCCGTCTCGAGTCCGGCGACGATGCGCAGGGTGGTGGACTTGCCGCAGCCGGACGGACCAACGAGCACCGTCAACGAACCGTCGGGCAGGGTGAGGGTCAGATCGCCGACGACGGCGTGGTCGTCGTAGGTCTTGGTGAGGCCGGCGATCTCGACCGCGCTGGTGGGACTGCTCATTTCGTAGCTCCGGTGGTCAGTCCGCCGACGAGGTAGCGCTGGGCGGCCAGCGCAAGCACGTAAACGGGGGCGACGCCGAGCAGCCCGGCCGCGGCCTGCTGGCCGAACTGCACGTTGCGATCGCCTTGAAAGAGGGACAGTCCGACGGTGAGGGTTTGGCTTTCCTTCGTCACGGCGAGGTACACGGCAAACAGGAAGTCGTTGTAGGACAGGAAGAACGTGACCAGTAGCGCGGCGACGATGCCGGGCCACAGCAGCGGGATGACGACCTTGCGCAGGGTCGCCACGACGGACAGCCCGTCAATCGCGGCAGCCTCGTCGATCTCCACGGGAATGCGCCGCACGAAACCGTCCAGCAACCAGGCGGCCACCGGGACCCCCGCGATGCCGTTGACGAGGATGAGGCCGACGACGCCGTTGGTGAGCCCGGCGTAGCGCAACAGGAAGAACAACGGGATGATCGCGACGATCGGCGGCGCGCAATAGCTCGCCAACAAGACCGTCAGCAGTCTCTCGCCCCGGACGTGCCGGGCCGTGAAATAGGCTGCGGGCGTGGCGATCACGACCGCCAGCACCGCGGCGCCGACCGCCGAGACCCACGAGTTGGCCAGCATGGTGCCCAGCTCGATGGTGTCGAACACCTTCACGAAGTCGTCGAAGGACACCGTGTCTGGCAGCAGGCTGGAGTTGAGCACCTCGCCCGCGGGGCGCAGCGCCAACGACAGCAGGTACGCGATCGGCAGCAGCGCAACGGCGACCGCGCCGACGAGGACGACGCGAGCCTTCACGCGTCGGCCTTGAGCGCGCGGGCCCGCAGCGTCGTGACGACGGTGGCCACAGCCCCGACGACGAGACCGAACACCAGCGTCTGGGCGGCAGCGGTGCCCATGTCGAAGCTACCGCGCAGACCGGTCTGGTAGATCACGAACGGCGACAGGCTCGTCGAGAAGCCCGGTCCCCCGGCGGTGATGACGACGAGGAGGTCGAACACCTTGAAACCGATGACCAGTTCGAGCACGGCGACGGCCCAGATGCTTGGGGCGATCGCGGGCCAGGTGACGGTGGTGAAGGACCGCCACGAGGTCGCACCGTCGATGAGGGCGGATTCGAGAAGCTCGGGGCGGACGACGCCAAGCGCGGCGAATGCGATCAGCGTCGCAAACGGCGTCCATTGCCAGACGTGGATGACCACCAGCACGACGAAAGCCCCGACGTCGGATCCCAGCGGGTTGAACCCCGCCAGCCCGACGGCCTCGAAGACGGTGGCAAGCCCGCCACCGACCGGAGCCAGCAGCAGCTTCCAGGCGACGCCGACGAGCACCGGTGCGGTCACCAACGGCAGCAGGAACAGCGCTCCGACGACGCCGAAGCCGCCACCGCGATGGCGAAGGAGCAGCGCGATGCCGAGCCCCAGCAGCGTCGTCACGACCGCGACGAGGACCGCGAAGATCGTCGACTTCCACAGCGACGGGGTGAACGCCGGCGAGGCGAACGCTCCGGTGAAATTGGCGAGTCCGGTGAAGCGGTTGAGCGGCTTGGCGAGTGAGGACTTCGTCACAGCGAGCGCGACCAGGCAGATCGTCGGATAGACCAACAGCAGCGCCAGTCCGGCGACGGCAGGGGCGGCCAACCAGGCAGGAACGCGTCGAGTCACGTGGGGGCACGCTATGCGCTGCCCCGCTCCCGCGGCGATGGATTAACTCATGACGAGTCCAGGAGGAGCCGTCACAGACGCCGAGCGCTGCGCTAAACCCCTGATCAGGGTACCCTAAGGTGTTTGTGCTCGCCCATGCTCAACGACGAGGCCCCGGGTGTTGCTACATGCCACGTACGTGCAAAGGGGTGAGCCTCGGTGGTCGGACTGTATGACCCGGATCAGGAGAAGAGCAGCTGCGGCGTCGGCTTCCTGACACGCAAGGACGGCCGCCAGACCCACGAGGTCATCCGCAAGCTGCACGAGGCGCTATGCGCGGTCCCCCACCGCGGCGGCATGTCCTCGGAAGGCGTCGGCGACGGCGCTGGCGTCAACCTCGACCTGTCGCTGCGGTTCTTCCGCAGGGTGACCGGCCGACCCGACCTCGACCTCGGCGTCTTCGGCGTCGGCAACTTCTTCCTGCCCAACGACCCGGCCTTCCACGCCGAGGCCGAGCAGGTCGTCCGCCAGGCGCTCGCCGATCGCGGTTTCGACATCCTCGTCGAACGCGAAGTTCCCGTGGACGACACGGCCATCCGGCCGGCCGCGGTCAAGTATCAGCTGCCCATCCGCCAGTGGGTCTTCACCACGGCGAACGGCGGGCCGCTGTCGGACCGCAGCATTCACGACGCCCTGATGGCCATCGAAGAAGTCGCCTACACCCGTCCCGAACTCGAGGGCATGTACCCGCTGTCGCTGAGCGCCCGCACGCAGGTACTCAAGGGTCGGCTGAACTCGAACGAAGTGGTCCCGTACTTCAGCGATCTGTCGGACCCGTCCATGGAAGTGCACTCGATGTTCTTCCACACGCGGTTCTCCACCAACACCGCGCCGAATGCGACCATGGCCCAACCCTTCCGGTTGATGGCGCACAACGGCGAACTCAACACCGACAAGAAGAACCGGCTCTCCGACAACGCCATCGCCCTGGCCCGCAACCGCGCGATCATCCGGCCGCACGGCCAGTCCGACAGCTGCCGGCTCGACCAGACGCTGCAGAACCGCGTCCTCGAGGACGACCTCGACCTCGTCACCGCCGTCGTCGCGATGATGCCGCCGGCCTGGGAGAACGACCCGACGCTGTCGCCCGAAGTTCGCGCGATGCTGGAGTTCTTCAGCCTCTACGAGGAGAAGAACGACGGGCCCGCGGCGCTGATCTTCGGCGACGGTCGCTACATCGGGGCCCGGCTCGACCGACTTGGGTTGCGCCCGTTGCGAACCGTCGAAACCGCCGAGTACCTGGGCGTCATGTCGGAGGCCGGCCAGCTGTACTTCGAGCCCGACGAAGTGACCAAGCGGGGCCGGATCGAAGCCGGCGGCATGCTGTACTACGACCACTCCCGGCGCCGCTCGTTCACCACCGTCGAGGCGCTCGAAATGCTTGCGGCGCAACATGACTACCCGGCGATGGTGGCCGAGTCCCGCGTCAACCTCGACGAGTTGCCCGCCGTCCCGCCGGAAGGGCAGCTGTCACCCGCCCGCTACAACGGCGACCTGAACCGCTATCAGCGGTACGTGGCGTACTCGCTGAACCAGGAGAGCTTCAAGTTCCTGATGGACCCGATGCTCGCCACGGGTCAGGAGAAGATCTCCGCGATGGGGTACGGCGCGGCGATCAACGCGCTGTCCAATCACGAAGGCGGCATTGCGCGGTACTTCTCGCAGCGGTTCGCCCAGGTGACCAACCCGCCGCTGGACAGCATTCGCGAGGCCGACGGGATGACGCTGCGGGTGGCGCTCGGCGCGAAGCCCAACAGCGGTGCGACGCCCGCGCCGCAGATCGTGATCAACTCGCCGATCCTGACCCATCTCGACATGCTGAAGATCCGCGATCAGAAGCAGACGCCGGTGCGCCGCTTCGGCAGTCGATACCGCGTGGTGCTCGACGACGGGGCGGCCAACGCCGCCGCGTTGATCGCCGGAATCGACGAGCTGTGCGACGAGGTCGAGGCCTTCGCCCGCGAATCCGGTGGCATCGCGGTCATCTCGGACCGCCACGTCACCAGCGAGCTCGCCGCGATGCCCATGACCATCGTGATCTCGGCCGTCAACCAGCGGCTCATCGAAGAGGGCCTGCGCCGCCGGGTGTCGGTGATCGTGGAGAGCGGTCAGGTCTGCTCGTCGCACCACGTCGCGACGGTCCTCGGGTTCGGGGCGTCGGCGGTCTATTCACTCAGCGTGCAGATGCGCGCCGAGGAGAAGTTCGGTACTGACGAAACCGCGATCACGACGGCGTTCAAGCGATTCAAGAAGGCCGCCGAGAAGTCGCTGATGAAGACCATGGGCCGCGTCGGGCTGTGCACGGTGGAGAGCTACATCGGTGGCGAGTTCTTCGAACCCAGCTACCTCGACACCAACGGGCCGGTGCTGAACAAGTACTTCCCCAACGTCATCTCGGTCGTCGGCGGCGTCGGATTCCGCACGCTGTCCGACACCTCCGCCGAATGGCACGCCCGCGCAGTCGAAGTCGGCGACGAGAAGGACGTCCCGCTGCTTGGCCTGTTCAAGGAGCGGGCCGAGGGCGCCGGGCATTCCTACGGGACGACGGCGGTGCGCGGCTTCATCGACATGACGGAGGAAGCCATTTCCTTCGGCGACGAGGCCCGGCCCAAGAACGAGCAGATGGCCGATCCCCTGTTCCTCAGGACGCTGCCGTTACATCAACTCGAGGGTGCGTTCGGTCTTGACGACGAGGCGTACCGCAACAACAGCTTCGACGAAATGACGCCGCGGGCGATCAACAGCTTCGACATCACCCCGGGCTACCGCAGCTTCGTGTTCGCGGTCAACGCCGAGCGGACCCGTCGTCCGGCCGCCCTTCGCGACGTGCTGGCGTTCCCCGCCGACGTCAACTTCGTGCACACGGCCGAGGAATTCCGTTCCGAGATGGGCCAGTTCGCGCAGTTCGGCAACAACTCCTACCTGGTGCGGGGGTTGACGCTGGTCCGGGTCGGCGACGAGTTCACGCTGCGGCTGACTCACTCGCCAGGGCGGCTGACTGCGCTGGCGGACTCGCTGGTGCAGCGGTTCGGCGACGAGATCGTCGACCACGAGGTGATCGGCGACCGGCTGTGGCTGACCGCCCGCGGTCGGGCACGGAAGTATCTGGCGCAGCTGCAGTCGGCGCCGGACTCGATCCCGCTGCCGTCGGTGCAACCGGCCGACGAGATCACCGCCACCCTGACCTCCGGCGCGATGAGCCACGGCGCGCTGGTGGCACCCGCCCACGAGGCCGTCGCGCACGGCACCAACATGGTCGGCGGCCTGTCCAACTGCGGCGAGGGCGGCGAGCACCTCACCCGCTACGGCACCATTCGCGGCTCACGCATCAAGCAGTTCGCCTCCGGCAGGTTCGGGGTGTGGGCCGGCTACCTCGCCGATCCGATGCTCCGCGAGCTGGAGATCAAGATCGGTCAAGGTGCGAAACCTGGTGAAGGCGGCCAGCTTCCGGCACCCAAGGTGACGGTGCAGATCGCGGCGGCCCGCGGTGGCACCCCCGGCGTCGAGCTCGTCTCACCGCCGCCGCATCACGACACCTACTCGATCGAGGACCTGGCGCAGCTCATCCACGACTGCAAGGCCGCGAGGGTCCGCGTCATCGTCAAGCTGGTCTCCAGTGAGGGCATCGGCATCATCGCCGCGGGCGTCGCCAAGGCGGGTGCCGACGTCATCAACGTCGCGGGCAACACCGGCGGCACCGGTGCCGCGGCGGTGACGTCGTTGAAGTACGCGGGCCGCTCCGCCGAGATCGGCGTCGCCGAGGTACATCAGGCATTGGTGGCCAACGGGATTCGGCAGAAGGTGGTGCTGCGGGCGTCGGGCGCTCATCAGACGGCCAGCGACGTCGTCAAGTCAGCGCTGCTGGGTGCCGACAGTTACGAGTTCGGCACCACCGCGCTGATGATGCTCAAGTGCGTGATGGCCAAGAACTGCAACATCAAGTGCCCGGCCGGTTTGACGACCAACGCCGAGGCGTTCGAGGGCGATCCGCGCGCACTGGCCCAGTACCTGCTGAACATCTCCCACGAGGTGCGGGAGATCCTGGCGACACTAGGGTTGTCGTCGCTGCGGCACGCCCGCGGGCGCAGCGATCTGCTGCACCTGCTGGATCACCCGTCCAGCATCGGCCAACTGGACCTGCGGGCCATGCTCGCGCCCGCGCACGGCTTCGTGCCAGAGGACCCGATCTACCTCGAGAAGGACTACGCGGTCGACGACGCGCTGTTGGCTCAGCTGAACCTGGACGGCGTCGTCACCGACCCGGTGGCACTTGGCAACATGAACAAGAGCGTCGGCGGCCAGCTGGCGATCGACATCGAGCGGATGCTGAATCACCCTGGACCGGACGGGATTGCCGACGGTCTGGCCGTCGCGACCGACGACCGCGGCAGGCGCTACCTGCTGCCGGACAGCGTCGTCATCACGACGACGGGGTCGGCGGGCCAAAGCTACGGCGTGTTCTGCAACGACGGAATGACGCTGACGCACAAGGGAACCTGCAACGACGGCGTCGGCAAGAGCCAGTGCGGCGGCACCATCGCGGTGCGCTCCCCCGGCGGTGGTTCCACGCAGCCCGGCGGCAACGTGCTGATCGGCAACTTCGCGCTGTTCGGCGCGTCGGGCGGGCGGCTGTTCGTCGAGGGTGAGGCCGGCGACCGGTTCGCGGTGCGCAACTCGGGTGCCACCGCGGTGGTCGAGGGCGTCGGCGAGTTCCTCTGCGAGTACATGACCAACGGCGCGGTGTTCAACATCGGCGGCTTCGGAAAGGGTGTCGCCAACGGGATGAGCGGCGGCTTCCTCTACCAGTACGACCCAGCCGGCGACCTGCCCTCGAAGGTAAGCGCCGACTCGGTGAAGTTGGCGTCGATCACCGAGGCGCCGTTCCACGAGGTGGCGGCACGCACACTGCTGGAATGGCACGTGGCGGCCACCGGCTCGGTGAAGGCCACTGACCTGCTGGCGGATTGGGAGACCACGCGCACGCACGTGGTGTACGCGATGCCGAGGGCGCTGCTGCAGTACCAGGACGCCGACGCGATCCTGTCGTCCAAGACCCGCAAGGAGCTGCTCGACGAGTTGGCCGCTGCACTTGCGGGTCATCAGGTGGCGAAGTTCAAGCGGTCCTACCGCGACGACGAATACGTGCTCGGTGGCGCAGTGCCCGGTTACGGCGTCACCGACACCGAGGACATGTATGCGCTCCTCAACACCTACACGGTGCTGAACATGGCTCAGCAGCTGGCGCTTTCACGCCTGCCGGGTGTCACCGACGTCACCGACGCGAGAGTCGGCAAGGCCGTTCGCAACCTGGTGCTCACCGAGGACTTCTACCTCATCCAGAAGCTGCAGAAGTACGCGCGCAATGCCGTGGACGGTTTCACCGACGAAAACCTGGCGGTGTTCGTCGCGAACAAGCGGATCACCGACTACAAGGCGGCCCTGACCCAGCGCAACGTGCTGTCGACGGACAGCCCTGGCACGTACGGGTGGATCTTGCATCAGGACAGCAAGAACGTCGAACGGATCGGCAGGTTGCCGTCGTTCGAGGAATTGTTTGCCGCACAGTCGATCCCAGACGTCGCGGCGTCGTTCGAGTCGTTGGAGAACGCATGACGAAGATCGCCTACATCCCGCAGGACGCGCCGTTCAACGAGGATCAGCGCGCGTGGATCTCGGGCTTCCTGGCGGGGCTGCACTCGCGGCTGGCGATGAGCGTCAACGCGCCGCCTCCTGCCGTCGCCGACCAGGTTGAGCCGGGGCCGTCGCTGCGGATCCTGTACGGGACGCAAACCGGCAACGCCGAGGGTGTCGCGAACGATGCTGCCGCGGCGGCGAAGTCGCAGGGGTTCGAGGTGACGGTCAGCGGGCTCGACGAGATCGAGCTCGAGGAGTTCGCGGGCCTGAAGTACGTGCTGATCGTGACGTCGACCTACGGCGAGGGCGAGATGCCCGACAACGCCGAGCTGTTCTGGGAGGCACTCGCAGCGGACGTGGCGCCGCGGCTGGAGAGCGTGTCGTTCGGGGTGTTGGCCCTCGGCGACACCGGGTACGACGGATTCTGTCAGGCAGGCAAGCTGTTCGACATGCGCCTCGAGCAGCTCGGGGCAACGCGAGTGCTGCAGCGGGTGGACTGCGACGTCGACTACGAGACCGATGCCGCGGCGTGGATTCAGCATGCATTGACCGCGTTGGTGCCCACCTCGGGTGCGACGGGGATGCCGAGCACGCCCGCGCCGAGTGCGGTCGCCCGGTCGGGGTGGACGCGCAAGAACCCGTTCACCGCCGCGGTCGCGACCAACCGGCTGCTGTCGGGGGCGGGGTCGGACAAGGAGATCCGGCACGTCGAATTTGCGTTGGCGGACAGCGGAATCGAGTACGAGACCGGCGACGCGTTGGCCGTCATCCCGGAGAACGACCCGGAGCTGGTGGACGCGATCGTCGAACACTTCCGGATGTCGGTCGGCACGCTCGTCGACGGGGAGCCGCTCGGGAAGCTGCTTGGCCAGAAGTACGAAATCAGTGCGCCGTCGAAGGATCTGCTTGGCGAGGTCGAGAACCGCGCCGACAACGAGGAGCTGTCGCACGTGCTGCGCGGAGGCGTGAAGGAGACGCTGGACCGCTGGCTGTACGGCAAGGACGTGCTCGACATCCTGCGGATCGCAGGTGACGACCTCAGCGTCGAGGAGTTCCTCGGGCTGCTGAAACCGCTTCAGCACCGGGCGTATTCGATCTCCTCGAGCGCACTGGCGCACCCAGACCGGATCCACCTCACGGTCGCGGCCGTGCGGTATCAGTCGAACGGCCGTGAGCGCGGCGGCGTCTGCTCGACGTTCCTGGCCGATCGCGCGGCCAAGGCGAAGATCTTCCTGCAACCCAACAAGTCCTTCCGGGTGCCCGCGGACGACGACGTGCCGATGGTGATGGTCGGCCCCGGCACGGGCGTGGCGCCGTTCCGGGCGTTCCTACAGGAGCGCGCCCTGCGAGGGGCCAAGGGCCGGAACTGGCTGTTCTTCGGCGACCAGCACCGTGCGCACGACTTCGCCTACTGCGACGAGATCGCGGGCTGGCAGCAGTCGGGTCTGCTGAATCGGTTGGAGCTGGCGTTCTCTCGCGATCAAGCGGAGAAGATCTACGTGCAGACGCGGATGCTGGAGCACGGTCGCGAGTTGTTCGGCTGGCTCGAAGAGGGCGGGCACTTCTACGTGTGCGGTGACGCGACGCGGATGGCCAAGGACGTCGACCACGCGCTGCACGCCGTCGTCTCGGCGCACGGCGGCATGGACGACGACGCGGCCACGGACTACGTCAACTCGCTGAAGCGCGAGAAGCGTTACGTGCGCGACGTGTACTGAGCCTCCTTCCTCGAGAGTGCGGTGTCAGTACGACAGCCAAGCCCTGCAATTGTTGACGTTGGCGCAAATTTGCAGCTCGCGGTGAATATGCTGCGCGCATGCCCGAGTACGCGCCGTCCGCCCCGCCGTCGCTCGACGACGTCCCTTCCGTGTCCCTGCCGACCGATGCGCAACTCGCCGGCAGGCCGTACGCGCTGCCGATCGACATCCTCGCCGAGTTGCACGGCCCGATCTTCTACGGCGACTGGAGCGGTAATCGCAAGCTCTACGCGTGCTCCGAGGAACTCGTCGCGGAGCTGTGCGACGAGAGCAGGTTCGCCAAGAACCCGACGGCGTCGCTGGCACGGATCCGCCCCTTGGCCGGGGACGGGTTGTTCACCGCCTTCCACGGCGAGCCGAATTGGCAGACGGCACACGACGTTCTACTGCCCGGATTCAGCTACTCCGGGCTGCGCAACTACCACGACGCGATGTTGGCGATCAACCAGCAGCTGGTCGCGCGGTGGGACGCGCGCGTCGGGGTGGGTCCGGTCGACGTGTCAGGCGATCTGCAGAAGCTGGCCATGGACACCGTCGGGCTGGCGGGGTTCGGGGCGCGGTTCGAGTCGTACGACTACGACGGCCTGGCGCCCATCCCGCAGAGCTTCACCAACGCGCTGACCGAGGTCTTCACCAACGGCGAGTCGCCCGCATTCGAGGCGGAGCTGGCCACCCTGCACGGGTACTTCGACGAGCTGATCGCCGGACACTCCGGCGGCGGCACCGGCGATCTGCTGTACGTGATGCTCGGCGCCGACGGGGCCCTGTCCGACGACAACGTCCGCAACCAGATCATGACGTTCCTGATCGCCGGGCAGCTGACGACGTCGGAGCTCATGCCGAACGCCGTCTACAACCTGGTGCACCACCCCGCGGTGCTGGCCCGCGTGCAGGCCGAGGTAGACGCCGCATTCGGTACCGACGACGACTACCTGCCGACGTACGACGACATCGGCAAGCTCGCCTACCTGCGCCAGGTGATCAGCGAGACGCTGCGCCTGTCGCCACCGGTGCTGAACTTCGATCGGATGGCGTTGGCGGACAACGTGATCGGCGGCGTGTATCCGGTCAAGGCGGGCGAGGCCGTCACGATCCTGACCGGCGCGCTGCACCGGCAGCCGGAGTGGGGCGACAACCCCGAGCTGTTCGACCCGTCCCGGTTCGACTCCGATGTCGCCGAGGGTCGGTCGACGGCGCTGTTCAAGCCGTTCGGCACAGGGGAGCGGTCGTGCATCGGGCGGCAGTTCGCGTTGCACGAGGCGGCAATGCTGCTCGCGCGGCTGGTGCACCGCTATCGGCTGATCGACTCGCAGCACTACGTGTTGCAGTGGGAGGGGTTGAGTCGGCGGCCGGTCGGGTTCTCCGTGGAGCTGGTGCGGCGAACGTCGGAGGAGCGGGTGGTGGTGGCAACTGCTCCTGCCACCGCCGTCGCCACTTCGGCGTCGGCGCCCGTTCGGGCGGGCACGACGCTGGCGGTGCTACACGGCTCGAATCTCGGCACCTGCCGGGCACTGGCCAAGCAGCTCGCGGAGGAGGCAACCGACATCGGTTGTGTCGCAACGGTGGCGGCATTGGACACGGCGGTGGGCGGGTTACCCCAGGCCGATGCGGTGCTGATCGTCGCATCGTCGTACAACGGTCAGCCGACGGATGACGCGCGGGAGTTCTACTCGTGGTTGCAGTCCGATGATGCCGTCCTCCAGAATGAACCGCTGTTCGCGGTGCTCGGCGTCGGCGATCACAACTGGGCGGACACGTACCAGGCCGTGCCCAAGATCTACGACGAGCGGCTGACGGCGCTCGGTGGACGGCCGCTGGTGCCGAGGGCGGCGGCGGACACGTCGGGTGATCTGACGGGGACGCTGGAGGAGTTCGAGACGGCGTTGTGGTCGGCGTTGGCGGAACACTACGGCGATCCGGATGCCGTATCGCTCACCACGAACGACGAACCGCTGTACGACCTGCGCTTCATCGAGGGCCCGCTGACGGCGGCGATCGACGAGCGATTCGCGGTGCAGCCGATGACGGTCACGCTGAACGACGAGTTGGTGAACGTGCCGGGTCAGGCGAAACACTATGTCCGGGTGGCGCTTCCCCCGGATGTGTCGTATTCGACGGGTGACCATCTGACGGTGCTGGCCGACAATCCACCCGAGGTGGTGGACACGGTGCTCGAGCTGCTGCAGATCGACCCGGAGCTGCGGCTGTCGATCAATCCGCGGCGCACGTCGCGCCGGCTGATCGCGCTGGACCGCGAGGTGAGCGTGCGCGAGCTGCTGACGCACTTCGTCGAGTTGCGGAAGCCGGCGACGCGCAGCCAACTGAAGAAGATGGCGGCGGTCAACCCGTGCGAGCCGGAACGGAAGGCGCTCGAGGCGTTGGCAGACTCGGAGGATCCGTGTGCGCTGAGCCCGCTGGAGTGCCTGGCGCAGTTCAAGGCGTGCGCACTGACCGGTGCCGAACTACTGGAGCTCCTGGAACCGATGACGCCACGGCACTATTCGATCGCGTCGTCGTCGAAGTTGTCGGCGCACGAGGTCGCGCTGATCGTCAGCGTGCTCGACACGCCGGCGCGGTCGGGCTACGGGCTGTTCAAGGGGGTGGCGTCGAATCATCTGGCGGGGGTCGTGCCCGGTACCCGGATCCGGGCGAGGATCGACCCGGCGCGGCAGGCGTTCCGAGCGGGCGCGGAGCCGAAGCGCAACGTGATCCTGGTGAGCGCGGGCACGGGCGTCGCACCGTTCTGCGGCTTCCTCGGTGACAGGTTGGCGGCGAAGCAGGCGGGCGAACCGTTCTCACCGGCGTTGTGCTTCTTCGGCGTTCGCGATCCGGACGTGGACTACATCTTCCGCGAGGCGTTCGAGCAGGGCGAGCGGGAGGGCATCGTGCGGATGCGGCCGGCGTTCTCGCGGGCTCCCGTGGATGGGGTCAAGTACGTGCAGGATCGGATCGCCGCCGATGCGGACGACGTCTGGGAGCTGCTGGGCGATCCTGCGAAGAACACCCACGTCTTCATCTGCGGTGACGGGGGCCGGATGGCGCCGGCGGTGCGGGCGGCGTTCCGAACCATCTACAGCGCGCGTACGGGTGCCGATGACGTGGCGGCGAAGGAATGGCTTGAGGGGTTGGTGGCGTCCGACCACTACGTGGAGGACGTGTGGGCGGGATGAGCGGGTACTCGAACTCGAGGGGTTAGGCCAGGGCCTTGTCCCACTGATTCTGGGAGTTCTCCAGCGACTGCTGAACGGTCTGCGTGCCGTTGACGGCCAGGGCGAGCTGGTCGACCAAGCCCTGCAACAACTGTGGCGCGCCGGCCTCCTTGGGCCACACCAGGGGGTTGCCGTTGAGGCCCTCGCGGATGGGGCCGATGGCCTTGGTCACCACCTTGGCGTAACCGTCGGAGTCGAGCACCTCGCCACGAGCGGGGTCGATGCCGGCGCCGGGGGTCGAGGAGACGACGAGGTTCTGCGGGGCGGCGGTCGCCCAGGCGATGAACGCCGACGCGGCGTCCTGATTCTTGGTGGCAGTGGAGATCCCGAGCCCGAAACCGGCGTCGAGGGCGGTGCGCGGGGTCTTGTTGCTCCCGCCCACCGGCAGTGAGAGTGCGCCCCACTTGCCTGCGATCTTGGACGCCGTCGGGTCCTCCGCGCGCAGGGCCATGTCGGTCCAGGTGTCGAGCATTGCGCCCTGCCCGGTGAGGAAGGCGATGTTGGCCTGGTCGAAGCCGACTTGCAGCGGGGTAGGCAACGCGACGGGGTTGACCTTGACGAGGTGGGTCAGCGCGGCGACCGAGGCGTCGGAGGTGAGCTCCGGCTTGCCGTTGGCGTCCAACAGGTTTCCGCCGTAGCCGGTGAGCCGGTTGACGTAGGAGCAGCCGAGGATCATCGGGACCTGCTGACCGGAGACGATGGCCCCGTAGGCGGCGCCCTTGGCGTCGGTGGTGATCTTGGCGGCGGCGTCGTCGTACTCGTCCCAGGTGGTCGGCGGGGTTACCTTGTACCGGTCGAAGAGTTCGGTGTTGTAGAAGAGGATGTGCACGTCGCCGTCGTAGGGCAGGCCGTAGCGCTTGCCGTCGAGCAGGGTGTACGGGTCGTAGATCGACTTCAGGTAGCCGCTGGTGCCGATCTCGTCGCCGTTGGCGTCGATCCACCCGGTGAGGTCGGTGAGCGCGCCGGCGTCGACGAGATCGCCGAGGCCGAAGTAGAAGTAGTCGAAGACGTCGAACTCGCCAGTGCCGCTTTGGACGTCGAGGACCTGCTTGCTGGTCAACTGGTCATAGGGCGCGGCGGTGACCTCGAGGGTGCCGCCGGTGGCCGCCCTCCACTTGGGCGCCAGGACGTCGCGGAAGGACGTCACGTGCGGCTGGTTGACCAGCAGCTTGAGGGTCACGCCGTCGAAACGTCCGCCCGTCGGGGCGGTGGTGGACAGCGCCGCGGTGCTGCCCTCGGAGCCGCACGCGGCGAGAGCTGGCGCGAAAGCCAGTGCCCCACCGGCGAGTCCGAGTAGTTGGAGCGCGCGGCGGCGACTGAGGTTTGCGGTGGTCACGTGGGAGGACGGTAAGGGAGAGACCGGTGGTCAGACGATGGTTTGACTCGTGGTGATCGTGGGCGGCGTCGTCAGCGCCGGGGTACCGCGGTGCGGAGTTCGGCGTAGGCCCGCACGAGCGCGTCGAGGCTGAAACCGCGGTTGAGGCCGCTGGGGTTTGGCAGGACCCAGGCGGTCGCGCCGGCGAAGTCCACTGGCTGCCTACCCCAGGCGACGTCACGCGTCGAGAGCATGGCCGACAGCGCGCGCTTGCCGAGGAAGGCGACGGCCCGAGGCTGATACCGGCGGATCTTGGCTTCGAAGGCGGGCCTCGCGTCCCGAAACTCCTCGGCGCCAACCTCGGCCGCCGTCGGCGTCGGGCGCGACACCACCGCGGTGATGCCGCAGCCGTGGGTCAGCAACTGGCGTTCGTCCTCGGCGCGCAATCGCCCGTCGGTGAACCCGGCCAGGTGCAGAACCGCCCAGAAGCGGTTGCTCGCGTTCGAGAAGTTGTGCCCGTCGGCGGCCGCACTGGAGGCCGGGTTGATGCCGCAGAACACCACGTCCAGCCCCGGGCCCAGCACGTCGGGGTCGTAGCCACTCGGTTTCATCTCGTCCTCAGTCAACCACCTGCGGCGACGCAAATAGACGGGTCCTGACACTCGCAAAATTGGGTGACGTCACCCATAGTGGAAAGATGACGAACTTCGACTCCCCGTCCACTGCAGGCACGCCGTCGGTGTTGGTGTTCGACGTCAACGAGACACTCCTCGACATCGAATCCCTCGGCCCGCACTTCGAGCGAATCTTCGGAGACGCCAACGTCCTTCGCACGTGGTTCGGCGAGCTCGTCACCTATTCGATGACGCTGACGCTGTCCGGCTACTACGTCGACTTCTTCACCCTCGGCCGCGCCGTGCTGCAGATGGTCGCGACGATCCGCGACGTGACCCCCACCGACGACGACCTGCTCGCGCTGGCCGAGGGCATGCGCACGATGCCCGCCCTCCCCGACGTCGCCCCGGGTTTGGCGAGCCTGCGGGCCGACGGCTACCGCCTGGTCACCCTGACCAACTCCCCTCATCGCCCCGACGTGGCCTCGCCGCTGGACAACGCCGGACTCGGAGACTTCTTCGAGCACCAGTTCACCGTGGACACCCTCGGGGTGTTCAAGCCGTCGATTCACCTCTACCGCCGGGTGGCCGCGCAGCTCGGGGTCGACGCCTCGGAGTGCATGATGGTGGCGGCGCACACCTGGGACACGATTGGAGCCCAAGGCGCAGGCATGCAAGGCGCCTTGATCACCCGGCCCGGCAACGCGCCGCTGATCGCCGACGGCGTTCCACGGCCAAACCTGTTGGCCGCCAACCTCACCGAGCTCGCTAGCCTGCTGGAGCGCCGTCCCGGTACCCCTCCAACAGCCGCAGCCACACCTCGCTGATCGTCGGAAAGCACGGCACCGCGTGCCAGAGCCGGGTAATCGGCACCCGGCCCGCGACGGCGACCGTTGCCGAGTGCAGCATCTCCACCACCCCGGGACCCACGAAGCTGACCCCGAGCAACGTCTGGTCGTCCTCGTCGACCACCATCCGTGCCTGCCCGGTGTAGCCGTCGGCGTAGAAGTTCGCGCCGGGCACCGACTGCCCCATGTCGACGTCGACCGTCCGCACGCGATGGCCGCGCTCCGTCGCCTGCGCGCTGGTGAGCCCGACCGACGCTGCCTCCGGGTCGGTGAAGAAGGCCTGCGGGACGGCGAGATCGTTGGCGGTGGCCACGTGCGCACTCCACGGTTTCGAGTCCAACGCCCGCCCGTTGGCACGCGCACCGATCACGGCGCCGGCGATGCGCGCCTGGTACTTGCCCTGGTGGGTAAGCAGCGCCTGATGGTTGACGTCGCCGAGGGCATACAGCCAATCACCCTCGACGCCGCGGGCCAAGCAGGTGTCGTCGACGTCGAGCCACGAACCGGGCGCGAGCCCCACGGTCTCCAGCCCGATGTCGGCGGTGTTCGGTGTCCGCCCGGTGGCAAAGAGGATCTCGTCGACGTCGAGCCGCTCACCGGTGTCCAGGGTGACCTGAATGGGTCCGGTTCCGCCGGGGCGCAGCAACTCGGTGACGAGCACTTCGGTCCGCACCTCCACGCCTGCCTCGACGAGGCCGCGGTGCACGTGCTCGCCGAGGAACGACTCCATCCGCGGAAGCAGCCCGGCGGTGCGCGCCAACAGCGTGACCCGTGAGCCCAGACCGTGCCAGGCAGTGGCCATTTCGACGCCAACTCCCCCGGCCCCCACCACCGCCAGCCGCGTCGGCACCGTACTGCTGTCGGTCGCCCTGCGGTTGGTCCACGGCTTGGCCTCGGCGACGCCGGGGAGGTCGGGCACCGCGGCAGTGCTGCCAGTGCACACGATCACCGCGTGGCGGGCGTGGAGTTCCAGCCGTCGCTCCGCGGTGGTGACGACGACGCGTCGTGCCCCGTCGAGGCGGGCGTGTCCACGAACCAGGTCCACGCCCATGCCGAGAACCGCGCCGGCGACGGGGGCGTCGTCCCAGTTGGTGACATACCTGTCCCGGCGAGCGAAGACGCCCTTCGCGTCGATCGCCCCGACGACGGCTTCGCGGGCACCGTCGACCTTGCGCGCCTCGGCGACGGCGAGCACCGGTCGCAGCAACGACTTGCTTGGCACGCATCCCCAGAAGTTGCATTCACCGCCGACGAGTTCGCGTTCGACGAGCGCGACGGACAGACCCTCTGCGTGGGCGCGATCGGCGGCGTTGATGCCCACCGGTCCGCCGCCAAGGACGATGACGTCGTAGACCCCTGCCATGTTCTCTCCCAACAATTTTGCTCTAGGTCCGCGTGCGGATCTCGTCGGCGTCGAGACCGCGGTCGACGCCATGGGCGATCACGGTTTGCCCCGGCTCGGGGTGGAGCTGCACGCCGTCGAGGAAGACGTCGACCTTGTCCGGTTCGAAGGAGACGAAGTTGCTGACGCGCTGCACCTCGGTCCAGGCGTTCGGATACGACCACGCCGCCCGCGGCCGGTCTCCGACGGCGTAGTAGCTCGCCAATCCCTTGTAGGGACAAAAGGTCTGCCCCTCCACCGGTTGCAGCGCGGTCTCGTCGACGTCCTCGCGGGGCACGTACCAGCGCGGCGCGAACCCCGACTCGTAGAGCGCCAGCGGGCGCACGGTGTCGGCGACCACACGGTCACCGTCGCGGACGGCGAGATGCCTTGAGGTGCTGCGGATGTCGATCCGGTGGTAGAAGTCGGCGGCGTGCCCCAGGACGCGTTCGTCCTCTTCGTAGAATGCGTCCATCGCCCGCCACGCGAAGGCGACGCGTCCGCTGAGCACCCTTGCGTGGTCGGGCAGCTCGGCGTATTGCCAGGCTGCCCGCTTGACCTCGCGGTCGGCAACCCGGGCGCCGAACCACGTCACCGGCCCCAGGTCGGCGTGTTCGGTGACGTGGCCGTCGTCGACGAGCACCCCCGACGTCACGTCCTCGCGCGGAAAGTAGGCGACGGGATAGCGGCCCGGCTCGTGCAGCAGCACCACGTCCTGACTGTCGGCGATCCAGGCGTCGCCGAGTCGGACCCGCATCCGACGGCGCAGCGGCTCGACGAACGACAACGCAGGCAAGGGCTCCGGGGTGAGGAAGTGGCCGACCGAACGTGAGGCCAACGGCCCCTGCTGCCATGCCAATCCCATGATGTGCCCCTTCGTCGCACCGACCCACGACGCCCGGCCAGTGGTTCCACGGTTAAATGGGCGACAGGTCCCATTATTCTGGGCTATGCGGCCCATATTGTCCAGAGTGCCGTCCACCAATGTGCTGTGAAGTGGTTGCTAGGAGGACCTTTTCGTCTTCGACGGCCGCTTGCGCGTCTTCACGGCAAAGCTGGCGACGTAGTCGAGCGCGGCGTTCACGGCGGCCCGAAAGGGTTCGACGGATCCGGTCACGTGGGTGAGCAACGTGCCGCCCTGGTGGGCGGCGACCATTGCGACGGCGAGGTGACGGGGATCGGCGTCGTCGGTGAGCTCACCCCGCTGGCGCATCGCCGTCAGGCCGTCCTCGAACACCTCCAGCCAGCGCTCGTACCCGTCGGCGAGATCGTCGAGCACCGCGTCGTCGGCTTCCAGCAGTTCCCCGGTGAGAGAGCCGTAGACGCACCCGCCCCGCAGGTAGTTCTCCCCGGCCTGGGTCCAGCACAGATCGGCCCAATCCCGCAACGACTCGAGGGTGTCCAGGTGACCGAGCGCCTCCTGGGTGTGGAAGGCGACGACGAAGTCGGTGCGCGCCGCGATCACCTGACGCGTGAGATCTTGTTTGTCCGTGAAGTAGTGGGAGATCTGCGATCCGCTGACGCCGACGGCGCGGCGGACGTCGTCGAGGCTGGTGCCGTTGACCCCGTGCTCGAAGATGAGTTCGGCGGCGCCGTCGATGATCCTGGCCCGGGTGGCCATGCCCTTGGCGGTGAATCGTGGGGCCGCGTCCCGGTCGACGCGGTGGGGGCGGCGTCGTGGTCGGGACTTGCGCGCCGGACGCGGGGCCCGTTCGTCGGGGTCCTTGGCGAACATCCGCACGTAGTTGACGACGAATCTCGTGACGTCCGCCAGCGGCCACTCCTGCCGGTAGGAGAAGGCCAGCAACCCGGCGCCCTGGTGCAGGCTGACCGCCACCAGCGCGAGCTGGCGAGGTTGGGCCGAGTTGACCAGGAGGCCATGACTCTTCATCCGGGCGAACGAGTCTTCGAGAAGGTTGACCCAACGCCAATATCCGTCGGCGAACGTCTGCCGGGTGGCGTCGTCCGACTTCGCCAGCTGGCCGGCCAGCGCGTGATAGGTGGCCGTGCCGCGGTAGCCGACCTTGCGCAGGTAGCGCACGTTGAGAGTGGCCCACCGCTCCCAGTCCTCGAAGGTGTCGAGGCCGCCCAGCTTCGGCTGACGGTGGAACTGCAGCACGATCTCGATCTGACGCTTCACGACGGCGCGGATCAGGTCCTGCCGGTCGTCGAAGTAGTGGTTGAGCTGCGAACCGCTGACCGACGCGGCTTGTCGCACCTTGTCCAGGTTGAACGTCGTGAGCCCGTCGGCGAGCAGGACGTCGGCGGCCGACCGCAGGATGCGCTCGCGCGTCGCGAGGCCCTTGGCGGTGAAACTCCGGTTCGCCGACGCATCTGCGGTGGTCATCGTGCATACGAAGATACCCGTGTGGCCACTGTTCCTGGCGTGACCAGGCCGCCCCGGCTACGCGTCAGTCACCTTTCACGTACTCCTTGAGAAAGGTGGTGATCAGCGACGCCACCTCGTCGAGCGCCGACTCGAGCAGCAATTGCCCGCCGTCCAGGAGGCGCATGTCGGCATAGGGTTGGACGCGTAGTCCAACCCAACTGCACCTCGTCAATGCCGGGACGGCAGAGCGACACGTAGTCGTGGAGCCACGCGTCGGGGTCCACCAGTGTCTGGTCAACGACGCCGGTGAGGTACTGCCATCGCGTGGCGTGAGAGCTGCCGCGGAATCCGTGCAGTAGCACGATGACCGGAGCATCGGCCGCGCCCGCTTCGCGGTAAAGCAGCCGGTGCCCGTTGACTGTCGCGTAGTCGTGATTGACGACGGCCACGGTGGACTCTTGCTCGCCGCCGGGCGCTTGCAATCATGGGTTGCCTGGCCCATTATGCATACGGTGTCGACTCCACACCATGCCCCTCCGCCGACGGTCTCGTGCAATATGGGTCGCTCACCCCAACAAGTCGCGCACCCCAACAAGGAGTTGTGAGATGAATACAGAACGGGTGTCGGTCGTCCTGGTCCATGGCGCATGGGCGGACGGATCGAGCTGGCGCAAGATCATCACCGCCCTGAACCGGAACGGCACACCGGTGATCGCCGCGCCGATTCCGCTCACCTCGCTGACCGACGACGTCGACGCGGTCGACCGGGCAGTCGCTCGCATCGGAGGCCCGGTCGTGCTGGTCGGGCACGCCTACGCGGGTGCCGTGCTGGGAGCCAGCCGGCACGCGCAGGTGCGGGCCCTGGTCTACGTCGCAGCCTTGGCGCCCGACGAACACGAGACCGTCGCGGACGTCTTCTATCGCGACGCACCGCATCCGACCGCACCCCACCTCGCGCCCGACGACAACGGCTACCTGTGGTTGCCCGACGAGGCGTTCGCCCAGGCCTTCGCCCAACACGCCGACGCCCAAGATCAGGTCCTCTTGGCCGCTGCGCAGCGACCGATCGCGGTGGCGTGCATCCAGGAGCCCGTTTCCGCACCGCGGTGGAAGACGTTGCCGACGTGGTACTTACGTGCCGAGGAGGATCGGATGATCAACCCGGAGACGCAGTCGTTCATGGCCGACCGCATGGGCGCTCACCTCCGTTCCCACCGGATCGACCACACGCCCCAAATCACTGCGCCCAACGCCGTCCTCGAGGTGATCGCCGAGGCCTACGCCGCGGTGTCGGCGGAGCCGCCTGCGATCGACGACGAACCCGCGGGAACGTCGGGACGTAGGTAACCGGCCAGACACAGACCGATCATGGCCATGGCCACAGCCGGCCACCACGTGGCGAGCACGGCTGCGGTCAGGAAGATCCCGATGGTGACGAACGAGCGCATGGTCAAGAGGCGACGCATCAACTGCGTCACGTCCTCGCGGGCGGGACGGTCG
This sequence comes from Mycobacterium sp. AT1, assembly GCF_002043095.1. Classification (GTDB taxonomy): domain Bacteria; phylum Actinomycetota; class Actinomycetes; order Mycobacteriales; family Mycobacteriaceae; genus Mycobacterium. The sequence continues at coordinate 45,890 of NZ_MVOC01000046.1, read as the reverse complement.
ACGACCTCCCAACACAGGGCGAGGTAGGTGGCGTTCACGACCACGAACAGAACGGCGTACAACGTGACCGGTGCGGCCGCGAGGCGGCTGTCGGCAATCCACTCGGTGGCGAAGGGAAGCAGTGACACCGAGAACAGGTGCAGGAAGTTGGCCCACACGAGACGTGGCGTCGCAACTTCGGCATAGCTGAACAGGTGATGGTGGTTGACCCATACGATCGCGATGAACAGGTAGCTCACCGCATAGCTCAAGCCGGTTGGCCACAGTGGCAGCAATGCACCGAAGGTGGCCTTCTCCGGCGGTTTGAGGTCGAGTACGAGAACGGTGATGAGGACGGCGAACACGCCGTCGGAGAACACCCGCTCCAACCTTGGTTGCCGCGCCACCATGACCCTCTCTCGCACAATGGGCGTGATAACCCATTATGCACTGGCCTGCATCCCGGAGCGACCGCGTGGGTCGTGGTCCACCGTTGTGTGAGGCCTAGGACGACGATCCCGCCGTGCAGCGTCATCAATCGTTGACGAGCCGGGGCACAGGTGCCCTCCGGCCAGGCTGACGTCAGCAACGGCGACGCCCCCTGCAGACAGCGATCTCTCAGGCCAAAAGTCGTCTACGGGAGGGCGCCCGGGGCTATCGTTTGGGAGAACGGCCCCATTCAGATGAACCATCGGGCCGTCGTGGAAGAGGAGAACCGCTAGTGAATGGCAGCAGCCGCGTCGCCGACCCGTGGGCAGACGAGCATTCTGGAACCCGGACCCTCGACCTGGCGCTGGGGGTACTCGTCGGCTTGCGGCGCTGCGACGCCAAGGACGCCTTCTCGCAGTTGGTGGACGTGAGCACCCGACGAGGGCTGTCTCCGTTCGCCCTCGGCCGGGCCGTGGTTGCGGCGGCCAGCGGCCACCCCGTCCTCGACTCCGACGCGGCGGCAGCCGTGGCCGACGAGTGGCGCGAACTGTTCGTCGACACCAGGGTGTCGTCGTGAGCACTGCCGCCGTAGACGTGCGGATGCACGTCGGCACCATGTACCGCTATCCCGTGAAGTCGATGCTCGGCGAAGCCGTGGACGTCATGTTCCTCGACGAGCAGGGCGTCGAGGACGACCGTCGCCTCGCACTTATCGACGAGGAGACCGGCCGGGTGGCCAGCGCCAAGCAGGCACGACTCTGGCGCAGTCTCCTAACCTGCAGCGCCACGGTGGATTCCGGCCGGGTAAGCATCCGGATGCCCGACGGTGCCGTCATGTCCGCCGATGCCGACGAGGTGGACGCACGGCTGTCCGAGCTTGTCGCCCGGCCGGTGCGCCTGTCGCGTAGTCGACCCGCCGGCGCGTCGGTGGAGCGGGCCGACCCCGAGCAGGTGCTCGAGTTCGGTCTGGACGCCGAGGTCGACGCCCCGATTCTGGAATTGGCGGAGGCCACCCCGGGTACCTCCTTCACCGACTACGCGCCGGTGCACGTCATCACCACCGCGACCCTCGAGCAGATCGGCACCGAGGCGCAGCGCTACCGCCCCAACCTGGTGATCGCGACGCCGCCGGGCTTTCCGGCCTACGCCGAGAACGAGTGGACCGGTCGCACCCTCGTCGTCGGCGAGGTGCGGCTGCGCGCCATCGGCCCGACGCCGCGATGCGTCATCCCCACCCTGGAGCACGGCTCGCTGCCGCGGGATCCCGCGGCGCTGCGGACGCCCGCAGCCGAAAACCGTGTCGCCGCACTGGACATGGGCGTCTTGCCCTGCGCCGGAGCGTATCTCGAGGTCGTGACCGCTGGCACCATTCGCGCCGGCGACCAGGTCACCGTCGAATCGTCATAGGCCGCGTCAGCTGGCGGCGAGTTCGAAGACCGGGATCACCCGGTCCGTCTTCTTCTGATACTCACCGAAGCCGGGAGCCCGCTCGACGATGAGGTCGTAGACGCGGTCCCGCTCGGCCTTCGGCAGTTCGCGGGCGACCATCGGCTTCGGCGGATCTGCGCCAAGCTCTACGGTGACGGACGGGTCGGCCCGAAAGTTGAACACCCACCCCGGGCTGGCATCGCGGCCGGCCGCCGAGCCGACGACGTAGATCTTGTCGTCGACGTCGAAGTAGCCGATGAGGTTCTCGCGTCGCTCACCGCTCTTGGCACCCGTCGAGGTCACGATCAGCAGCGGGAAGCCCTCGAACTGCCCGCCCACCTTGCCACCGTTGCTGCGGAACTCCGCGATGTTGCGCGCGTTGAACTCCCGTTCGGACGTCATCTCGTCAGCCATGCGTTCCATGGTGGCACTGTCAGGCGCGGGTGTGTAGGTGCGCATCTCAGTTCTCGGTGAGCGGTCACCTGCGATCGACGTCGACGGTCCCCACGATGGCGTCGGTCGAGAGGCCCAGGTGAGGAAGGGTCGCCACCAACGACGAATTGTCTACGCGGCGCGTTGCCGCGTCCAGCTCCCGAATGGCCACCGCCTCGACCGAAGTGCCGGCGGCTCGGGCAAGTCGTTCCAGGCGTTCCATCACCTCGTCGGGGACGTTCGGCAGGTGCAGCGTTCGCATGTTCTCAGCGTATTCACGATGCGATCGAAGTGCATGACGTTTGGCCAACGCCCTGTAGGCCCATCACGATGCCCGATCGGGGTAGCTGATCATCCACGGGTCGTCGTCGTGATCGATGACGTTCGCAAGAAGCTCTCGCCGATACCCCAGGCTCAACCTGTCGATCGTCGCGATCGCTTCGTCGGTCAGATGCTGGGCAATTCCGCTCTGCCCGTGGGCGAATGGAACGTAGGCACGCAGCAAAGCAGGAGCGTCCAAGGCGATCTCGAGTGGGAGGTCGTAGTCGTTGAAACGCGTTCGGAGAATGACCCATAGCCGGGACGCACTCCACCTCAAGGGATCGCCACAGCCGGTGTCCCACAGCTCACGCAGCAAGACTCGATAGTCGACGTCGGCGAACGGCGCGCCCGCCGGTGACGACAGGAACCCGTCGAGCAAGTCGTCGGCGACGTCCTCCTCCCACGCCGGCCGCTGGGACCCGCATCCACCGCCCGGGAGCTGAGCGAGCACCCACTTCACGATTGGCAGGACTTCGCGCCACTCAGCGGACCTCGACCTCTGCAGAAGAGCGCTCCATCTCAGACCTTCGTCGATCCACGTTCGTGCGTCGGCAAGGTTCATCGATCCGAAAGGGACTGTTGGATCGTATGTTTCGAGCTGGCGTGCGACTGCCTCTTCAAACGGTTCGGCAAGAATTGCGAAATCCGTGACCGACGACAGGACGTTGTGGTCGAGAATGACTCCAAGCGTCAGCTCCGTCGAATCAGCCATTACCAGCCCAACGAACAGCTCGTCACCATCACCGACGGCATCCGCTCGTCGCACCGCCCGATTCACCTGGACGTCGCGTAGGCCGACGATCCACTTCGGAAGGTGGTGGTGTCGCTTGGCGACCTCTAGGCGGCACCGCTCCCGAAGCGCCTCGTCATCGACGAGCATTTCACCCGCGACGGCGAGCAGTGCGGTCGTCTCGCGACACTGCCATTCGACGAGAGCAGTGATCGCGTTCGCCAAGGAAAGTTCCTCCCCCGGAAGCGTGCTCATGAAGGAACTGACCGAATGAAGCAGTTCCAGGGGATGACCCGCCAAAGCGCTGCGGATCGTCGTGATCATGACATTTTCGTCGATGGCGATTCGCCGGCGTTTGAGCGCACGGCGGGCGTCCCGCCGGTCTTGCTTGGCGGCTCGCCGCCTACGTGCTTCGTTCATGGCGCGGACGCTACGACGGGCCTATGACACGTTGGCAGCGCTCGCCTTAGGTCGTGCCCTGATGCTCATGGCCGATGCGATTGATCCGAACCAGTTGCTCTCCGACATCCAGATTCACAAATGTCCTCGCGCCCCACGACGACACCATTAGTCGAATCGCCAACGCTGCTGTGACGGATGCCGAGGACACATTCGAGTACCTGCTCGACGAGATCAGAACCGAAGCAAGTGAACTGGTTGACGGAAGGTGGGTGTGGCTGCGTGACGCTGCTCGCCAACCGATGTTCAACCACCTGTTAATCACCGCGAGCCGAAACACGACGTGCTGACGTCAACGCGGATCTGGACCCCGGTGACAGCGCTGTGCGAGGGCGCACGATACGCACCAGTGCTCGTCTATGTTTACGGACCGCCCAGGCGTCGCCGGTAGTGACAGCGCCCGTGGCCTACCTGGAATGATTCCGGCTCTAAATTGGTGATCCTCGCCGTGTTCCGGGGGGGTAAATGAGTTGGTCATCGTGCTCACGGCGACGACAACCCTGGACGAACTCAAGGGCCGAGTTCAAGTCGGCGGCAAACGCCCGGTACTGGTCCTCTGTGATGTGGTACTGCTCGTTGTAGTCCACGACCCCGTTGCTCACCGGAATCGCAAGATAATGACCGCCTGTCTTGAGATCGTTTCCGATGGAGAAACGATGTTCGGCGGAGAAATGGGTTTCGTCGTAGCGGTTCTTCATAGTTAGTCATTCCAATCATCGATGTCCGTTATGGACAAATCATTCGGTGGGACGCCACGACCGTCGATCACAGCTTCAGGTAGACCATCGGGCAGATAGCCTCCTGGGATCCACTCGCTGTTGGCGCCCGCTTCGTTGCCCGAGGGAATTCGCAGGTTGTACTGTTCCGGATCTGCAACGTCGATACGTACGATCTTGTTGTCCTCCAAGAATCCCTCTGGCAACCCGAGCGAACGCTCCATCACGCGCGGGTCGCCATCGGCAATCCGCAACAACTCATCGGCGTCGTACGCCGTCATCATGAACGACGTGCCATCGATCTGGGCGATGCCGAACCGCTCGAGGTTCGTCTCCGGCATGAACCGCGACGCACCGTCGCTGAATTTATCAAGATGCTCCTGGATATATTCCGGCGAAAGGTAGTCCGACGGGTCGGGTCGCATGCCCTTTTCGGTGCCGAGGATGTCGTCTCGCATCTCCGGCGAAAGGCCCGACGGATCGTCATGCTGCGGCGGGTGCGGATCCCCGACATCTGAGACCCCATCGTGGCTCGCACCTTGGTGTTCACCCTCAGATGTACCGCCCGAATTCGTGTCTCCAGAGGCCTCATGCCCCGGGCCGGGCGGGCCGTCATGGTGCGAATTCGAACCTGCCGGCACCTGGGAATCGGAATGTACACCGGCCGCCGATGAATTCGCCGGGACGCTTGGCTGCCCATCAGCCGGCGAGTGGCCAGATCCTGGTGACAGATCGTCAGCCATCCGAACCGACCCGTTCTCCGCGCCGACCAATGCCGGCTGTGGAGCGGGGCTCGACGGTCTCGATTCGACTACCTCGGATGAGACAGCGGGCCGTGAAACGGTCTCCGGTGCAGTCGGACTTAGTTGACCGGTTGTCGATTCTCTTGCGTGCGGCCCACCCGTATCAGCCGAGTTCGGCGGAGACGGGTCGGTTCGCGGAGCAGAAGCCTCCGGCACGTGCTGCGGAGGCATCTCGGATGCGCGCGGCGTCGCGACCTCGGGCGCGCCATGCGGGGCGGTGTCCGGAACACCATGCACTGGAGGCGATTCCGGCAGGTGGGGCGCCTCGGGAACCCGTGCCAGGGTGGGATCGGTTAGGGATGGCGGGAGTGACGGACTACTAGCACCGGGGCTTGCCCCAGAGGGGACGTCGTCGGCGAAGGTTGTCAGGCCGTCGAGCTCGCTAGCGATCTCGGACGCCCGCCCGGCGATTGGCAGCGTCGAGTCGGTGGCTCCGGCAACGGCACGAATCGCCGCACCCTCTTCACCCGCATCCGCAGCGGCGCTGGCGCCCCGGAGGCCCGTCTTCGCCGCACCGACGCCGGTGGCCGCCGACGCGGCTTCGAAGACCACGCCGCCGAGACCCAATCCGGGCCGGTCGGAGGTCCAATCCTCCGTGTGCAAGATTCCACCGAGCATGTCCTTGCCATGCTCGAATGCGCCGACCGGATCCATGGCGACGACAGACGGGTTGGCGTAATTGAGGGTTTCGAGCACGCCGCCCCATGCGGCCTTGGCTCCGTCATAGTCGGACGCGAACCGAGTGGGGTCGAGTTGCTGGATGCCGACGACCGCATTCAGACCGGCTTTGATGAACCCTTCACCGAGATTCGACTCGAACTCGAATCCACTGGCCAACGCGCCCCCGACCTCGTCCCCGAGGTAGTGCGTGAACTCGCGGCGCGCGCTCTGCTGCAGAGACACCACCGCACCGTCGAGCGCGGTGATCAGCGACTGCATCAGCGCGATCTTCCCGTCAACCTGACGACCGAAATTCTCCAACACCTGTTGAACGTCATGGGCGATTTCCTTGATCTCGTCGAGGGCGTCGCCACTGAAGATCGCCTTGACGCCGTCGAAGAAGCCCGATGGTGAGACCCGGTCGCACAGATCCCGAATGGCGTCCTGAGTGGACTGGACGTCGTCGGCGAAGTCGCTGGTGTGCGTGGCCAGGTTCCCCGCTTCGGTGGCTATGCCAGATAGCGAATCCGCCAACACCGTCAGCTTCGACGTCATCGCGCCGCCTTCAGGAATCTGTTGGTCTGCAACGATTCCCGACGGTCCAGTGAGACCGGCGGCGATTGCGCCGATCGAGGTTCCAAATGTCTTCCACGCGTCCGCCGACGCTTTCAACCGGCCCGGATCACCGTCGGGCCACGAGTCGGGGATGAAGTTCTCGAGTACCGACCACAGAAATGGCGGCGTGACGCCGCCGCCCAAGGATGGCGGACACGACGGCGCGTCGAACTTCGCGGGTTTTTCCGGGGCGGCCAGCGGCGTCCCGCCGCCACCGATGGTCGAAGCCGCGTCGGCGTGCGAGTAATTGGACGCCGACTGCGAAATTCCGAAGCCAACGTTGCGCGCCGCGTCGACGAATTCACCGGCGGCATCCAACAGCTCTTGCGCCGCCTTCTGATAGCCCATACCGAACGAAAGCCCGGCGGCGTCCAGTCCGCTGGGAGCGCCTCCACCAAGGCTCGCCGACAATGTCCCGACCGCTTTGGCGAACTCGTCACCGACCCCGGAGACACTTCGTCCCGCCCCGGCCAAGACCTCGGGGTCCACGACAATGGGTGCCACGCCGCGTCAGCCCCACATACGTGTATTCGTGGCCGCCGCGTCCGAATAATTGGTGTGCGCCTGCTCAACGATGTCCCGCAACTGCGCCAACGCTTCACGCAGTTGTTGGGCTCCCTGGTTCCACTGTTGCTGAGCGCCATCCTGCGCTGCAGCAGCGTCACCGTGCCAGCTGCTCCCCAGCGCCGACACCGACGAATCCACCGACGCGAGCGCTTGCTCCAGCTTGGCGTGAAACCCCGACATCTGGTCTACCCCGGCGAGCAACGCTTCCAGGTCCACCGAGAAGCCAGCCATCACATGCCCGCCGAATTGATCGCCGCTTCACCTGCGGCATCGGTCGCTCCGTAGCTATGCGCGGCTTCCTCCAGAGCCGACGCCATCGCCTCGAGACCCTTGACCACGTTGTTCGCGCCTTCGTGCCACTGTGCCCACACTTTGTCGAAGGCAGAGCCCGCCTGGCCGGTCCAGCCCGCACCGAGCAGCCGGGACAGTTCTCCGTCCAATCCAGCCAAGTCCGACTTCGTGTCGTCGGCGACTGCCCGCAGGGATTTCGCCACACCAGCCACTACTGATTCCGAGACCTGTAAATCACCCATAACCCGACCATTTTCCCATGTGCTGGAGCCGGTCCATCGCAGCAATTCCTGGCGCCTGATCTGCTTGAGTGGAAGCCATGGACACAGCCGCATTCGTCCCCCATCAGCTGAACGCCATCGTCTTCGACGTCATCGGGACACTCGTCGACGAGGACGGGACATGGGCGAGGGTCGCCAAGCGACTAGCCGGCGAAGCCGGTGTGGACGACGGCGCCGCCCTCTACACGGCGTGGGCGGAGATCCTCGAGCGGCTGATGAACGCCGTCGTCGACGGCACCGCGCCATGGCGGCCGCATCGTGAGTTGGTCAGCAACTCTGCGCGGGAGGCCATCACACGGGCCGGCGGGAACCCCTCGCCCGCCGCCATGGCCCTGGTGAAGAACCTGGACTCCGAATATCCGGCGTGGCCGGACGTGGCCCCCGCGACGGCGGCGCTCCGCAAGAAGTCTCTCGTCGCCGGGGTCAGCAACGGCGATCTCGATTCGCTTGCGCGACTGGCGAATGCGAACGCGATCAGCTGGGACGCCGCACTGTCCACCGGATCGGTGCGCACCTTCAAACCCGCTCCCGCCGCGTACGAGTTTGCGATCGACGCGCTCCGCCTCGACCCGGCACGGACGCTCTTCGTCGCCGCGCATCCCTGGGATCTTCGCGCCGCGGCCGAGCACGGGTTCCGCACCGCGTACATCGGCCGCCCTGGCGCGCAACGCCCGTCGGCAGACGACCGGTTCGACCTCCACGCCGACGACCTGGCCGTCTTGGTCGAGTCACTCTCGTAGAACGCACCGAACGTCGTCGCTCACTCGCGACGCCATCCGCCGATCTGCCCGTCGGACCGCCCAGACGACGACCACCAGCGCCACGCCACTGAGTGGATATCCCATGGCAATTCGGGCGAACGCGAGCCATCCCGTCGCGTCGAGGTCGTAGAGCCAGTTCTGCACCACGAATCGCGCCGCGAACGTGGCCACCAGGGCAAGCGTCGCGACGTCGTAGCCCATCCGTGCGGACCTGTCCGCGCGCCACGCCTGGCCGCCTCCGCTCATCGCCCCCCAGATGACACCGACGAGCGGCCAACGCACCAGCACCGAGGCGAAGAACACCACCGCGAACGCCAGGCTCCCCCAAATGCCCACCAGGAAGTAATCTTTCGCATCCCCGCTCTGGTACGCGATGAACGCCGAGATCGCCACGCCCACCAGACCGGACACGGCTGGCTGCAACGGTTCCTTGCGCAGCAGCCGCAGCAGCGTGATACCCGCACCGGCCCCCACGGCCAACGCCGTCGCAGCGTGCAGTCCGGTGACGGCGTCGGCCACCACGAACACCACGCTCGGCACACTGGCGTAGATCAGCCCCGGCACACCTCCCGCCTGCTGCAGTACGGAGGGCTTCCGTTCTTCGACAGCCTCTTTCACGCGCGGCCGCCGAGATGCCGAGAGAGGAACCCCGAGATCGCATGCCACATGCGGAACACGTTCTCCGAGTTCACCGCTCCGTGGCCCTCGTCGGCCTGGACGAGGTAGTCGACCTCGACGCCACGCCCACGCAACGCGGTGACGAGGTTGTCGGACTCGGCCTGCACCACCCGCACGTCGTTGGCGCCCTGGATGACCAGCAGCGGGGTGCGAATCTGGTCGACCTTGGTGATCGGCGAGCGCGACATCATGTCCGCCAACTGCTGCGGGTCCTCGGGGTCACCGACGTACTTGTGCCAGTTGTTGGCCAAATGCGGGCGCGCGATCGGCGGCAACGTCCGCATGAAGTTCGCCAAGTCGGAGATCCCGACGTAATCGATTGCGGCGGCGAAGGTGTCGGGTGTGAACGTCACACCGACCAGTGAGGCATACCCGCCGTAGGAGCCGCCGAAGATGGCCACGCGGTCGGGATCGGCGTAGCCCTGCGCGACCGCCCAGTTCACCCCGTCGACGAGGTCGTCGTGCATCTTGCCTGCGAACTCGCCGATCGCCGCCCTGAGGAAGGCCTTGCCGTATCCCAGGGAACCACGAAAGTTGACCTGCAGCACCGCATATCCCCGGTTGGCGAGCAACTGCACACCGGCGTCGAAGCCCCAGCTGTCGCGGTACCACGGTCCCCCGTGCACGACGAGCACCAGCGGCAGCCCCTTCGGTTCCACCCCGACCGGCATGGTCAGATACGAGTGCAGCGCCAAGCCGTCGCGCGAGGTGATGGTGACCGGACGCATGGGCGCCAACTGCTCGGGGTCGAGGTGAGGCAACGGCCGGAACAGCAGTCGACTCTCCCCGGTGCGGTGGTCGTACAGGTAGGTGTTGCCGGGGTCGCGATCGTGGTTGAACCCGACGACCCAGCGCTCGCCGGACTCGTCGGAGGAGAGACGGCCGAGGTCTCCGTCGGACAGCTTCTCCAAGTTGGTCAGCACGTCGCCGAACCGGGCGTCGACGGCCTGGATCACCTGGCGCTCACCGAAATAGCGCACACCGAGCAACTCGCCGGTGCGGCGGTCCTGAATGAGCGGAGCCGGAATCGTGGGGCTGACGACCGCCCGCGGGTCGACGTCGAATTCCGGGTGCTCGTCGACGACGGTCTCCTCGCCGGTGGTCAAGTCGACCCGGACCAGGCGGGTGCGGTCGGTGCCGCGATTGGACCCCATCCACACGCCCGTACCGTCGGGGGTGACGACCAGCGGGTGGATGCCGACGGGATAGTCGCCGCCGCCGAACGTGACGATGGGCCGCAGCGTCCCGCTGGCGTCGTCCCATGCGGACAGCTCCAGGTCGCCGTCGGGGGTCAGCGAGGTGGCGAAGAGAGCTCCGTCGTCGCTGCACAGCCAGCCGCTGACGTGTCCGGGATTGGTGGCCTGGAGGGTGAGATCGCCTGTGGCGACGTCGAGTTGGTGGACGTCGAGCAGGGTGGCCTCCCGGTTGTTGAGCATGACCATCGTCCTGCCGTTCTTCACCTCGCGCAGAGGTGCGGCCATCACCCCGGGGAACGGCGTGAGGTCGACGGCGGCGGCACCGGGGTCGTCGAGGTCGACTCGGTGGACGTGCCAGTTCTCGTCGCCGTTGGTGTCCTGGAGGTAGATCAGCCACCGGGGGTCGTCGGTCCACTCGAAGTGCAGGACGCTGCGGTTGGAGTCGGCGGTCACGCATCGGGCCTCGTCGGCGTCGGGTTCGAGACCCTGGACCCACACGTTGAGACGTTCCTTCCAGGGGGCGAGGAAGGCGATCTTGGTGCCGTCCGGTGAGATCAACGCGCCCGCGCGGGTCGGCGGTCGGAAGAAGTCCTCGACGGGAATCAGGTCGGGCAGTGCCATGACGGTCCTTTCACAGGGGCATGAGGGCATGGTTGAGCGCGCCGCCAGGCGTTGACCTCCTGGCGATGGCGATGGTGTTCTATTGGGTTGTGGGGATTGTGATTTGAGCTAGGTCAGTGCTCCACGGGTCCGCCGAGACGGCCGTTGGTGGCATCCCGGATGGCCCGGTCGACCAACGCGAGAGCCTCCTGCTGGCTGACCTTTTCCTTCTCGATGATGGCGCGGCGCCCGACGTCCTCGTCGACGACGCGGAACGCCGCGGTGACCGCCGCCGCGCACAGGCGCGCCGTAAGGTGGTCCTCCGGAAGCCGCAGCCGCCTGGCCACGACGGGGACGAAGTCGCGCTCCATCTCGTCGTGCACCATCAGGTACGCGGTACGCAGGGCTGGATCCGTCGCCGACATGGTGGCGATCCGGAGTGAGGCAATCTCGTCGGCGAGTTCCCGCTCGGTAAGCGGGTTTTCGATCATGTCCGCCGCCATGTGGTCGGCCAGTGACAGCTCGTCGGGCCAGCGACTGGCCAGCGCGATGAAGCGCTTCGCCGACTGAGCCAGCACCGGCTCGACACAACTTTCCTTGGAGCGGAAGTAACGCCAGATGGTTCTGGTGGAAAGTTCTGCTGCAGCGGCGATGTCGTCACCAGTGGTCCCCGCGACGCCCTTCTCCCAGAACAGTTCGCAGGCATGACGAGACACTCGAAGACGTGCTTGCGCCTGCTTGTCGTCGGCGGTGCTCGATGCCTCGGCAGTGTCGATGTGGGACCTCCTGTCACTTAGCGACAGGACCACTGTGTCACTAAGTGACATCCCGGTCAAGCGGTCACCCCGAGCCGCACGTCAGAGCCGCTGCGTCGCCTCCACGACACCGAAGCGCCGCAACCGAATTGCCGGGTTCTTCGCCCGAACCCGCTCGATGCGCTCGGGGTCGAGAGTGGCGGTGCCCAGCCCCTCCTCCTCCCCCACCGACGCCAGCACGACGCCCATCGGGTCGACGATCATGCTGCTGCCGGCACCGTTGTTTCCGCATTGGTCGGCGGCGGCCAGGTAAACGGTGTTCTCGATGGCGCGGGCCCGCACCAGCGTCGTCCAGTGGTCTTCCTTCAACGGGCCTGGCGCCCACTCGGCGGGCACCAGCACCACGTCGGCCTCGGCGTCGACCAGCCGCCGCGTCACCTCGGGGAATCGCAGGTCGTAACAGGTCTGCAAGCCGAAGCGCAGGCCGCCGACGGTGAAGGTCCGCGGTGGCTCGATCTCGCCCGGCTGTACCAGGCTGGACTCGGTGTAGCCGAACGCGTCGTAGAGGTGGAGCTTGCGGTAGGTGGCCACGACGTCACCGGAGCCGTCGACCGCGAGAAGCGTGTTGTGGATGCGGTCGCCCTCGTCGGTGGCCTCGTTGAGACCGCACACGACGGCGATCCCGTACTCGGCGGCCAGCGCGGTGAGTTCGGCGACGAAGGGGCCGTCGAGGCGTTCGGCCGAGGCGACGAAGCGCTCGTCCATCACCGGGACGGTGAACATCGAGTACTCGGGGAACACGACGAGCTCGCTGCCCTGCGCCCGCGCCTCGGACACCAGGCGGCGGATCGACGTCAGGTTGGCGGCCTTGTCGTCGCCGGGGGCGAACTGGGCGACCGAACATGTGACCATGGGGACCTCCTGGGTTGGGTCAGGCGGGGCCATGCGGTCCATCCGTCCGAGAACGACGGTATAGCAGAGGATTCCGAGAAGCAGCACCACGCCGGTGACCATGAAGGCGCCGGCGAACGATCCGGTGGCGTCGACGACCATGCCGGCGGCGACGCGCCGAGTTCGACTGGACGACGGACCGATCTAAAGTGAGCGGGGTGAGCGAGCGACCGCATCTCCGACTGGTGCCGGAACCGGTGTCGCGCCCCGATCTGCGTCGGACGCGACGGCGCGACGTTGCCGTCTACCGAATCCGGGCAGACATCGACGATGCGACCCCACCGATCTGGCGACTCCTGGACGTGCGTTCGAACCTGACGTTGGATCTACTGCACCAGGTGCTCCAGGTCGCGTTCGACTGGACCGATTCGCACTTGCATCGCTTCTCGCTCGGCGGCGGCGCGTTCGACCACGACAGCCAACTGTTCCTCTGCCCCTACGACGTCGACAACAAGGAGTGGGACGAGGACGACGACGGTCTACCCGCCGCCGCGACGCGACTCGACGAAACCCTCACAGAGCCGGGCGACGTTCTCCACTACCTCTACGACTACGGCGACAACTGGCAACTGACGCTTCGCCTGGAAGGAGTACTACCCGCCGAGAGCGACTGTCCCGCAGCTCTCGTCGTCGACGGTGAACGTGCCGCGCCGCCCGAGGACTGTGGGCACTTAGTCGACGCCGAGAGCCTCGCCGAGGTGGTGCCGGACCCAGCGCTGTTCGAACCGGAGCGACTCAACAAGGGATTCGGCGACGCGTACTTCGTGCTGCGCGAAGCAGGCGTCGACGTCCGACTGGTCGACATGGTTCATCAGCTCACGTACACCCCGTACGGCGACGATCTGACCAAGACGGCGCTCACACTGGCCGCGCCGGAACCGGTGGACACCATCGACTGGGCCGCGCATCTGCGGGCCTATCAGTGGTTCCTCGACCGGGCCGGGGACGGCGGGATTCCGTTGACGACGGCCGGCTACTTGAAACCGGTCGACGTCGAAGCGGTGTCGAAAGTCGTTCCTGCGATGCATGATTGGTTCGGTGAGAAGAATCGCGAGACCCACTGCTACCCGCTGCTACGGTTCCGCGAAGGCGTGCAGGCGATGGGACTGCTGCGCAAGAGCAAGGGCACGCTGTTGCTGACGAAGGTCGGCGAGGCGGCGCGGGGCGACACCGGCAAGCTCGTCAAGCATCTGGCAAGCCGATTGATTCCGAAGTCCGGTGAGGAGTTCGACGTCCAAGCGACCTTGCTGATGCTGGCGTACGCCGCGGCGTCCCCCGGTGCCGCTGTTCCGTTTCCCACGATCTTGGCGCTACTGGCCGAACTCGGGTGGCGCCACCCGAGCGGTCAAGCTCCCAACGCATCAGTCCTCTACCAGCTGCCCGCCCACCATGCTCTGCTCAACGTGACCGACCGACCAGCCGCCCTGACCGGCCCGAGGATCGTCAGCCCGGCAGCGGCCGCATTGGCGCGAAGGGCGTTGCGCACCGACGGCTAGCTTGGGCCGCCGAGTACCTCGATACGGCACTTGGGTCCGTGCGCACGCGCCAGCCTGCCGTCCAAGGTCACCAACGTGGCGTCGAGCGCCTCGGCGAGCGTGACGTAGAAGGCGTCCCATCCTCGGACCGAGTCCCGCAGCTGCCAAACACGGTCAAGCATCCACCGATGCGAATGCCGCTCACCCGGCCACTCGCGTAGATCGGCCACTGCCTGCGCGGCTGCGGTTCCGTCGAGACCACCACGCATGTGTTGGGCACGAATCACGCCGAGGACTTCGACGTCGACGACCTCGGGCGCCGCTTGATCGGGTTCGGCCGCGAGTCGAGCCGCAATTTCGGGTGCCCGACGGGTATCAGCCACGACCTCGAAAAGGCACGACGCATCAACGACGAGCATCGGGCCACTCGCCGCGCCAGGCGTCCAGGTCAGCCAGTACGTCCGCGGTGGTGACCTGGGACGGCCGTCGTCCCGTGCGACGTAACCACTCGGCAACAGACGGCCGAGAAGCAAGGCGCGTGGCCTCACGGCGTAGCAACTCGGGGACTGTGATCCCGTCCTCAGCGGCACGTCGCACCAAACCGGCGTAGACATCATCGTCGATGTCACGAATCTGCACGGTCTTCGGCATAAGCACATCATAACATGCAAATTTGCATGATCTGATGCGCGGGAGTTGCGAGGGAACAGGTGGCATGTCTCGTGCTCGGCGCCGAGCACCACGAAAGCCGGTTGATTGCCGGGGACTCTGGCCCCACTGCCCTTCTCGGGTCCTAAGCGCGAGACCTACTCCACGGTCGTGGTTTTCGCGACTGAACGCGAAACAACAACCGTCACGCACGTCTCGGCCATAGCTCGGATAAGGACGTGCATGGCTGCGGAGCCTGCGCTACCCGCCGAGCCGAGCCCGTGCGACGTAGTAGCACGGGCGCTCGCGGAGGGGGGCGACGTTATCGCCCGCCATCGCGGATTTGGCCTGAGTCCTCAGCCTCGGGACGATCGGCGGACTGGGGACAGGACCTGTTTCCGTTGACGGCGGCGGAAGCAGGTCATCGCACCTGGGGTTCACGCACCCGTACCGAACGGCGCAAGTCCACGTCCTCCGACTCCAGGTCACAGGGTGAGGAGCTCACCCCAGGACGCGGTAGCGCAGGTGCGCCACTCCGGGCGCATCGAGGACGCGCGCCAACTCCAACCGAGGGCTCCCCGCGTCGAAGCCGTCGAACAGCCGCTCCCCCGACCCGAGAATCACGGGGCTCACCTGAAGGTCGATCTCGGTGACGAGGCCCGCGCGGATCGCCTGCCGCGCGCACGACGCGCCGCCCGCGATGCTGATCGGCCGGTCCCCCGCCACCTCGAGCGCCTGCGCGTAGGCCGATTCGACGCCGTCGGTGACGAAGTGGAACGTCGTCCCCTCCAGCGCGATCGGATCGTGGGCGTGGTGGGTCAGCACGAACACCGGGCAGTGGTATGGCGGTTCGTCGCCCCACCAGCCGGTCCAGTCCGAGTCACCCCACGCCCCGCGCACCGGCCCGAACATGTTGCGGCCCATGATGGTCGCGCCCATGTCGTCGAGCATCTCCGCGACCACCTGCTGGTTGACGGGGTGATCCTGCTGCGGCCCCATGTGCCACCCGTGCAGCAGCTGACCACCGATGCCGAGCGGATTCTGTTCGCTCTGGTCGGGGCCGGCGACGTAACCGTCGGCGGAGATCGACATCGAGAGATTGGTGCGTGGCATGAGTCCTCCGGTGGAGAGCGTAAGGGGTGACGTGGAGCAGACCCACGCGGTCGGCGAAACTCATCGTGGGTCGCGTGCTATCACGCGGCTAGGCCTCCTAGGCGCCGCTCCGCAGCCGCTGAGTGCGCAACCCGGCCCGATACTGCCGCGGGGTCATTCCGAACCATCGACGGCAGGAACGGTTCAGCGCACTCTGCTCGGAGTAGCCGAGGAGTCCGGCGACGTGCCCCAGCGTCAGGTCGGGTTCGGCGAGATACCGGCCGGCGTGCGCTCGCCGCTCCTGCTCGATGACCTGCTGGCACGACGTGCCCTCCTCCGCCAGCCGGCGCTGCAACGTCCTGGGGTGCATCGCGAGATCGCTTGCGATCACCTCGACGCTGCATTGCCCCGTGGGCAGCAGGTTCCCGGCGAGATCCGCCACTCGCTGCGACAGCGGGGCCATCGGCGGCAAATAGCGAGAGTCGAGGTACTTCCTGGCGATCCGCCTGGTTGCCGTGTCCGCCCCCTCGATGGCCGTCGCGGCAAGAGCCGCGGAAAGCTCGAAGCCACACCATGTTTGACTGAACTGCACCGGGCAGCCCAGCGCCTCCTGATACGCCTCGTCGGCACCCATTTGAGCGTGCAGAAAGGACACCGAGGCGGGCACGGCACCTGGGCCGCCCAACGTCTGGATGATGCGCATGGCGAGTCCCATGCCAACCTCGTAGCCCTGCGCCAACTCCGGGAGCTCGCATTCGGTTGCCTCGAGGACAAACGCGACGTCGGGTCCCGTGGACCATGGCGCCCTCGCCAACCGGAGCGCAGGTGAGTGCACGTAGAGGTAGCGCGCGATCGCATCCACGGCGTCGAGCACGGTGCGCGCGTTGCGGGCGACGACCGCAATGGGACCCAGCACGTCCAACCCCCGCCACTTCGACAGGCGCAAACCGAAATCTGGACAGCTCAACTCGTCGGCGCTGGCCGCCAGCATGTGAATGTAGGCGTCGAAGCTGATGAACGCGCCCTCCTGCGCATCGGCTCCGCGCGGGATGCCATATGTCGACAGAAACTGGTTCGCGTCGCCTCCGAGCTGATGGACCAGCTCGCGATATCCCCACAGCACGGTCGCGCGGATGAGACTGCCCATGTCCGTCGCTCCTTGTCGGGAAATGGTAAAAGTGTGTCGCAGAACGTCAAGACGCGCCAGTACCCCACCGGCCATTCTTTAGGTAGAACTCCTGCTAGACCGCAGGGTTGACCCAAGGAAGGCCATGAACGTACTCCGTCCCGACGCACACGCCACCGCGCGTCCGGTGACGCTAGAGACGCAGGTGCACCGCGTCGGCCGCCGCTTCTGGCCCTACATCCAGGACCCTCCGACCGTCATCCGGTCGGCCGTCTAGAACTCGCACGCAAACGCCGTCGTCGGCCATTCGCCGGCGCTCAGTCGACCTCGTCCTGAGCCGCGCCCACTCCCCATTTCGAGCACCGTCCCCCCGGTGCCCCACTCATCCCCGGCTACGCGCCAGGGGAATCGCAGGAGAAACGATGAACACCCCACGTCGAAAAGCCAAGTCTTACAGCGGATGGACCGCCGAACACGACACAGCAGTGCGCCGACTGGCCGACGCTGCCCAAGAGGTCGAGCACTCCGGAACCCCCGACTCCCAGGAGCAGCTCAGAGCAGCGGTCGACGCCGCCCGCGACATCGGCATCGGCTGGACCAAGATCGGTGACACTCTCGGAATCGCAAGCGGCAACGCCTATCACCGCTACCGGAAGCGCACGAGCCAGCAGCGGTGCGACGCGAATGGGGCCCACAGCTGAGTACTGTCGCACCCCTGCGCTACATGCGGGCCGCCGAGGGGTTGGCCACCTGGTTCTCGGACGGCGACAAGGGACTGATCACCAATCCCGTTCTCAGCACGATGATTTCGGTGAGCTGCTGATCGGCCCGCTTCGCGAGACGGAGTCGTAGACCCCCACAGAAGGAGACGCCCATGCCCGCTGACAACGAAACGGCCGCCTCGCGTCGCGAGGCGGCCGTCCCTTCCGTCAGGTCGGTTTACAGCGGGATCCAGATTCCGAAGAAGTAGAAACCCCACGCGTTGAAATTCGGCTCCCAGATGGGAGTCTCGTTGAAACCCCAGTAGTTGACGGGTCCGTAGTTCCAGAACCCGCCGGGGGGTGGCAACGGCCGGTCCCAGCCGACCCGCGGCGGCGCGCCCCAACCCCACGGCGCCGGTCCGCCGCCCCAGGGGGCGTCACGCCAGCCGCCGAACGCGTTCGGGGGCCGTGGTCCCCAGTCGTGACCGTCCGGCCCGCGGTTGTCGCCGGGACCGCCAGGTCCACCCGGGCCGCGGAAGTCACCCGGTCCGCCGGGTCCACGAGGTCCTCCCGGCCCGCCGGGTCCGCGGTCGTCGCCGGGGCCGCCTGGACCACGGAAGTCACCTGGACCGCCGGGTCCACCTGGGCCCCCGGGCCCTCCCGGGCCGCGGTCGTTTGCGGGGCCGCCCGGCCCGCGGAAGTCAGCAGGTCCGCCGGGTCCGCCCGGTCCACCGGGACCACGCCCTTGCTGCGGTCCACCCGGTCCACCTGGACTACCAGGGCCAGGCCCGCCCGCACAGAACGGCGGCTGGCAACCTCCTCCGCCACCGCCAGGAGCCGCGAATGCGACCCCTGAACTGCCGGAGATGAGGGCTAGCCCGATCCCGCCCGCAAAGGTCACCCCTGCGACGGCTTTCTTGAGGTTCATCGTCATTCGCTCCTTAGTCCGGAGTAGTTGCTCCGAGTCACCCCGACCCAAATAGACACTACATAGTCAATCTATGATTTATTCCTGTGCCGGCTGTGGGTCGACTTGAGGCGCCGGAGGGTCCCTGGGAGGGCACGCACCACATAAATGAGCATCGTCGGTGGGGCGGTTCTCGTTACACGTCGCGCTGGCGACCCGGCACCGACCGCGGCCGCGATCGCCTGCCCACCTTGGTCGGTCTACCCTTCGATGACACCGCTCACGAATGCCTGACACGTCTCGCGCATCGTCGCCAGGGTCATGCTCGACGACTCCAGCAGCACCTGCACCGCCAACCCGTCGAGCATGCCAATCAGCATGTTGGCCAACAACACTGGATCTCCGGCCTTCGCTGTGCCCTCGTCCTGCGCCGCACCGATCACTCCGGCGACGACGTCACGCCACTGGCCGTAGAGCCGATCGTTGATCTCCTGCAGAACGGGGTCCCGGCTGCCCTCCGCCCAGAGCGCGAGCCACACCTTCCACGCGCGCACCGAGAGTTCGTCACTGGGCAGGTACGAGTCGACGAGGTCGTGCAGGATCGCCAAGCTGTCCTTGCCCGACGCCAGCAGCTCGTGGCGCCGGGCCAGCGAGTCCGTCAGGTTGAACTCGAACGCCGCGGTGATGACGTCCTTCTTCGTCTCGAAGTAGTAATGGATCGTCCCCGAACTCACACCGGCCTGCTTCGAGACGTCGGACAAGCGCAGGGCCGGCACGCCCATCGACGCGATCGCCGCACACGCCGCGGCGAGGATCTGCGGTCGCCGCTCGGCTTCCACGCTGGGACGCGGCATCGGGGCCCTCCGGTCGGCTGGTGCTACTGGCGCTCCGATCGTACAAGTCCGTTGACTGGCGGGCCGGTCAACTTCAGCCCAGGTTGCGGGAGATCACCAGCTTCATGATGTCGCTGGTGCCCTCCTCGATCTCCTCCAGCTTGGCGTCGCGCATCCACTGCTCCACCGGGTACTCCCGTGAATAGCCCCATCCGCCAAGGGTTTGCACCGCGGCGTGGGTGACGAACATCGCCGTCTCCGACGCGGTCAGCTTCGCCATCGCGGCGATTCCACGGGCCGGGGCACCGCTGTCGATGATCCGAGCGGCGTGCAACACCAACAGGCGCGCCGCCTCGATCCGGGTGGCCATGTCGGCGAGCCGGAACGCGACGGCCTGGTGCTCGATGATCGCCACGCCGAACTGCTTGCGCGTCTTCGCGTACTCCAAGGCGTATTCGTACGCCGCCCGTGCCGCGCCGACCGCGGCCGCACCGAGCACCACCCGGGAGATGTCGAACGTCCCCATCAGCCCGTAGAAGCCCTGCCCTTCGTCGCCGAGGCGGTCCTCCTCGGGCACGAAGACGTCGTCGAGGAAGATCTCGCGGCACACGATGGCCCGTTGGCCCATCTTCTTCATCGGCTCGCCGAAGCTCAGACCCTCCGTGTCCTTGTCGAGGAGGAACGCCGAGATGCCCCCCGAACGCTTGGTGGTGTCGGTCTTAGCGAACACCACGTAGAACTCCGCAGCGCCGGCGTTGGAGATCCACGCCTTCTGCCCGTTGATGCGGTAGCCGCCCTCGACCCGGGTGGCGGTCGTGACGATAGACGCGGCGTCGGAGCCGGATTCGGGCTCGGTGGTGGCCAACGAGGTCATCACGGCCTTCGGTCCGGTCAGCGGTGTCAGCCACCGCTTCTTCTGCTCCTCGGTGCCCAGCACCATGATGGGGTCGGAGAAGAAGCCGTTGGAGCACATCAGGTTTCCGATGCCGGGGTCACCCCAGCACAGCTCCTCCTGCACCAGGCACTGGGTGAAGACGTCGGTGAAGCCGCCGCCGCCGAATTCCTCGGGGATCATGAAGTCGGTGATGCCGACGGCGGCTGCCTTGGCGAAGATGTCGACCGGGGTCACGACGTCGGCCTCGTCGACCTCACGGCCCCGAGGCCGGATCTCCTTGGCCGCGAAGTCGTGGCACAGTTCGACGATTTGGCGCTGCTCGTCGGTGAGCGGCCAGGCCGGGATGTTGGTGGTGCTGGACATGTCGGTCTCCTTGCAGTCGGGCGAAAGTGTCAGTTGCGCTTGGATGAATCGGTGTAGACGGACTTGCCGAGCCACTGACCGCCGTCGACGACCAGCACCTCGCCGGTGACGTAGCCGGCGCGGTCGCCGAGCAGGAACGCGGCGGATTCGGCGATCTCCTCCGGTGCGGCGAACCGGTTGGCCGGAACGCTGGCCAGGACCTCGCGGCGGGCTTGCGGGTCACCCCACAGCGCGGCCCCGGCGCCCTCGGTCTCGGTGGGACCGGGAGCGAGGCAGTTCACCCGGACGCCCCGGCCACCCCATTCGACGGCCAACGTGCGGGCCATCGCGACGACGCCGCCCTTGGCCGCCGCGCTGTGCACCGTGCCGGGATGGCCGTGCCAGGCGTAGCTCGCGATGACGTTGACGATCGAACCGCTGCCCTGCGCCAACATGTGCCGCGCGACGGCATGCGTGCAGTAGTACGTGCCGTTGAGCACGATGTCGGTGACCGCCTTCCAGCCGCCCGGCGACAGGTCCTCGGACGGGACGACGAAGTTGCCCGCCGCGTTGTTCACCAGCGCGTCGATCCGGCCGTGGGTGTCGACCAGGGCGTCGACGGCGGCTGCGACACCGGCGTGGTCGCGAACGTCGCACACCACCGCTTCGGCCCGTCCGCCGGCGTCGACGATGCGTCGCACCGTCTCGTCGAGGGCCTCCCGTCGACGGCCGAGTACCGCCACGGTGCCGCCCGCGCGGGCCCACCGCTCGGCAATGGCCCGTCCGATGCCCGACCCGCCGCCGGTGACCAGAGCAACGCGACCGGCGAACTCGGCTGAAAGGTCCAGGCTGTACTGCGTCGTCATATTGTGTTGTCTCCCATGATGAGCCCGTCCACGGCGAGGACGCCGCCGGCGGTCACCCGCACCGGGTTGAGTTCGATCTCGGTGATGTCGCGGCGGTGCGCGACGAGGTGGGACACCGACACGACCAGCTCCGCGAGCGCGGCCACGTCGACGGGCGGCCGCCCGCGCCAGCCGTGAAGCAGCGGCGCGCAGCGCAGACCCTCGAGCATGGACGTCGCCGTGGCGCGTGTGACGGGTGCGCGCTCCATCCGGACGTCCCGGTGAATCTCGGTGTCGGTGCCGCCCGCCCCGACGACGACCACGGCGCCCAGCTGGGGATCCCGACGTCCGGCGACCAGGATTTCGACGGCGTGCCCGCGGGTGTCTTGTTCCTCGACGACGTAGTCACCCGCGCCGAGGCGGTCCCGCATGTCGTCGAAGGCGGCCGACAACTGTTCGGGTCCAACCACATTGGTGAGGACGCCCCCGACTTCGCTCTTGTGCTCCAGCCAACCGGCCTTGAGCACGTAGGGCGACTGCAGGTGACGCGTCGCCTCGGCCAGGTCGGCGGCCGTGCGCACCAACACCCCGGGCGGGAACGGGACGCCCGCGTCGGCCAGGACGGCACGAGCAGCCCAGTAGCCGGGCGCGACGGGCGCGTTCGACGTCATCGTGCGCACCGAGTCGGGGCGGACAGGGGTTGCCGCACAGCCGATCACGGCCAGTGAGCGCATCGCCGACTCGATGCGGTCGAAGACGGGAACGCCGCACTGCTCCAGCACCATCGCGGTCGCGGACTGCGACGCCATGGTGTGGACGAGCACGGGCACTCCCGTGGCGCTCACCGCGGCGCCGAGCCGTTTGGCCACCGCGTGTTCGGCGTCGGCCAGTGACGCAGTGTCTTCGCCATAGCAGCCGAAGTACCCCGTCATCACGACCGCGTCCACGTCTCCGTCGGCGATCACGCGCTCGACGAAGGCGGCGTAGTTCTGCAGATCCCGCTCCCCCGCACCGGCCAGGTCGACCGGGTTGTCACAGGCGGCGCCGGCGGGCAACTCGGCCGTCAAGGTGTCGGTGAGCGCGGCCGAGAACGTCGGAACCTCGAGTCCCGCAGCGACGGCGACGTCGGCGGCGATGCCGCTCTGCCCACCACTGTCCCCGACGACGGCGACTCGGCGGCCGCGGGGCCAGGGCGCCGCCAGCAGGGTCCGCGCGACGTCGACGACCTCGGTGGGGGTGACGACGCGGATCACGCCGGCGGCGCGGCAGGCGGCGTCGACCACGTCGAGCGACGACGTCAGCGAGCCGGTGTGCGTGCGGGCCAGCCGCGAACTCGCGGCACTCGCGCCGACCGTCAGGAGCACCGTCGGCTTGCCCGCCGCGCGCAGCCTGCCCAGGGTGTCGAACAGCGCCTCACCGTCGGTGAGGCTCTCCAGGTACAGCGCGACGACACGGGTGGCGTCGTGGGTGGCGAGGTCGTCGAGTAATTCGGTTGCGGTGACGTCGGATTGGTTGCCAATCGACACGAACCGGGACACCCCGAGGCCGTGCCTGCGCCCGACGGCCACGAGTTCCGAACCGAGCTGTCCGCTCTGGGAGACCACGGCCAGCGGACCGGGCGTCGGCCTGCCCCACATCAGCTGCAGCTCGGTGGTGGAGTCGTAGATCCCCAGGCTGTTGGTGCCGATCAGTCGGGCGCCGCGGGAGGTGATGCGGCGGGCGAGGGCGGCGTCGTCGGCGACACCGGCGGTGATCCCGAGGAAGCCGCGCACGCCGCGGTCGAGGGACTCGTCGACCACGGCGTCGACGTGGCGTGCGGGCACGCACAGTGCGACGAGATCCGGGGTGTGGTCGAGCGCGGCGACGCTGGTCGCGCAGGGGTGTCCGAGAACGGACGTGGATCGACTGTTGACCAACGAGATTCGGCGGCGGTGCTCAGATTGGAGAGCCCCGGAGGCCAGCCAGTAGCCCCACTTGGCGGGGTCGTCGGAGGCCCCGACGACGGCCACCGACGTCGGGTCGCTGAAGACGGCGAGATCGGCGGTCATGACCGGAGTGCCGCCGTCACCTCGGCCGCGGCGCGATGCCCGGAATCGATGGCACCGTCGATGTAGCCGTTCCACACGCTCGACGTCTCCGTGCCGGCCCAGTGCACGGACCCGCACGCGGTGCGCCAACCGGTGGCACCGTGCTCGGTCCAGACTCCCGGTGCCGGATTGGCCGCGTAGCCGCCGTGCGCCCACGGGTCGTCGGGCCAGACCTTTTCGAGGTACTGCAACGGGTTTCCCGCGCGTTCGCCGAAGAGTGCGCTCAGCGTCGCCAACACGTCGGCCCGCCGCTGCTCCGGGGCGAGCGCCGACCACCGGTGCTGCCGGTCAGCGTAGACGAACGACACCAGGACCCCGACGCTGCCGTCGTCGGGCGAGTTGTCGAACACCACACCGACCGAGTTGTCGCCGTAGGCGGTGGCCTCGCCGGAGTAGCCGTCGGCACGCCAGAACGGGGTGTCGTAGACGGTGTGAATCTTGGCGACGTCACCCATCGGAGTGCGCTCCATCCACCGGTTGCGGGCCTGCGGGAGTGGCGGAGTGAACCGAATGCGTACGGCGGCACCGGGAGACGTCGCGACGACGACGCGGTCGGCGAGCACCTGCCCGCGGTCGGTGTCGACGCGGACGCGTCCGTCGTCGAGGGTTTCGACGCGCCGCACGGGGGTCCCGAGGACGACCCGGTAACCCAGGTGCTCGGCAATGGCCAGCGCCACCGCTTGGGCGCCGCCGGTGAAGCGGCGCTCCTGCGCGCAGCCCTCGGTCTCCATCAGCTGGTCGAATCCGCCGGCCGACGCGACGTAGAACAGCAAGTGGAACAACGAGATGTCGCGGGGTTCGACGGTCCACACACCCTGTACGGCGAGCGCCAGGCGCAGGCGCGCGTCCTCGTCGGAGACGGTGCGGTCGAGGTGAGACTGCACGGTCTCGGAGTCCCACTCGACCAGGCGCGGGTGCGCCGTCGGGTCGTTCAGGTCGATCGTCGCGGCCCACTCGTCGATGACCTCGGCGGCCGCCACATAGGCGTCGACGCCGGGCGCTCCGTCGGGCCCGGCGCCGTGAAAGGGGCGGCAGACACCGTCGGACCACAGTTCGAGGTGGTCGCCGGTGTTGTAGGTCGGGAAGGTGGTGCAGCCGAAACGCTCGGCGGCGGCGAGTAGCCGGGTCTGCGTCGGGCCGACCCACTGCCCTCCGTGGTCGACGACGAGGTCACCGTCGATGCGTTCGGACAGCACCCGGCCGCCGACGCGGTCCGAGCCCTCGAGCACCAGCACGTCGACGCCCTCGTCGTGCAGCGCCAATGCTGTTGACAGGCCGGCATACCCGGCTCCGACGACCACGACGGTGGCCGTCGGCGGCGGTGTGACATTCGACATGCGGTTGACGCTATTCATAACTGGCGCGCCAGTCAAGTATTTTTCGTGAGTTGCTTCACCGGCTTGACAGAACGTGACTGCGGACACAAAGTAAATAAACTGGTCCGCCAATCAAGAATGAGGTCTGCATGGACGACGTCACGTTCGACCGGGAACTCCGCGAACGGTTGCACCTGGTCGACCACCCGGACGGGTCGACGATCATCGTGCCCGACCTGCCGCTGAAAGACTTTCTGGCCGCGTGCATCTCGCTCGTCGTCGTCATCGCCGCACTGATGTGGTGGGCGTACTGATGACCCACCTCCTCCGCGGCGGAAAGGCCTCGAAGGCCGCCGTCGCCACCGACGACTTCGACGCCACGCTGACCGAACTCCCCCTGCTCCCCCAGGAACGGATCTGGGGATTCTGGCAGCACTCCTGGGTCAACATCGGCCTTGCGGTGGCCACCTGGGCCTTCCTGCAAGGCGCGGCGGTCGCCTACTACGTCGGCGTCGTGCAGGCCATCGCGTCGATCGTGATCGGCTACGGGATCAGCGTCCTGCTGATCTCGCTGGCGCCGTGCATGCCGTCGGTGAAGTACGGCATCGAGCAGTTCGTCGGGCTACGCAGCGCGTTCGGCGAGAACGGCGCACGACTGGTGATGGTCGCCGCGTCCACGGTGCTGGCCGCGGCATGGTCGGCCGTGTTGGCCATCATGTTCGGCCACGGCCTGGTGACGGTCGTCAACCAGCTCTTTGGAGTCGAGTTATCCCAAGCCGGCACGGCCGCAAGCCTTCTCGCCCTCGTCGCGATCATCGTCTCGGCCCTCATCCTGGCCCGCGGGCCGGTGTCGGTCGAAGCGGTCTGCCGGATCATCGCGCCGATGCTGGTGGTCATCCTGGTCGGCATCATCGTCATCGTGTTCACCCACAACACCTGGCCCGAGCTCGCCGCGCTGGAACCGCTGGGCGGCGTCAGCGACGACAACCACCTCAGCTTCCTGCTGGCGATCGAGCTGAACATCGCGGGCGGGTTCGCCTGGTGGCCCAACATGGGCAACCTGGCCCGCCTGAGCCGCACGTCCCGCGCGGGCTTCTGGCCGAACTGGATGGGCATCTTCGGCGCGTCGGTGGTCGCCGCGGCCGTCGGTGCGCTCGCTGCGCTCTCCCTGCAGATCGACGACCCGACCCAGTGGATGATCCCGCTCGCAGGCGTCGTCCTGGGCGTGGTGGCGCTGGTCATCGTGTGCCTGGCCAACGTCACCGCCATCCTGTCGCAGGGCTACGCGTCGATGGTGGCGCTCAAGGGCGGCGGCGGCCGGGTGTTCCGCACCGCCGCGTGGCCGTGGCTGATCGCGGTGATCCTCGGGCCGGCCGCGATCCTGGTCTTCTTCCCGGCCGCGGTGTACGACAACTACGGCCGCTTCCTGTCCTGGGGCGCGGTCGTCTTGGCACCGCTGTGCGGCGTCCAGCTGGTCGACTACTACATTCTGCGTCGGCGCCAGCTGCACGTCCGCGATCTGTTCCTGCCGCCCAGCGAGTCGCGGTACGGCTACTGGAAGGGCGTGAACGTCGTCGCCTTCGTCGCGGTCGCGGCCGGTGCGGTCACGTATTCGCTTCTGCTGAACCCTGTTTCGTACGAACCGAGTGAGCTGTTCCGCTACACCACGGCGTCGATCCCCGCGTTCCTGGTCGCGGGAATGGTGCACTACGTGTTGACGCGGTTGGTCGTGCAACCGCTCGGTGTAGGTGGGTACGAGCGGCGGGCCTAGGGGTCCTGTTCGCCGCCCGTTGCCCCCGGATGCATCTGCAACATTGAATTTAGGCATCCGGGGGTGACAAGCTTCCCGCACAGCCGCAGCCAACAGATGCTAGGCGGCCAGAGAAGATCTTCAGCAAATTGAGTGCGGCATTCGGCAACGGCCAGTTAAATCGCGATTGGCACGTCTCGCCGACTTGGGCTGATAGTCGCTGGACCTCAACGGCCATATGCGCCTCGCGGCTCAAACGCGCCAAGCAGCTTTCCTCAGGGTCTTCAGTTGGGGTTGTCTGAGCTGACACATATACCGCACGACCCGCGGAGCCTCGCCGACTATCGCGCAAAGCGCGGCGCCATCGTCTCCATCTGCTCGATGACGAGCTTGATCGCCTCGGGCTGCTTGTCGGGCGGATACTTGTACTTCACCAACAGTCGCTTGATTGACGAGCGTAGCTTGGCGCGCACGTCGTCGCGCACGGTCCAATCGGTCTTGGTGTCGCGCTGCATCACGCCGACCAACTCCCGAGCAATCTGGGCGAGCACGTCTTCGCCCTGTAGTTCGACGGCCGATTCGTTGGTGGCCACGGCGTCATAGAACGCTAGTTCGTCACTCGACAGCGGCGGGGTGAAATGATCCCCCCGATTAGCCTCGGCAGCAACCTCTTTCGCCATCTGAATCAACTCAGCGATGACCTCCGCTGAGGTGAGCTGTCCATTGGTGTACCGCCGCATGAGTTCGGCGATCCGCTCGGAGAATGCCCGCTGCCGCACAACGTTGTTGGCCGTGGCCTTGGTCGACTCCTCGGTGAGCACTGCTCGCAGCGCTTCGATCGCCAGGTGGGGATTCGACGCCGCCTTCGCCTTGGCCTCGTAGTCGGGGCTCAGGTCGGACAGCGAGGGCTTTGGCAGCCCAGCGGCCTCGTAGATGTCAACGATCTCGCCGGAGGCCGTCGATTCCGCGACGAGCGTGGATAGCAGCCGCTTGATGTCCTCGGGGATCGGCTTGCCGCTGGCCTGACGTTCCTGCGCATCGAACTTGCCCATCCACACCCGAACCTGCTCATAGAACTTGACCGTCGGCCGGAGCACATCGAGTGACTCGTTGCCTGCGCACAACGCCCACGCCCGCATCAGTGGGTTTGCCAGTCTGCGGAAGAGCTCGCCCAGGGTCTGCTCCCCCTCGGCTACCTGGTTGCCGGGAGTCGATGGCGAGCGCAGATATTCGGTGAGCCCCACCGCCGCCTTCATCCACGCGTGGGGTGAGGTGTCGATCTTGGACCGCCACGCATAGCCGGCGCACACTTCGTCGAGTTGGACGACGAGCGCCTCGGTGAGTGCGACCGCCTCGTCGATGTTCCTGCCGACGGGCTTGGTTTCGCGGTCGGTCTCTGTGTATTCGGCGAGCGCCTGGTTCAAGTTCTCGACGAGCGGCGCGTACGCGACGAGCAGCCCGGACGGCTTGCCGCGGAAGGTCCGGTTGACCCGCGCGAGTGTCTGCATCAACAACGCACCCTTGAGTGGTCGGTCGAGGTAAAGCGTGTGCAGCGGCGGTGCGTCGAACCCGGTGAGCATCATGTCCTTGACGATGACGATCTGCAGTTCGTCCTCGGCGTCGCGGAGCCGCTTCTGGATCACCTTGTTCTGCGCGTCGCGGCGCACGTGCTTGGCGACGGCGCCCTGGTCCTGCGGGGAGCCGGAGTAGACGACCTTGAGCACGCCCCTGTCGACGGCGTCGTCGTGCCACTCGGGCCGCAGCTTGATGATCTCGTCGTAAAGGTTGGCGCAGATCTCCCGGGTGGCTCCGACAATGAAGGCCTTCCCCGGCGATGAGATGAACTTGCGCATCTCCTCGGATCGGACGGCCCAGTGCGTGACGATGTCGTGCGCCAACGTCGCCAACCGCTCGGGCGCTCCGTAGACCGCGTTGATCACCGCGACCGACTTCTCGATCTGCGACCGCTCCACGTCGTCGAGCCCGAGGGTGGCCTCGTCAGCAGCCTGATCTAGGTCGTCTTCGCTGACCCCATGGGCGAGGGTGACTTTGATGAGCCGCGGCTCGAAGTACACCGGGACGGTGGCTTTGTCGTCGACGGCACGGGTCAGGTCGTACACGTCGATCGTCGGGCCGAAGACGTCTCGCGTGTTGCGGTCGGCGAAGGAGATCGGCGTGCCGGTGAAGGCGATGAACACGGCGTTCGGCAAGGCGTCGCGGATGTGACGGGCATAGCCGTCAAGGTCATCGTAGTGGCTGCGATGCGCTTCATCGACGATGACGATGACGTTGCGCCGGTCGGTGAGCAACGGATGATCAGCACCCGATTCACGTTCTGCCTCAGTGAGTCCGAACTTCTGCAGCGTGGTGAAGTAAATGCCGCCCGTGGTGCGGTTGGACAGTTCCTCGCGGAGTTTGCCGCGCGTGGTCACCTTGACGGCAGACTCGGCCAGCAGCGTCGACCGATTGAAGGTCTCGTAGAGCTGGCCGTCGAGTTCCTTGCGATCGGTGACGACAACGATGGTGGGGTTCTTGAGCTTGGGCTGCTCGGCGACCAGGTGGGCGTACAGCTCCATCTCCATCGACTTGCCCGAACCTTGGGTGTGCCAGACGACGCCGGCCTTGCCGTTGCTCTCGGCGGCAGCCACGGTGGTCCCGACGGCCTTGGCGACGGCGAAGTACTGGTGCGGCTTGGCGATTCGCTTGGACAGGCCATCGGCACCCTCATCGAACGCGGTGAAGTTGCGTTGCAGCTGCAGGAACCGCTCGGGGTTGAAGACGCCGTCGATGAGGAATTCGAGTTCGGTGCCGAGGTGGGTGTCGTCGACCGCCTGGCCGAACTTAACGGGCTTACCGTCGTCGTCGACGTTCCACGGCGAGAAGTGTTCGAGCGGGGTGAACGGCGTGCCGTAGCGAGCGGTGATGCCGTCGCTGACGACGGTGAGTACGGCGAAGCGAAAGGCCATCGGAAACTCGCGCAGGTACGTCTGGAACTGGGCGTGCGCCGCCGCGATGTCGGCGTGCGCCGATCCGGCTTGCTTGAGTTCAAAGAGCGCTATTGGCATCCCGTTGAGGTACAACACGATGTCGAAGCGCCGCTGATATTCCGAGGTGCGGATCGTGACCTGTTGCACCGCATGGAATTCGTTGTCCTCAGGACGGGGACCCACCAGCCGAATGGTCGGGTTCTGTTCGATGCCGCCGGAGTCGATGTAGCTGACGCCGCGGTAACCGTGCACCAGGATTTGATGCAGCCGGTAGTTCTCGGCGATTGCGTCCTGGGAGGCCGGCTGGACGATCGCGGCTCGCGCTTGATCCAGGTACTCGGCGGGCACGTGCGGGTTGAGGCTCCGCATCGTGGCGAGCATGCGACCGGGCAGAACCAGCTCGTCCCAGGACTCGCGGCCGTTCTCGGCGCCCGGCGCGATCTGAGTCCCGTTGAGCGGCAACCACTCCTGCTCTGCGAGGCTTTCGAGCGCGATCTGTTCCCAGTCGGCTTCGCTGAATCCGGTCATGTGGGTTCTCCGTACTCGTCGGCCAACTCGGCTTCCAGTTCTTCGATCGTGGGCAAGCTCGATTCGAGTTCGGCGGGAAGGCTCGCTGTGATCGCCGTCTTCCACTCCGCGACACCGATGGGCGCGGTGTACCCACGCAGGGCGTACTCGGCGACGACGTTGTTCTTGGTCTTGCACAGCAGCAAGCCGATGGTCGGCTTGTCGTCGGCGTGCCGTAGGAGATCGTCGACGGCCGCCATGTACAGGCCGAGTTGGCCTAGGTCGCTGGGATCGAACTCGCCCACCTTGAGTTCGACGACGACGAAGCACCGCAGCGTCAGGTGGTAGAAGAGCAGGTCGGCGTAGAAGTCCTGGTCACCGATTTGCAGGTGAACCTGCTTGCCGACGTACGCGAATCCTTGGCCGAGTTCCAACAGGAACTTCTCGACGTGATCGATCAGCGAGCGTTCGAGGTCACGTTCCCGCCGAATGTCGTCGCTGCCTACGAAGTCGAAGAGGTACGGGTCGCGGGTAGCCTGTTGCGCGAGATCGGAGTCCGGTGGCGGCAACGTGCGCGCGAAGTTCGTGATGGCGCGACCCGTCCGCTCGTGGAGCCGGCCCTCGATGTGATGGACGAGGATGTCCCTGCTCCAGCCGCTCTCAACGGCGGACTCGGCGTACCAAAGCCGCTGTTCAGGGGTGTCGAGCTTCTCGATCAGCGCGATGTGATGGCGCCACGGCAATTGTGCAACGCTGCGTTGCACAATTTCGACGTCCGGCCACGCCGCGGCGAAGGCGCGCATGTACTTGAGGTTGCGCGGTGAGAACCCCTTGGCATCGGGAAATCGCTCGCGCAGGTCGTACGACAACCGGTCGACGACACGCGCACCCCACCCCTCGGCGTTCTGACGGGCCAGGATCTCCGCTCCGACGGCCCAGTATGTGGTGACCAGCTCCTGATTGGCTGCGGTGATCGCGCACTGGCGCCCGGACTCAACGCGCTCTGCGACCGCATCGAAGAACTCCGGGTACCACTTCGGGACAGCCGCCTTCGGCGGTGCGGCCGGAAACGCCACCTTGCGGTCGGGACTCACAGGGTCGCTCGTTGACATTGCTCATCGCCCCGTCAAACGTGCGCTCATGGCGACAAAACTGAGCAATTTCCGCCGTGACCGCACCTTCGGCGGGAGGTTGTCAGAAGTCGCGAATGCCGCAAAGGCATATGTCCGTGCCGACGACATAGTCACCACTCGCACAGTGTCTTTTTTGGGTGTCCAAGATGTGTCTATGACGGGCGCCAGAACACGTCTGAGATGCATCAAACGACCTCCGAGACGACGGTTTCGAGATCGTCAACTCGGAGCTTCCCGGACATCAGATGGGGCAGGAGTTCGTCGCGGGTACGAGCAAGTCTCTCATTCTCTGTAGTCACAGACCGGGTCATTGCCGCAAACGCCTGCGACCTCGAATCGAACTGAGCGATCGCAGACGGGACCTTCAGCTCAAGTCTCCTTAGGTTCCCCATGCTGATCTTGGGCTGGACGGCCCCCGTCACTAGGTGCGAAACGTCAGACCGGACAAGCGCGCACCGAAGCGTTTCCGTTGCGATCCCATTACCAGTCAACACATGCGCATGATTGTTAACCCAAGACGGCCCCCACACGTACTGAAGGACCGGGGTTCCGTCGTCATTTACAACGGAACCGTCTTCGCCGACCAGTACGAGCGGTTCGTCGAACAATGCCTCGTCAACGAAATCAAGTCGGCCAGCGGCACCGTAATACGGAACGGTTCCGGGCCGCGCGTCGCGCTCACGCGAAGAAAGCGGGACTCGGCGTCGATTGTGAAAGGTCGCAAGCAGACCGAGCGGGAGCATTTGTTGGCCAGCCAGTAGTGCTTCCTCGTATTTGGCAGCGACGAGAGAATCGATAGCGTCAAGAACCGTGACGTTGGCGGCGATCTTGTCGTCGAGGGCGCCCAACGCTTCCGCGATCTCACTCTGCTCACGGACGGGCGGACACGGGACTTGCAACTTCTTCACTGTGGCTACGGGCTGGACTAAACCAGGCACACCGACGGCCGATACATTAGACAGAATCGAATGCTGACCGCCAGGCGAGGCAAACCAGTAGTAGTAGAACTCGGGTACCGCCTTCTGTGGGTCTAGGCGAACCTTCACGTGGCTTGTCGAAGCAACGTAGCGCTCAAACCGTGAATTACGGGGAATCATCGAAACTTGCCCAACGGTGCCGCGATGTGTGATGACGAGATCGCCGGGTCCCATTTCGGCGCCGGGCATTCGGGCGGCCAGTTCGTCCTCAATGAACACAAAGTCGTCATCATGAAAGATGCCTTTGGTCAGGTTCACGCCTCGAACCACCGGCACGCCCGAGTCCCGGTAGTCCTCCTTCACCATGGCAGATCCATACGGTTTCGAAATTGCGCTCCGCTCATCGGCTGCCAGTTTCTCCAAAGCGACGACGGGCCAAGTCACGACAACCGCTCCAGTTGTTTCCGCACGACCAGCTCCGCCCGAGCCGACTCATCAAACGCCGCAAACAATTCGGTCTTCAACCGCGCTATCTTGTCGTCGATCGGTTCACCGTCGTCCGCGACAGCAGCCGCACCGACGTATCGCCCCGGCGTCAGCGCATAGTCGGCGGCCTTGATCTCAGCGAGCTCCACCGACTTGCAGAAGCCCAGAACATCCTCGTAGGCAAGCCCTTTCGCAGCAGCCGCGGGAGTACCCCGCCACGCCCGGAAGGTGTCACCAATCCGCTCGATGTCCTCGTCACTGAGAGCCCGCTCGGCGCGGTCCACCATGTAACCCAGCTCGCGGGCGTCGATGAACAACACCTGTCCAGAACGGCCGACCGAGCCCTGCTTGCCCTTTGACTTGTCCTTGGCGAAGAACCACACGCACACCGGAATGCCGGTGCTACGGAACAATTGAGTGGGCAGCGCGATCATGCACGACACCAGATCGGCCTCGACGATCTGCGCCCTAATGTCGTCCTCCCCGTTGGAGTTCGACGACATCGAGCCGTTCGCCATGACTACACCGGCCTTGCCGCCGGGAGCGAGCTTGGACAGGATGTGTTCGATCCAGGCGTAGTTCGCGTTGTTGGCGGGAGGTACGCCGTAGCGCCACCGCGAATCTTCCTCGCTGCGAGTCCAATCCTTGATGTTGAACGGCGGATTCGCCAGCACGAAGTCCATCTGCAGGTCGGCGTGTTGATCCCGGGCGAAGGTGTCACCCCATCGCGCACCCAGGCCCTTGTTGTCGATGCCGTGGATGGCGAGGTTCATCTTGGCCATCCGCCAGGTTTCCTCGATGCTCTCCTGGCCGTAGATCGAGACGTTCTTCGGGTCACCGTCGTGTTCGTGGATGAACTTCTCCGTTTGCACGAACATGCCGCCCGACCCGCAGCACGGGTCGTACACCCGCCCACTGGTGGGCTCCAGCACCTCGACGAGCACGCGCACCACGCTGGGTGGGGTGAAGAACTCGCCACCCCGCTTGCCTTCGGCGCGAGCGAAGTTGCCGAGAAAGTACTCGTACACCTCGCCCATCAGATCTCGCGCGCGCTGGTCACCCTGACGGCTGAACCGGGCGCTGTTGAACAGGTCGAGCAGTTCCCCCAGCCGCCGCTGGTCGATGTTGTCCTTGTTGAACAACCGCGGCAGGGTGCCCTGCAGTGTCGGGTTCGCCTTCATCACGGCGTCCATCGCGTCGTCGATGAGCTGACCGACGTTGCGGGCCGGCTCACCGCCGAAGGCTGGCTGGCCTTTCGCATTCTCCGCCAGGAACTTCCAGCGTGCGTTCGGCGGCACGACGAACACTCCGTACCCCTGGTACTC
This sequence comes from Mycobacterium sp. AT1, assembly GCF_002043095.1. GTDB lineage: Bacteria > Actinomycetota > Actinomycetes > Mycobacteriales > Mycobacteriaceae > Mycobacterium. The sequence goes on along the minus strand of NZ_MVOC01000046.1, from coordinate 11,866 downwards.
CTCGGGGTCGTCGATCAGGTCCTCGATCTGCGACTCGTCCATCCCCTCGGCCGCCAGGTCAGCACGGATCGCCGCCCGGCGCTCGTCGTAGGCGTCGGAGACGTACTTGAGGAACACCAGCCCGAGGATCACGTCCTTGTACTGATTGGCCGACAGCGAACCACGCAGTTTGTCGGCGGCCTTCCAGAGCGTGTCCTTGAGCTCCTTCATGGTCGACGGCGCCTGCGGCTCCGCCTTCTTCCTGGGAGGCATCGGTGCCCTTCCTATTCTCGTAGTCCGGCGATGCCGGGGGTGGTCGGTTGCGCGTCGAGGGTCAGCGCGCCGGCGGCGACCCCCTCGATCAACGCCTTCTTCAAATCCCGCGCGGCGTCGGTTCGTCGACGCGCTTCATGCTCGTATCGGTTCGCATCCAGGAGCGCAGCCTCTAGCCGATCGGCTTCGTCACGCATCATCACGGGGACGCTCCATGTCGGCCATTCGCTTCCTGCCAAACACATTTCGTTGATGACGGCGACGAGTAGCCACGGGCCGAACTCCGCTGACTCTCGCAGCCGGATGATCTTCGCGGGCGAGGCGACGAGTGCACCACCGGACACGTCGACCCACGCTCGTGGACGTGGCTTCTCGACGAAGACGACGTCGCCGGGGTCGGTGCGATTCGCGCGTGGGTACCTGTGTGACGCGTCGAAGGGGTCGAGTCGCAGGGCGCCGACGACATCGACGGGGAGCACTGCGACCGTCCCATCCGAGGTGGCGTCGGCAGGATTGATTCTGCTGCCGCGCTTGATGATCACGTGCTTCTGCTCGTGTAGTTCGCCGAGCGACCGGAACCGCATCCGAAACCGGCCGGGAGAAGGCGCCACCAGGACGTCCAACGGTTGCAGGGGTGTAGTCGTGGTCAAGGTAGCCCCGTGCACCCGTTCCAGGTGCGTCGTCGAGTCGGCATTGCGCAGCCTAGGGGCTCGCACACCCCGCGGCACGAGCGACCCGGCCGCGATGACACCGGCCAAGTCGGTTCGGCGGGCGTAGCGAAAGGCGCGATCGTCGGTCTGGGCGAGGGCACCGGCGACGTCAGCCGCGAGGTCAGCCAGTTCGACATGGTCCGCGGCTGCGAGGTCGGCGATCCATGGACGCTGCGAGCGTGCTCCACCGAGGCATATCCACGCCGACAGGCTCTGCCGGTGCGCTTCGCGCCACATTCCTCGTGGAAGGCGAATGGCTGCAACGAGATTGCCGACCCGAAGTGTTTGAGCTCGGCGCTGCTGGGGTGCCCCCGCGAGATGGTCGCACAGCGCAGTGGCCGGACCCAGCACCACCGCGACATCGTTCTGATCGAGTGCCACCACGACCTCGTCGACCCGATCGAGAGCCGCGGCCAGATCCAGACCGACGACCGACCAGACGGAGACGCTGGGTCGTCGCGCGTCCGTCTCGCTGACCGGAATCCCCTTGATGACTGCGCGACGACGGATCGCTCGGTCGTCTCCTACGACGTATAGATCCGCACCGTTGGCGACCTCCAACGTCAGTGGCATCCCGTCGGTCCGCAATGCAGCACCGTCTTGGTCCAAGTGCCCGACACACGCCGTCGTCACTGCCCGAAGCAGTTCGACTGCCTCGGGCGTGAGGTCCCGCGCCGCGAGCGTTCGTTTCAGACGTCCGGACTCCACGCGGGCCAATGCATCAGATGCACCGTAGGACGCCTCCACCAAATCGTCGACGTACACGAGCGCTGCGGGCGGCGGCTGCAACTGTTTGATCTCCCGAAGCAGCAGGGTGTCGTTGGAATCGTGTTCGGCAGCGAGGCGGATCCGCTGCGCCAGGGTGGTGCCGCCAAGTTCCTCGCCGGTCAGCACGTGCCAGCACAGCAGGGTGACGACGTCCTCCAGCACCACACCGTCCGGGGCGGCGAGCGCCGCCGCGTCGTAGCTGAAGTCGACGTTGTTTCCTCTCCCGGTCCGGCTCAACCAGTCGACGACGTCGGGCCGTGAGTACTGCGCTACACCGGCGACCACGGCCACCGGCTCCGGGAATGGCATAGACACGCCGTGCACCACCGGCCGCTTTCGCCACATGCTGACCACCGGTCGGCGTACCTTTGCGAGGTCAGCGACGTCTTGCAGCGTCAGCATGCTCATAGTGCACCCCTCTGGTATCTATCCCAATGTAGATCAATGTCCACAATCTCTTCCTACGAACGCTGATAAGCCCCCTTATCAAGCATCATTGTTGGTGATGATTGATCTAACGCTCATTCTGGCTGCAGCGCATCACCAACCCGACGTGATGCAGACCGCCGGAGGTACCGATGGACACCAACCGACCCGCTCATCTCGATGACGACGCCGCAGCCCTGGTCGTCGAACACCTGACCGTCCGAGACAAGGACGTCATCCGCGAGGCGCAGCGCTGGACCACCGGCGAGCGCGGACCCGTCATCGACGACCCCCAAGTGTTGGCGACCGCCGACCTGCGTGAGTTCGTCTGCGAGGCGATGAAGATCGGCGCCCACGCGCTGTCGGCGACGGGCCAGGCCCAGGACGCCCGCGTGCTCGAACAGATGCTGAAAGACGTCGGCGACAAGGCCGCCGCGTCGACCGTCAAGGCGGCCGAAGCCACACAGCAGACCGTCAAAGACGCCTCCCAGGCAATGGCCAAGGCCGCCGCCGACGCGCAAAAGGCAATCACCGAGGCCGATGCGGCGACCCGCAAGCAGTTCACCGAGTCGGTCACCTCCGCCAAGACCGACTTGCAGAACGAAGTTCGTAAGGTGCTTGGCGGTGAGAACCCCGAACTGCTTGAGCGGCTCCAGCCCGTGCTGGACAAGTTCGGCGTTGATCTCGACGCCAAGGCGAAGGCGAGCGTCGGAGAGCTATTGGCTAAGGCGGCTCGACAGTTCGATCCGAGTGATCCGACGTCGCCGATGGCCAAGCACACCGCCGAACTCGAGACGCGCCAGCAGCACCTCACCCAGCGAATCGACGAGAACCACCTGCAGGTCGTTCAAAAGGTCGACGAGCTAACCATGGCACTCAAGCTGCAGGAAGCGCGGACCACCATCGCGAAAGTCAGCCCCATCAAGGGTGACACGTACGAGAACGCGGTCAACACCGTGCTGTTCGGCCTCGCCGCCGGCCTCGGTGACGAGTACACCGACACCCGCACCATCGTCGGCGCACTGACACGGTCCAAGAAGGGCGACGGACTCCTCACCATCGACGGCGGGACTGCCCGCGTCGTGATCGAGATGACCGACTCGGCCCGCGCCGGTTGGTCGGAGTACTTCGGCGAAGCAGAGCGCAACCGTCAGGCTGCGGCGTCGCTCGGCCTGGTGAGGACACCCGAGCAGAACGGCGGACAGTCCATCCGGGTGCTCGGCGCCCGACGCATCGTCCTTGCCTTCGACCCCGCGACCGACGACCCCGAGTTGGTGCGCACCATCCTGATGGTGCTGCGCACGTCGGCAGTGGCCGCGGCGTCACGTCACGGAGCCCAACAGTTGGCCACCGCCGAGGAAAAGATCGCCGAGGCCGTCGTCCATCTCGACAAAATTGACGACGTCAAGAAGACCGCCGGGTCCATCCAGAAGAACGCCGTCAAGATCGAAAGCGCTTGCACTGGAATTTATTCCGGCATTCAGCGTCTACTCTCGGAGGCGCTGGCCGCTTTGACTGACGTCGTCACGGACTCTAGTGAGATCCAGTCGACCGACGCAGTGGCCTAACGTTCCAAGAGTGTTCTGCCGCATGTTGGTCTGCGCCGAGCGGTTGGTCCCGACTCCCCAACCCCTCCGCAGCCCCAACATCACCACCACCGTCACCCGCGGATGCAACTGCAACACCGACGCCGGGCACTCCGGCGTGACGGGCCCCTCCAACGCCGCCGCCTTGTGCTCCCCCGTCGCGATCAACACCAGATGCCGGGCCGAGCTGATCGTGCCCAACCCCTGCGTGATGACACGGCGCGGCACCTCGTCGATGCTGTTAAAGAACCGCGCATTGTCCTGGCGCGTCTGCGACGTCAGCGTCGTCACCCGCGTCCGCGAGTCCAAGGCAGACCCCGGCTCGTTGAACCCGATGTGCCCGTTGGCGCCAATCCCCAACAACTGCACGTCCACCGGTCCCGCCGAGACGACCAGCGCGTCGTAAGAGGCTGCCGCAGAATCTAAGTCAACAGCTCCCCCGTCCGGGCCGAACACACCCGCCAGGTCGACATGGTCAGCGAAGTCCGTCCGGATCACCTGCGCGTAGGACTGCGGATGCCCCACCGGTAGCCCCACGTACTCGTCCAGCAGGAACGCCCGAACCGCCGCGAACGACAGCCCCTCCTCGCGGTGCCGGCGGATCAACTCCCGGTACACCGACAGCGGCGACGACCCCGTCGCCAATCCCAAAGTCCCAGCCCCCGACCGCACGGCCCGGTCGAAGACGTCCGCGACCGTCACACCGCACGCCGCCTCGTCCCGCTCAACGATGACGTCCACTACCGCCCCAACACCCTTCGCTCGAACACCAAGTCCCACGCCGTGTCCATCGCCGTCGCAATCGCCCCGACCAGCACCGCGTCGTCCCCCAGCTCTCCCCCGACGATGTCGGGCACCAACGGAATCGTCTCGGCCAGTTCGCGACGCATCGGGTCGGCCAGCAGGTCGACGTAACGGGACGGCGAGGCAGGCAGGCAGGCACAGTCGATCAACGATCCCGCAACCGCGCCGCCATCAAGCTGACGCCGCGCAGCTAACCGTCCTCACTGGTGTCGAACCGTCCTTCACCGAGTCGCACCATCGCACGGTCGTCGGTCAGCTCGGGACGGTCATCAGCGTGATGCCAGTAATGCCGCACCATCCAGTACAGCCCGACACCATTCGGCACGTAGAAGTCGCAGCCGTCGATGGTCTTCTCAGTGCCGTCCCGACGGCGGAGCACGACGGCCTTGCGGGTCTTCTTGTTGACCTCGGAGTGATCGTCGACGCCGACGACGTCCTCCCACGCCACGATCTCCGTGCTCTTGATGTCGGCGACCTCGACGCCCGTAGGCGTGAGCTTCACATAGCCGACACCGCCGCGGCGCCAAGCAGTTAGAAGTCCCGTGAGGGCAGTACACGTTGCGAGGGCCATCCCGATGACGGCGACTGCCTGTCCATGCCGGGACGCGAAAAGGTGTAGTTGGCCTGTCAGCGTGAGGGCCACTACGGCCAGCCCGAACGGAATGAAGTAGACGAGCAGGCTAAACGCCACAGTGGTTATGACCCGATTCGGCCTGAAGACGGTTCCGGTGCGGTCATGGCTGGCACGAAGAACGGTCGGGCGGCGAGACATTAGCTGCACCGCAATGACAACCGCTAAGAACAATGGCAGGAAGCCGAATGCGACCGCGCCTTCCAATAAGTTGCCGTTGGCGATTTCCCTAACGCCGACGAAGATCCCAATCGCCACGAACAAGGCCACGGCCAGCGTCAGCTTGGTCAAGCGTCGTTGACCTTCCGGCCAATGTGCTGGCTCGGGCAATGTCAGTAAGGACATACGATCTCTCCGACGAATTTTCCGAGATCGGCGCCGTAGAACCCGCCAGCGATGCCGAAACCCACAGCGAGGGTCGGCACCAAAACCGGTGCGGCAGGAGGAAAGAGCGCACCGGCAGCGGCGCCCGCCTCTGCTCCTCCCCAGCCCCCGCCGAAACCGCCCGCGCCAGCCACCGCGGCAATGCACTTGTCACGACCCGAGTCGGCCATTGCCATGTCGAAGACTGTCGTCGCGAAGCTCAAGGCTGGCCCGCCGAATTTGGCTGTCTTGCCGACGTTCTCGAGCGACTCGGCGGTCACCATGGGCAAGGAACCGCCGCCCTTTATGTGCTTCTCCAAGCCGGACATCAGGCCGCCGGCATTGTTCGACATGTCGTCGATCAACTCGACCGGCACAGCGGAGTGCTTCCCCAAGGGCGTGGTGAATCCCGCGCTCCTGGTGCCCGACTGATCCATCGACATCATGAAGGAGGCGCCGTTGGGCCACGTGATGGTGGTTTGATCGCAATCCGTGCCGTAGTCGTGCCAGGAACTGGTTTCCGACACCTCGTTGCCGTCCTTGTCGTACTGCGTGATCGAGTTGAAGTTGCCCTTGCTCGGCCAATCGAACGGATCGTACTTCGTCAGCACCTGCTTGCTGCCGTCCTGCATCGTCACCGTGGTGACCTCGTCACCGTATTGGTTCTTCACCGGCTCGCTGACCTCGCGGATCTTCACCGACATGTCTCCGTTGCGGATCGCCTCCTGCGCCACGACACCGATCGGATCGCGCGGATCGGGCACCTGGTCACCTGGACGCTGTGCGACCGGCATCATCATCGAACCGATATCCGTGGGCGGGCCCGCTTCGACGAAGCCACGCGATTTACCCGCGGCCACAACAGCGTTCGCGGTGGCGTCATCGGCGTCCCCCACCGCCGTCAGCATGCGGTTGACGGCTTCCTGCTCCAATCGCGCCAACTCTTCGAGCTTCGCCATCTCCTCAGCCGACATCTTGACCGGGTCGATGAGCACCACCCACTGGTCGGTCACCTCCAACGGGCCCGCATCCACCTGGTCGGCCTTGGCCAAGAGCGCGGCCCGGGCCGGGCCGATCGTCTCGCTGCCGTGCCGAAGCGCCTCCGCCAGGTCGTGTGCGTACGCGGCGAACGCCGTGGCGTTGCGCTCTGCCCGTCCAAACATCACCGACGCCGCCTGCTGCGACCGACCCGACCATGCCTTCGTCTCGGGCATGCGGTGGCAGGAGTCGTCGAAGTCCTTCACCGCGTCAGCCACCGTTGTCGCCCCGGCAGAGACCGCCGTTGCCGACGTGGTCAACGAGTCCGGGTTCCAACCTCGCAGGGTGGATCGTGACGGAAGCATCGTCTAGAACAACCCGTCAAAGGACTTCGCGAGCGCGTCGTCGGCGACTTCGAACTTGTCGCCCGCGCCGCGCACTGCTTGCCCCATCTTGGTGACGTCGTCGGCCAGCTTCTTCGCCTGCTGGGTGAAGTGGTCTCCGACCGTATGGACCGCCCACTGGGTCGTCGAGCCGGGCAAGCCGTCGGCCGCCGTAACCACCTTCGTTCCCACGTCTGCGGACGTCACTGCACCCGCGACGCTGTCGGCTTGTCCCGCCAGCGCGCGCAACACCTGCGGATCGACCTGCATCTCCACCCCTCGCCATCCCCGTTTCCCTCCCATTGTCCGGTATGCAGGGGTTGCCGGAGGTCGGCAATTCTCAGTTGCAGCCCGGATCACCCGGTGTTCGCTTCCTCTTGCCCACCGCACGGGCGCCGACGTACAAAACGGCGAAGATGCCTGCGGTGACGATCGAGGCGACGACGAACGGCAGAGTCTGTCCCTGAGCGATCGGGTCACCGGCCCGCCCCTCGGCAAAACCGAAGCCGACCGCGATGACGGCGGCTGCGGCCGCCATCGTCACCGCGAGTCGCGGATCGTCCCCCGTCAGGGCGGGCTGGACGACGTTGAACGTGCACAGCGCCATCCCCGCCACGATGAACCACCACAGCTTTCGCGCCGACGTGAGTAACCCACGGGTCGCGCCAGGCCGTGACCGACGAGGTGGTTCCTCGGCCTCGACGTCCGCCCGGTAGGCGGCGTGGATCTTCCCGCGAAACTTAAGATACGGACTGGTGAAGTAGGCGGTCCCGAGCATCATGAACGCGACGACGGCCGACAACTGGGCACCGGACTTCCAGTCCGGCGGGAACGCGATGAAGAACGCCGACACCACGCCCACGCCCACCCCCGACCAGAACATTCGGCGACCTAGGGTGATGTCGTTGCGCGGGGCGAAGATTGGGAGCAGGAGGCCGAGGAACGTCGCAACGACGAAGGGAACGTTCACAGGCCAATCCGTTCCAGCTCCTTAGCCGCCCCCACATCCACCACCACAGTCACCCGCGGATGCAACTGCAACACCGACGCCGGGCACTCCGGAGTCACGGGACCCTCCAGTGCCGCCGCCACCGCCGCCGCCTTGTGCTCCCCCGTCGCGATCAACACCAAATGCCGGGCCGAGCTGATCGTGCCCAACCCCTGCGTGATGACGCGGTGGGGCACCTCGTCGATGCTCCTGAAGAATCGCGCATTGTCTTGACGCGTCTGTGACGTCAGTGTCGTCACCCGCGTCCGCGAGTCCAAGGCAGACCCCGGTTCGTTGAACCCGATGTGCCCGTTGGCGCCGATCCCCAACAGCTGCACGTGCACCGGCCCGGACGAGACGACCAGCGCGTCGTAAGCGCTTGCCGCAGAATACAAGTCAGAAGCGCCTCCGTCCGGCCCGAACACGCCCCCCAGGTCGACGTGGTCGGCGAACTCCGTCCGGATCACCTGCGCGTACGACTGCGGATGCCCCGTCGGCAACCCCACGTACTCGTCTAACAGGAACGCCCGAACCGCCGCGAATGACAACCCCTCCTCGCGGTGCCGACGAATCAGCTCCCGGTACACCGACAGCGGCGACGACCCCGTCGCCAACCCCAAAGTCGTTGCCCCTGAACGGACCGCGCGGTCGAACACGTCGGCCACGGTCGCGCCGCACGCCGCCTCGTCCCGCTCAACGATGACGTCCACTACCGTCCCAACACCCTTCGCTCGAACACCAGGTCCCACGCCGTGTCCATCGCCGTGGCGATCGCCCCGACCAGAACGGCGTCGTCCCCCAGCTCTCCCCCGACGATGTCGGGCACCAAGGGAATCGTCTCGGCCAGTTCGCGGCGCATCGGGTCGGCCAGCAGGTCGACGTTGCGGCCGATGCCGCCCGCCAACACGATCAGCCCCGGGTCCAACACGGCGGTGACCACCGAGACCACCCGCGCCAGCTTGGACGCCTCGTCGGCCACCACCCGCACCGCGCGCTCGTCGCCGGCGCGGGCCGCCTCGAACACTGCCTTGGCCGTCGACAGCGAAAGCCCCGCGGAGCGGGCCGCCGACACCACCGCGTCACCGGCCGCCACCACCTCCACGGGCCCGGGCCGATGCGACGTCACCCCGGCCGGAACCCGGCCGTAGGGCAGGTCGGCGATCTCCCCCGCCGCCCCGCGGGCACCGCGGAACAGGTTGCCGCCAACCAGGATTCCCATGCCGATGCCGGTACCGACGGTCAGGCACGCCACCACGTCGACGCCCTGGGCCGCGCCGCGGGCATGCTCGCCGACCGCACACAGGTTCGCGTCGTTCTCCACCAGCACCGTCGAGCCGTTGGCGCCGAGCAACTCCATCAGCTCGCCGAGCAGTCCGCGCCGCTCCCAGCCGGGCAGGTTCGGCGAGCGGTGCACGGTGCCGGTCTCGGTGTCGGGGATGCCTGGCGTGCCGACCACGGTGACGACGATGTCGTCTCCCGTCAGCCCGGCTTCGGCGACGGCGCGGGCGACCGATTCGTGCACGATGCGCACCAGCATGGCACCGGAACGGCTGCGGTTCGGCTGCTCGACGCGGGACACCACGACGCCGTCCAGGTTGGCCACCGCGACGTGCACCACCCGCCGACCGACGTCGACTCCGACGATGTGGCCGGCGTCCGGCGCGGTGCGGTAGACCACCGCGGCCCGGCCGGGTCGGTCCAACCGGCGGCCGATCGCCTGCACCAGTCCGTGCTGTTCGAGGTCGAGAAGCGCTTGTCCGACAGTGGGTTTGGACAACCCGGTGTGACCGGCGATCTCCGGCCGCGTCGCCTCGCCGTGTTCGCGCAGCCGGTCGAGCACCAGCCGCTGGTTGAGTGCGCGCATGCTCGCCGGGGTCCCCGCCTGCGGTGCCGTACGGCCGTCCACCGCCACCTCCCCGTCCTCGTCGACTCCAGAATTTACACACGAACTCTCGCACACTTGCGCCGAGTATGTTAAGAAACTTTACTAACAAACTACAACGAAGGAGGTGCGTGATGAGCTCACCGACCACCGGAGCCTCGACGCCCCAGCAGCCGGCGCTGGAACGCCAAATCGGCCCGCTGCAGGCCACCGCGATCAACATGACCCAGATGTGCGGCATCGGGCCCTTCGTCACCATCCCCGCGATGGTCGCCACCTTCGGCGGGCCGGAGGCCATGTTCGGCTGGATCATCGGCGCCCTCCTCGCCCTCGCCGACGGCCTCATCTGGGCCGAGCTCGGCGCCGCCATGCCCGGCGCCGGCGGCACCTACCTCTACCTCCGCGAAGCCTTCCAGTACCGCACCGGCCGTCTCATGCCGTTCCTCTTCGTGTGGAGCGCGGTGCTGTTCATCCCGCTGATCATGTCCACCGGCATCATCGGCCTGGTCCAATACCTGGGCTACCTGATCCCCGGAGTGAGCGGCGACGGCGGAAACACGGCGCTGGGCAAGCTGATTGGCGTCGGCATCACGCTGGTGATCATGGCGGCCCTGTTCAGGAAGATCGGCCAGATCGGCAAGCTCACCACCGTCCTGTTCGTCGTCATGCTCGTCGCCGTCTTCAGCACGATCATCGCCGCGTACAGCCACTTCAGCGCCGCGCAGGCCTTCGACTTCACCCCCGGCGCCTTCGGTTCGCACGGCACCTTCTGGGCGGGCCTCGGCGCCGGTCTGATCATCGCCGTCTACGACTACCTCGGCTACAACACCACCGCCTACCTCGGCGGCGAGATGCGCGACCCCGGCCGCACCATCCCGCGGTCCATCGTGTTCTCCATCCTCGGCATCATGAGCATCTACTTCCTGCTGCAGATCGGTGTGCTCGGCTCCCTGCCGCTCGACGAGATCAAGGCCTCCACCTCCGTCGCCTCCTCAGTACTCGAACAGGCCTGGGGTTCGACTGCGGCACAGATCATTACCGCGCTGATCGTGGTCGCCGCCATCGGCTCGGTGTTCGCCGGTCTGCTCGGCGGATCCCGCGTGCCGTTCGAAGCGGCCCGCGACAAGGTCTTCCTGTCGGTGTTCGCCAAGCTGCACCCGAAGCTGAACCTGCCCACCGCGGGCGTGATCGCCATGGGCGTCATCACCATCATCGGGTCGCTGTTCACGCTGACCACCATCATCAACGCCGCGGTCGCCACGCTGGTGATCATCCAGTCGCTGGCGCAGGTGGCCGCGATCGTGGTGTTGCGCCGCCGCCAGCCCAATCTTCAACGGCCCTATCGCCAGTGGCTGTACCCGGTGCCGACGATCGTCGCGTTGGTCGGCTGGGTGTACGTCTACTACTCGGCGACCTGGCTCTCGATCGCGCTGTCGCTGGGCTGGATCGTCATCGGCTGCGTCGCATTCCTGATCTACGCCAAGGCCGAGACGACCTGGCCGTTCGGCCCCAAGGACATCACCGAGACCTTCGTCGACGTGCGGGGTGACGTCACGTCCAGCTAATCCGGCGAGGGTTTTCGTCACCCGTCGCCGGGGTAGGTGGAGCAGATGACAAACACCAAGCTGCCCCGCCTGCTCGGCGCCGCCGTCGTCTCCGCCGGAGCGATTCTCGCGACCACCACAGCACCCACCGCAACGGCCGAACCCTGCGCCGACGTCGAACTCGTCTTCGCCCGTGGCACCGGTGAGGCACCCGGCGTCGGCGGCGTCGGCCAGTCCTACGTCGACGCGCTTCGTGCCCAGCTGGGCCCGCGAACCCTCGACGTCTACCCGGTGAACTACGCCGCCAGCGACGACTTCAACAATCGAGAAGCGTTCGCCAGCACGGTGATCGACGGCGTCAGGGACGCCGGCAACCACGTGCAGGCCACCGCGGCCAACTGCCCCGCCACCAAGATCGTCCTCGGCGGATATTCGCAGGGCGCGATCGTCGCCGGCTTCGTCACCGCCGACCAGGTCCCCGCCGGGGTGCCCGCCGCGGTCGCTCCGCAGCCGCTGCCTGCCAGCACCGCCGACCACGTCGCCGCGGTGAC
>NZ_MVOC01000045.1 GCF_002043095.1 Mycobacterium sp. AT1 | reverse complement strand
CTACGCCGGCCTCGGCCGCGCCATCGACGACACCACCACCGACCCCACCGGCCAAGCACAAGCGCAGACCCCGTCGACCGCGGAGTCGGCAGCGAACTGACGCGTCATCGTCGGCGAGGTGTCTCGGCGGGTAGGGGTGTTCGCGCAAGAGGCGCGGACGTCGACACCGCCGGGATGCCTCGCCGACGACCGTCCGGTCCCTGATCCGGTCGTCGCGTCGTGCGGCGGTAACCCGTCCGCGGCACCGAAACATAGCCAGCTGCAATGTTTTTCAATTGGTGTATTCGCCGGGCCATGGCTTCCACTGGCCGGCCGGCGCACCGCCATAACTCGGACCGACTAGGGAGAACCGACTGATGCACAACGAGCGATTGGCCGTAGACCACGTCGGGTTGACGGTCCCCGACCTCGACCAGGCGGTCACCTTCTTCACGGAAGCTTTTGGCTGCGAGGAGATCTTTCGCGCTGGCCCGTATTCCGACTGCGGCTACTTCTGGCCCGGAGAGGCGAAGCCGGAGGTGGCGACGGTGAGGCTGGCGATGTTGCGCCACTGCGGGACGCACAACGTAGAACTCCTCGAATACAAGGATCGGTCACGGGTGGACCGCCCCGAGGCACCTCGGCCCACCGAACGCGGCGGCGCACACTTGGCCTTCTACGTCGATGACATCCATGCCCTTGTCGATGCGCTCCGAAAGCGCAACGACGTCCGCTTTCTCGGCGTGGTGGAGCGAGAGCAGGGCGGCCCCATCGATGGACTGGAATGGGTGTACCTGCTGACGCCGTGGGGTCTGGTCATCGAGCTTCTCCGCTGGGAGCCCGGCCAATTACCGTACGAGGCAGGCACTTCGGCCCGGCTGATTCCCCCACCGTGGCTTCGAGACACCGCAACCGGCTAGCCATGATGCGGCGGGATCGTCGTTGCGTGTCTGTTCTTCGCGGCGCCTACCCGTACCGGGGTGGGCGGGGAGCGCGGTCCGGCCAGGTGCATGCGTGGCCTGCCCGACAGCTGGCCGATTCGCGTTCGGCGCGAGAAGCGCGACAGCCGTCCGGGGGTCGCCCGTCACGCCGGGGCAATCGGCTTACTAATCTCCCTGCGCGGCGGCTCAGTAATGAGTGACCTCACCGGCAGCGATTTGTCAGTGATCGCGCGGCGCGCCGAAAGTCCGGGCCAACGGCAACATCGGACACGGCCATGACGCGGGCCCTGCACTGCAGATGCAGAAACTGCGCACCGGTCACGGATCGAGCGCCGGCGAGTGGCGGCGGTGATGGTCACGACATGCCTCCCTCATCTGTTCGAGGCGCGATTCGCTCCGGTAACTGTCGATGCCGTGCGCTTTTACGGGTAGGCCGCGCTCTGACGGGGGCGACTACCGATCGTGTTCGAGATGGTTAAGTCGCGCGGGAGCCCATTGCGGCAGCGCCATCCGCAGTGCCGTGTTGCGCTCGTAGGGCAGTCCGGGGTTCCACTGGATGAGTTCGAGGACCAAACCCCAGTCGGTGCGCAGGTAGGTCCACAGCAGTCCGTCCATGGGGTCGCCCTCTTCGAGAATGATTTCCGAAATGGACTGCGTGTCCGAGCGTTCGGCCAATTCCGCGCTGGCGGCGTGAATGTCGTCCACGTGCAGGCACAGATGCCATCCCCCGGGGTCGGCCGGTCGCGCGACCTTGTTCGGCAGTTCCGCAGTGCGGTTGGTGTATTCGAGTAGCTCCAAGTTGAACGACGTGCCCAGTACGAGGTTCGCTTGACGCAGCGTGCCTCGCTCGGGGCCGGAATCCCCGGGCCACACGTAGCCGAAGTCGTCATACGGTCCTGCGGTGATGACGACGTCGAACCCCAAGGCGTCGACGAAGAATTCGACCGCCTGGTCGAGGTCGGGCACGGCCATGCCCACGTGGTCGAACGCGCGCCTTGCTTTGATCATATTTTTGCTCCTGAGAGTACGTACAGATGAGCAGTTACGGCCCCTGAGCGACGCGACTAACTCACGTTAGTCAGTCCCGCGAAGGCCCGCTTGAATTAGGGCAAATGCACAGATTTTCTAGGTAATGGGTAATTCGAGGATGCGACGCGTCACCAGGACCGCCTGGTCGGCGCCGGCCTTCACCGCTCGTCGTGAGGAATGATCTGAACCGAACCAACGCGAGGAACCCTCGAGCACCGTCATGACCATCTTGACGCGGCGCGCGGTGTCCGCGATTCCCATGTCGAGTGCCGCGGAGACGTAGAGCGCCTCATAGGCGTCGACCCAGGCGGTGACCTTGGCGCTCAGCTCCGCGGGGAGCACGTGGGCGGTGCGGTCGGTGGCTGCGATGAGGTCCCACAGGTCGCTCTCTGGGAGTTGCACTTGGCGAGTGAAGTGCAGCCGCACCATGGCATCCCAGAACTCGGACGCATCAGCCGCAGCGTCCACGGCGTCGAGAAGCGCTTGGCAAAACTGGTGGTAATGCCACCGCATCGACTCGGAGATGATTTCGTCGCGGCCACCGGCGAAATGCGTGTAGATGCTGGGGGCTTTGATGTCGAGCTCCTTGGCCAGATCCCGCATGCTGACCGAATCCATGCCGTGGCTCACGCACAGCTTGAGGAACGCTTCGAGAACTCGCCGCTTGGCAGGGGACATCGAGCTGCGTTGCGAAGAGTCGAACTGCCGAGCGAACTCGTCGAGTGCCCGATGACGGAACGACTCGTGGACGTCCTCCGACGGCGACGCCGTCGTCGATGCAGGCGCTGACGAAGTGTTCACCGTCATGATGGTAATGGTCGCGTCGATGATGCTGAGGTGCCGTGACCCGTGGCGAGTTGACGAGTCATGTCACCGGCCACCGAGGGGCGCGCAAGCGCGCCGGTCTTGGTGGGTGCCGCGTTGCGAGCTGAGGGTTTCGTCGGTAGGCAAGTCGTTCCTTCATTGCCAGCTGGCCAGAAGTGACCACTTCAAGCGCCAGCGGGGGCGATTGTGGGGGTGGCCGCGATACCGCGGCTACCATCGACGGGTTAGCTCAACGTGACGGGCATCTTGTCGTAGGCGACGAGGCGGTCAGTCATGACGCGGATCGGCGCTTGGGTCAACGTGACGGTGCTAAAGCGTTCCGCAGTCATCGTGAAGATGACGTCGATCTCGGCGCGGGCAATGAATTGACCTGCGCAACTATGCGTTCCGAGTCCGAAGGTGAGGTTTCTGCTCGTCTCCATGGGCCGCTCGTAGTCGAACTCGTGCGGATGGTCGAACACGGCGGGATCGCGGTTGACCGCACCGATCGGGAACTTGACCGTCGAACCGGCAGGGATCACCGTGCCGGCGATTTCGATGTCTTCGGTCGGGAAGCGGGTCAGCAGTAGCTCGACCGGGTTGAGGCGGGCGATCTCGTTGACGATGCGCTCGCGGGCTTCGGGTTTGTCGCGGTAGTCCCGGAACACGTCGGGACGTTCGGCGAAGATTTCGAAGCCAGCCCCGACCAGGTAGGCAGGATTGGGGGCCCCCGACATATAGAACAGCACCATGTTCTCCAACACCTGACGTTCGGTGATCTCGCCGCGCTTGCTGGCCGCGATGAGTTCGTCGGCAAGGCCGGTGCCGGGATTGAGTTCCTTGTCCTTGAGCAGCTTCTCGGTGACGCCGAACATGTAGTTCAGGCTTTCGACGGACTTCTCCTCGGTTCCCGGTGCCGGGTCGGTGGCCTGGATGAGCATGGCGTTCCACAACGCCCAGAACAACGGTTCGACCTCACCGTCGGGGAATCCGAGGATTTGCGCCATCGTGGTGTGGGTGGGAACGACGCCGAGATCGTAGTGGGCGTCGATGACTTGGCCCGGTTCGTAGGTGGCCAAGATGCCCGTCATCGACTCCCGCGTCGCCTCCACCCATTGCTTGATCAGCTTGGGTGTGAACCACCGGGAGAACACCCGACGGGCCGTGGTGTGGTCGGGGGGGTCCATGGTCAAGACGGTGTTGTTGAAGGCCGCCCCAAATGGCGTCTGCCCTTCGCCGTTGGGCTCCAGAATGCTCATGTTGGGCGCCTTGACGAACTTCATGGCTTCGTCGTAGCCGAGGATGACGAACGTACGCGCGTCGGTTTGGTGGACCGGGCCCAGCTCACGGGCGCGGTCGTACCAGGGGTGCGGGTTGGCCTGAAACTCACTGTCGTTCCACGGGAAGAGGTCGTTGTCCAATGACGGGGCGGGATCAGGCGTTCGTTCTTCGGCGGGGACCAGCAGCGGCAGGGCGTCGTTGCGGGCCCAGTCGGCGGCGATCTGCGCCGGGTCCAGACCGGTGGCTGCGTCGTGTCGGCCCGTGCTCCCGATTTGGGTGGCGCCGAGTTCGACGAGCAACGCCGACATGGTCTTGATGGCGTTGTTGTAGTTCTCGTAACTGCTGTCCCCCAGGCCGAACGCGGCGAAGCGCAGGGAGCTCAGATCGGGCCGACGGGCGACCAGTGCGTCGTAGAAGGGCTCGGTGGTCGCGGGCAAACCACCCTCTCCGTAGGTGGAGGTGATGAGCACTGCGAGGTGAGCCTCGTCGACGTCGTCGACGTCGGTCAGCTCGCTGAGCTTGGTGTCGATGCCGGCCTCCTCGAGCGTTGCGACGATTTCGTCGCCCACCATCTCGGCGTTGCCGGATTCGGTGCCGTACCAAACGTGGATGAGTGTCATGACGTGTCCTCTTGAGTGGGTGGTTGACGTGGATGTACGGGGGTGAGTCAGTCGCGGGTACGCGTGGCGGGCTGCTGAGCGATCGCCGCGGACATGTCTGACCACGACGTGAACTTGGTGCGCAACCGGTTTGGGCGGGCGCGGGCGGTTTCGGCGCGGTCGATGCTTGTCCAGTCCGCGAAGCTCGATGCGTGCTGCGGCAAGAGGTGGTGCACACCTTTGAGCCCGGGCCGGCCCCGGTCCTCGAGAAGCCGACTGGCGACGCGTTGCGCAGCCGCCTTGGCCAGGACCCGGTTTTCGGCGAGATTGCCCAATGTCCCGCTGCCGCAGCCGCCGACGCGTTCCACCCGGTCCCCCGTGGCCCATCCCTCGTTGGGTGAGTCGACGAAACCCATGGCGGTGATCACGGTGTCCACACGGTGAACGCCGGCGCGCGGCGCGGTGTTGGGGCCACCTGATGGCGACGTGGTCTGGGTGTGCACGACGCAGTGCGTGTCATCGGCGTCGACCCTGAGGGGAGTCTCGTTGAATCGGATGTCGACCCGGATGTCGCGGGCGCGGGAAGCGTCCGGCTCCGAGGTCAGGGACCGTTCGTCGACGACGCCGTCGATGACGACCGTGACACCCGGGACGGCGCACAGCTCGGTGTACATCGACGGATCCCAGCGTGCGCCCTCGCGCGAACTGCGTGACAGCAGCGTCAGGGTGCGGATGCCCGACACCGCCAGAGCGTCCCGCGCGTCGTCGTCGACGTCGGAGCCGTGAAAGCCGTCGTCGGCCTTGCACACCAGCCGGGCCACGTCCATCGCCACGTTTCCGGCGCCGACGATCATGACGTCGGCGCCCAGAGCTGCCGGCGATCCGTTGCGAAGAATGCTGTCGGGGTCACCGTTGAGGAATCGCAGCAGCTGTCCCGCGGCGAGCACGTGGGCCCGTGGTTCGACGGGCACGCTCAACGGCCGGTCAACGGCCAGCCCGGTGGCGGCGACGACGACGTCGAAGTTGGCTTCCAGGTCTTCCATTGACAGGTGCTCGCCGACGGTGGTGTTGCCGACGAAGTGCACCTGGTCAGAGGCGAAGAGGCGGTCGAATTGTCGGCTGACGTTCTTCATCCCCTGGTGATCGGGCGCAACACCGTAACGGATGAGACCGAACGGGGTCGTTCGGCGGTCGAAGAGGGTGATGTGGGCATCGGGCGCCAAGCGGCGCAATGCCAGCGCCGTGTAGCAGCCCGACGGACCGCACCCGATGATGGCGACCTGTCCCCCGGCGGGCCTGACTGCGGCGTCGGCTCCCGGCGGTGGTGCGGCGGAATGTTCTGGCTGCAAGGACATCTGGTCTCCTGGAGGAGGGAGCGTGTCGGGAGCCCCGACTGACGAAACGAGATGTGACGTACGATACCTAACTATCGTTAGTCAGTCGAGTCGAAACGTGATATTCGTCGGAGCGGTCCTGTCACCGAGGCGGGCACCCGACCGCAGGGGGCGGCATCATAATTTGGCCCTTTCCTAGCTTACGAACGTTAGGTAGTGTGATCGGGGTCGCGTGATCCACATGACAGCTTCGCCAATCCCCGAGGAACCCACCGTGCCAAGGCAATACACCTGCCCGGGGCGTGCTCCGTGGGGGATCTCGACATGACATACCCAGTCGGACAAGCCACCCGTGCCGAACACACCATCCACACGAGCGAAAGAGGACTACCACGATGACCGCAGTACGAATCGGCCTGGTCGGTGCAGGGCCGTGGGCAAAGCTCTTCCACGCCCCCATGATCACCGGCGGGCCGGAGACGGAACTGACCGCGGTGTGGGCTCGTCGCCCCGAGGCCGCCAAGGAGATCGCCACGGCGTTCGACTCGACCGTGGCGACGTCCTACGACGAACTGTTGGACTCCGTCGACGCCCTGGTGTTCGCGGTCCCGCCGTTCGTCCAAGCCGAGTTGGCCGCTCAGGCCGCAGCTGCGGGAAAGCCCATGTTGCTCGAGAAGCCACTGGGCATCGACCTCGCAGAGGCCGAAAAACTCGTCCATGCCGTTGACGAAGCGGGAGTGCCCACTCAGGTCATGTACACCAACCGCTTCAGCCCTCGCATCCGCACCTTCCTGGAACACGCCCGAGCCGCGACACCCATTGGGGCGATTGGCAGCTACATCAATCAAGCAGCCCTCCCGGGTGGCACCTTTGCCACGCCGTGGCGCGTCGACAAGGGGTCGCTACTCGACCAGGGGCCCCATGTGCTGGACATGCTTGATGCCGCCGTCGGTCCCATCATCGACGTCCGTGGTGCCGGTGACCCGCGGCGTTGGTACATCCTCACGGCTACCCACGAGAACGGGGTCATCAGCCAGGCCGCTCTCTCACTGACCGCACCGGTCGTCGCCGACGTTGCCGGCGTCAAGGTGTACACCGAGCAAGGCGAACTGTCGTGTGAGTTCGTCGGGATCGACGGAGATCCCGAGGTACCCGGCGTGATTCGTCGCGAATTCGCCGACGTCGTCGCCTCCGGCACCTCCCACGAGATCGACATCCACCGCGCGCTCTACAACCAACGCCTGCTCGAGCAGGCG
>NZ_MVOC01000044.1:203353-203876 GCF_002043095.1 Mycobacterium sp. AT1 | reverse complement strand
ACACCACCTACCGGATCACGTTGTCGAAGGTGGAGGCGGCCAAGTTGGATGCCGCGCTGGATTCGCATCGTGATGCGTTGGTGGCGGAGTGGAAGCGTGACCACACCGACAGCGGCACCGACGTCGACACCGATGACGAGGTGTACGGCGGTGCCCGGCACGGGGAGAATCCCGAGGGCCCCTCGGTGCAGGTACCGCCGTTCCCCACCGCTGCCGATGCGTTCATGAGCGTGGTGGAGGCCGGGTGGGACAGTGACGTGGCGCGGCGCCCGCATGGGCAGCACACCACCGTGGTCGTGCATCTGGACGTCGAAAACCGGAACGCCGCGCTGCATTTGGGGTCGTTTCTGTCCGAGGAGGACCGCCGGTATCTGATGTGTGAGGCGGATTGTGAGATCTGGTTGGAACGCCACGGCCAGGTCATCGGGTCCGGGCGGGCGACCCGCCAGATCTGCCGCCGCCTGCGCCGAGCGCTGGAGCACCGGGACCGGTGCTGTGTGGTCCCCGGGTGCGGGGCGACCCG
>NZ_MVOC01000044.1:134909-203341 GCF_002043095.1 Mycobacterium sp. AT1 | reverse complement strand
GAGCTACTGAGCTCGACAACTTGGTGTTGTTGTGCCCGTTTCACCACCGCCTTCATCACAGCGGGGGCATTACCATCACCGGGCCCGCCGGGCACCTGGTGGTCACCGATGCCGACGGCAAGACCCTCAACCCCGGATCACTGGCCCGGCCACCAACCCAGCCCCGCCCATCGGTGAAACCGTGTCGCGGCCCGTTGGGTGAACGCGCCGACTGGTGGTGGTACACACCGTTCGAGCCACAACCACCACCCGCCATTCCGAACTAGGGCTGGAGGTTCTCGAGGTCCTCGAGCAACCCGGGACGGGTGGTGCGCCAGCCAAGCGCGTCGCGCGTATGACGGCTGGACGCAGGTTGGTCCAGCAGGAAGATCTCGCCGAACGGGCCGAACTCCTCCAGCGACACCGGCTGGACGGGCAGTCCCAGTCGACGTCCGATGACGTCCGCGATGTCGCGCACCGCCACGCCCTCCTCGTCGACCGCGTGCCACGACGTGCCCGCCGGTGCGGACTCCAGGGCCAGCCGGAACAGAACGGCGGCGTCGCGTGCGTGCACGGCGGGCCAGCGTTGGGTGCCGTCGCCGGGGTAGCCCGCGACACCGGTGCGCCGCGCCGTCGTGGCGAGAAGCCCTGCGAATCCGCCGGTTCCGCGGTCGTGTGCGGTACGCGGGATGCGTACCGCGACGCTGCGCACCCCCTGCGATGCGAGATCTAGGAGTGCCAGCACGGCGCGGCCACGACCCCCAACCGGCCCCTCCGTCGGTGGCGGGTCGGCCTCGGTAGACGCGCGTCCCACGACCCACGGCGTACCGGAGGCGACGACGATCGGCCGGTCGCTGCCGGACAGCTCGTGACCCATCGTCGCCAACGCCTCCGTTTCCGTGACGATCTCGCGTGCCAACGCATCCGGGGTGGCTGCCTCGTGTCCGAACGCGAGGTGGATGACGCCGTCGGTTCGGCGGACTCCGTCCCGCAGGGCGTCGAGATCCGACAGGGTGCCGCGGAGCACCACGGCGCCCGCGTCGGACAACGCCGTCGCCGAGGCTTCCGAGCGGGCCAGCGCGAGGACGGTGTGGCCGTTGCCGAGTAGCTCGGCGAGGACGGGCGAGCCGATGGTGCCGGTTCCCCCGGTGATGAAGACGCGCACGGGACACTCCAATCGTTGCGATGAGACCTTTGTCCCGTCACCGTACAACTTGATGGGACAAAAGTCCCGTCGCTTAGGATGTGGGCATGGGTCGCTGGGAACCGGGTGCGCGTCAGCGACTGGTGCTCGCCGCCGTCGACCTGTTCACCGAGCAGGGCTACGACGCCACGACCGTCGCCCAGATCGCCGAGCGGGCCGGCGTCACGAAGAGCACGTTCTTTCGCCACTTCCCCGACAAGCGGGAGCTACTAGTCGCCGGCCAGGAAAGCATGTGCCGGTTGCTTTCCGAGGGCATCGCGGAGGCGCCCGGCGGCGCGAGCCCGATGGTGGCCGTCGCGACGGCCCTCGAACGCGTCGCGACGATGATGGGTCCGGACAACCGGGAGCTCGGACCCCGCATCAAGGCGGCCGTCGCGGCGAGCACCGAGCTGCAGGAGCGCGACGCCCTGAAGACGGTCAGCCTCGCGGCAGCCATGACGACGGCATTGTTGGCCCGAGGCGTTCCCGAGATGACCGCACACCTGGCCGGAGAGCTCGGCGTGCTGGCCTTCAAACAGGGTTACGCCCGCTGGTCCGAAAGCGACCAGAACGGACGCGATTTGGCCGAGTACGCCCTGTCAGCTCTGGACGAGCTGCGGACGGCGTCGAGGTCCCTGGACTGACCAGCTAGCCGCAGACCGCGCCGGTGGCAGCCGAGCCGACCAGCTTCCGGTACTTGGCCAGCACGCCGGTGGGGTACTTGGGCGGCGGCGGGGTGAAACCCGCCTTGCGGGACTCGAATTCGTCGGCGTCGACGAGCAGGTCCAGCGTGCCGGTGCCCACGTCCAGCCGAATCCGGTCGCCGTCCCGAACGAAGGCGATGGGGCCGGCGTCGACCGCTTCCGGCGCGATGTGCCCGACGCAGAGACCGGTGGTGCCGCCCGAGAACCGGCCGTCGGTCATCAGCAGCACGTCCTTGCCGAGTCCCGCGCCCTTGATGGCACCGGTGATAGCGAGCATCTCGCGCATACCCGGTCCGCCCTTCGGGCCCTCGTACCGGATGACGACGACGTCGCCATTGGTGATGGTGCCGTCCTCGAGTGCATCCATCGCGGCGCGTTCGCCGTCGAAAACCCTTGCGGTGCCCTCGAACACGTCGGAGTCGAAGCCAGCCGACTTGACCACCGCGCCCTCGGGAGCCAGCGACCCGTGCAGGATCGTGATGCCGCCCGTCGGGTGAATGGGATTGCTCATCACGCGCAGCACCTTGCCGTCGGGATCCGGCGGCTCGATGTGGGCGAGGTTCTCGGCCATGGTGCGGCCGGTGACGGTGAGGCAATCCCCGTTCAGCAGACCGTTGTCCAGCAGTGCCTTCATGACGACGGGCACGCCACCGATCTCGTCGACGTGCTTCATCACGTGGCGGCCGAAGGGCTTGACGTCGGCGAGGTGCGGCACCTTCTGCCCGATGCGGGTGAAGTCCGCCAGCGTCAACTTCACGCCGGCCTCCCACGCGATCGCCAGCAGGTGAAGCACGGCGTTGGTGGACCCGCCGAACGCCATCACGACGGCGATGGCGTTCTCGAACGCCTCGAGCGTGAGGATGTCACTGGTGGTGATGCCGCGGCGCAGCATCTCGACGACGGCCTCGCCCGACTGGCGGGCGTACTCGTCGCGGCGCTTGTCGATGGCCACCGGGGATGCGCTGCCCGGCAACGACATGCCAAGTGCCTCGGCGGCGCTGGCCATGGTGTTCGCGGTGTACATGCCGCCGCACGCGCCCTCGCCCGGGCAGATGGCGCGCTCGATGATGTCCACGTCTTGACGCGACATCAGCCCGCGGGCGCAGGCGCCGACGGCCTCGAAGGCGTCGATGATCGTGACTTCCCGCTCAGTGCCGTCGGTCATCTTGGCGACGCCGGGCATGATCGAGCCGTTGTAGAAGAAGACGCTCGCCAGGTTGAGGCGGGCGGCAGCCATGAGCATGCCGGGGATCGACTTGTCGCATCCCGCGAGGAGCACGGTGCCGTCGAGGCGCTCGGCCTGCACCACGGTTTCGACGCTGTCCGCGATCACCTCCCGGGACACCAGCGAGAAGTGCATGCCCTCGTGGCCCATGGAGATGCCGTCGGAGACGGAGATGGTGCCGAACTCCAGCGGG
This sequence comes from Mycobacterium sp. AT1, assembly GCF_002043095.1. Taxonomy (GTDB): domain Bacteria; phylum Actinomycetota; class Actinomycetes; order Mycobacteriales; family Mycobacteriaceae; genus Mycobacterium. The sequence continues at coordinate 200,057 of NZ_MVOC01000044.1, read as the reverse complement.
TAGCCGCCAGCGGAGTGCACGCCTCCCTTGACGGACTGCGCGAGTCGCTGCAGCGACATGTTGCACGGCGTGATCTCGTTCCACGACGATCCGACGCCAATCTGAGGCTTGACCCAGTCGTCGTCGCCCATGCCGACGGCCCGCAGCATTCCGCGGGCGGCGGTCTTCTCAAGGCCGTCCGTGACGTCGCGGCTACGGGGCTTGATGTCGGGTGATGAGCCGCTTGCGCGAAGAGCGTCAGGGCCGGGCGATGCGTCTGAGGGCATTGATCGATTATGCCTTCGGGTCGTTCGCCGACCAAACCATTCCGGATACCCCGGTGGGGTATCCGGTACGGTGGCTTTCATGAAGACGTTGATCGCTCTGCTGGCCGCCGTCGCCACAGCCCTGTTCGTGTCCGCCTGTACGAGCCCCAGCTCGACCTCGTCGGATGGTCACACCGACCACACCCACGGCAGCGAATCCAGTGCTGCCGCCCCGAACAACGCCGCCGACGTCGCCTTCGTCTCCGGCATGATCCCGCACCACGAGCAGGCGGTGGAGATGTCCGCACTCGTCCCGCAGCGGTCCACCAACCCCGAGGTGATCAAGCTCGCCGCCGACATCTCCGCGGCCCAGGAGCCCGAGATCCAGACAATGAAGGCATTCCTCGTCCAGTGGAACGCCGGCGAGGGTTCCGGGCACGAGGGCCACGACATGGGCGCCATGACCGGAATGGTCGACGACGACTCCATGGCGAAGCTGGAAACCCTCAAGGGTGCCGAGTTCGACAAGCTCTGGCTGACGTCGATGATTGGGCACCACGAGGGGGCCGTCACGATGGCCAACACCGAGATCGCCGACGGCGCCAACGCCGACGCGAAGGCGCTGGCCAGCCAGATCGTGACGGCGCAGGAGGCCGAAATCGCCCAGATGAAGAAGATGGTGGCCGCGCAATGACCGACCAACCGGTGGAAAACGCGGCGCCACACGGGTATTCGCCGCACAAGGAGAACTACGCCAAGCGGCTACGGCGCGTCGAGGGCCAGGTGCGCGGCATCGCCAAGATGATCGAAGAGGACAAGTACTGCATCGACGTCCTCACCCAGATCAGTGCGGTCAACAGCGCGCTGCAGTCGGTCGCCCTTGGTCTGCTCGACGAACACCTTGGGCACTGCGTGACGCACGCCGTCGCAGAGGGTGGCCCCGAGGCCGAGAAGAAGCTCGCCGAAGCGTCCGCCGCCATCGCGCGGCTGGTGAAGTCCTGAGCATTTGGCTGCGAGCAAGGTAACGAACCGTCGGCCCCGTGCGAAGAACAACCAGGTCAGTGCGGTTTCCGTCGAGCGGTGCCCCCGGGAGGTGGCTCATCGCCGGAAGTGCTTGGTCCCCGCGCTGTGTAACACTTGAATCACTGTATTGGAGGTGGCGCATGCGCCAAAGTACGTTCACGCGGACCACGACGCGATTTGCGACGGCGATCTTCGCCGCTGGTCTCATCGGAGGATTCGTCATCGGCAGCCCATCTGCCTGGGCAGATCCCGAGGTCAACCCGGATCCTGCGGCAATCGACTCGCAGCCGATCGAGGCTCCGGCCCCGCCCCCGTTCGGGGACGTGCCACCGCCCGCCCCGATGCCGTTCGGCTTCCAGCCGCCCGGAGATCCGATGGCGCCGCAACCGTTCAATCCGCTGGGCGCACCCGCGCCCGCGCCCGCGGTGATCCCCGAGGGCACACCTGCCGGACAGGATCCGACCCCGTACACCGGGCCGCCGGTCTTCGCCGCGCCGTCCTTCAACCCGAGCAACGGCTCGATGGTTGGCGTCGCCAAGCCGATCGCGATCAACTTCGCCCGGCCCATCGCTGACCGCCAGATGGCCCAGTCCGCGGTGCACGTCTCGTCGGTACCGCCGGTGCCCGGCAAGTTCTACTGGCTCAGTGACACGCAGCTGCGCTGGCGTCCGATCGACTTCTGGCCGGCCAACACCACCGTCAACATCGACGCCGGTGGCGCCAAGTCCACTTTCCGCACCGGTGAGTCGCTGGTGGCGACGATCGACAACGCCACCCACCAGATGCAGGTCGTCCGCAACGGAACGTTGGAGAAGACGTTCCCCGTGTCGCTCGGCAAGACGGGCAACGACACCCCCAATGGCACCTACTACGTGCTCGAGAAGTTCAACGACATCGTCATGGACAGCTCGACGTACGGCGTGCCCGTCAACTCCCCGCAGGGGTACAAGCTGAAGGTTCAGGACGCGGTCCGGATCGACAACAGCGGCATCTTCGTGCACAGCGCGCCGTGGTCCGTCGCCGATCAGGGCAAGCGCAACGTCAGCCACGGTTGCATCAACCTCAGCGCGGCCAACGCGCAGTGGTTCTTCGACAACTTCGGCAGCGGCGATCCGATCGTCGTGAAGAACTCCGTCGGGTTGTACAACCAGAACGACGGCGCCCAGGATTGGCAGATGTAGCTCGCCACTAGTCCGCGAGCAGACGTAAAGGGCCCTGAAACCTAGTGTTTCAGGGCCCTTTACGTCTGCTGGGGCCGCTTGCGGACTGCTGGGCAGCGGGCCCTTAGTTCCAGATGTGCACGCGCTGACCGGGTTCCAGGTACAGCTCGTCGGACTCGGCCACCTCGAAAGCGTCGTAGAAGGCGTCCAGGTTGCGAACGATGCCGTTGCACCGGAACTCCGGCGGTGAGTGCGGGTCGATCGCAAGTCGCCGGATGGCCTCGGCGTCGCGGGACTTGGTGCGCCACACCTGCGCCCAGCCGTAGAACACCCGCTGCACACCCGTCAGTCCGTCGATGACGGGAGCCTCGGACCCGCCCAGCGACAGTTCGTAGGCCAGCAGTGCGATCGACAGGCCGCCGAGGTCACCGATGTTCTCACCAACGGTGAAGGCGCCGTTCACGTGCTGCCCGCCGCTGAGCTGCCGCGGCACGTACTTCTCGTACTGGGCGATCAAAGCCTCTGTGCGCGAACCGAATTCGGTGCGGTCGCTGTCGGTCCACCAGTCGACGAGGTTGCCGTCGCCGTCGTACTTGGCGCCCTGGTCGTCGAAGCCGTGGCCGATCTCGTGGCCGATGACCGCGCCGATGCCACCGTAGTTGGCGGCGTCGTCGGCGTCGGCGTCGAAGAACGGCGGCTGCAAGATCGCTGCGGGGAAGACGATCTCGTTCATGCCCGGGTTGTAATAGGCGTTCACCGTCTGCGGCGTCATGAACCACTCGTCGCGGTCCACTGGGCCACCGAGCTTCGCCAGCTCGCGGTCGTAGCCGGCGGCGTTGCCCCGCTTGTAGTTTCCGTACAGGTCGGCTCGGTCGACGACCAGGTCCGGGTAGTCGCGCCACCGCACCGGGTAGCCGATCTTCGGGGTGAACTTGTCCAGCTTGGCCAGGGCCCGCTCGCGCGTCTCCGGTGTCATCCACTCGAGATCGTTGATGCTGACGCGGTACGCCTCACGGAGATTGGCGACGAGTTCGTCCATCCGGGCCTTGGCGTCCGGCGGGAAGTGCCGCTCCACGTACAGCTTTCCGACCGCGTCGCCCATCAGGTTCTCGACCAGCGCCACGCCGCGCTTCCAGCGGTCGCGAATCTCCTCTGTGCCGCTCAGCGTGCGACCGTAGAAGTCGAAGTTCTCCGCCACCAGTTCGTCGGTGAGCATCGAGGACCGGGCGCTGATCACCCGCCACCGCAGCCACCACTTCCAGTCCTCGAGATCCTCGTCGGCCCACAGCGCGGCGAAGGCCGTGAGGGTGTCGGGCTGGCGTATGACGACCTCGGCCGCAGCCTCAGGCGTGGTGCCGATCGCGGTGAGCCACTCCGACCAGGCGAACCCGGGTGCCTCGTCGACCAGTTCGGTGAACGCGCGCAGGTTGTAGGTGAGGTCCGCGTCGCGGCGCTTCACGACGTCCCAGTGCGCGGCGGCGATCTTGGTCTCCAGGGCCACGATTCGGGCGGCAGTGGCCTCCCACTCGTTGGGCTGCGGCTCCTCGCCGAGCGCAAGTGCCAGCATCCGCGCGATGTGTCCGGGGTAGGCGGCCAGGATCTCGGCGTGCTGGGCGTCGCGGTAGTAGGACTCGTCGGGCAGGCCGAGGCCGGACTGCGACAGATGCAGGAGGTAGCGCGTGGAGTCCTTGGAGTCGGTGTCGACGTACAGGCCCGTGCCGCCGCCGACGCCGGTGCGCTGCAGCCCGCCGAGGACGATTGCCAGCGCGGTCCGGTCTGCCGCGAGGTCCACGGTCTCGAGCTCGTCGACCAGTGGCTGCACACCGATCCGCGCGACCGCCTCGGTGTCCATGAAGCTGCCGTACAGATCGCCGACGCGTTGCTCGTCGGTGCCTGCCGCCGCATCGGCCGAAGCGGCCTCGACGATCAGGTCGCGCACCTGTTCCTCGGCCCGGTCGGCCAGCAGCCGGAAGGCGCCGTCGGTGGCGCGGTCAGCGGGGATGTCGCAGTCGGTCAGCCAGCGACCGTTGACGTGGCCGAACAGGTCGTCTTGTGGGCGGGTGTCGTCGTCGACGAAGGACAGGTCGATACCGGAGTGGGTAGCTTCTAACGTCACTCGACCATCCTGCCAGCCGCGGCCGCCTTGAGGGGCCGGGTACCCTCACGGCCATGCCAGACCAGCTCGACGACGAGCCAACCCCGGCCGGAAGTGGCGGCATGACCGGGTTCGGAATCGGGTCCGCGGTACTCGGCCTCGTCTCGGTGGCGGCGGTCGTCCTTGGGGTGTTGCTGTGGAACGGCCACCGCAACGACGTGGACGAACGCGCGTACCAGACCCGCGTGCTGCAAGCCGCCGCCGACTGGACCGGCGTGCTGATCAACATGAACTCCGGCACCGTCACCCAGAGCATGCAGACCCTGCACGACGGCACCGTCGGTCAGCTCAACGCGAACTTCGAGACCGCGGTCGAGCCGTTCAGCCAGGTGGTGCAGAAGCTGCAATCCCAGACCGTCGGGCAGGTCGAATCGGTCGCGATCGAGTCGTTGTTCCACGCCGCACCTGGTGATCCGGGGCTGCCTCCGGTACCGCAGCCCGAGCTGGCCACGGTGTCGTCGCGCACCGACAACGTCCTCGTCGTCGCCACCTCGGTCAGCCAAAACGTGGGTGCCAAACCGCTGACCGTGCATTGGACGTTGCGGTTGGCCATTTCCGACGTCGCGGGCAAGCTGCTGGTGTCGCGGCTGGAGACCATTCGATGAGGAACCGTTTCAGGGTGCTGGCGTTCGACGTGCTCGCCCCGCTCGCCGCGATCCTGGCGCTGGTGTACCTCGGCGTCGCGCTGGCCTGGCCGCTGTGGTGGGTGTCGGTGTGCTCGGTGGTGTGCCTGCTGATCGTCCAGGGCGTCGTGGTCAACACCGTGCTGTACCGGCGCGACGGCGTCACCGTCGGCACCGACGACGACGGGCCGGGTCTACGGCTGGCCGTGGTCGGGCTGGCCACCGTCGCGCTGGCGGCCGCGGTCGTGGTCGGCTACGCGCGGTGGACGGCGCCGCAGGCACAGATGAACCGCGACATGACCGAGGTGGTCGGCATCGCCAGCAGCGCCGCGGAGGCGTCGGCGACGTTCACCCCGCAGAACCCGAGCGCCAACGTCGACCGGCTGACTGCGATGATGACGCCAAAGGGCGCCGACGGGTTTCGTGGCGAATTCGACTCCATGGCAAAGGATTTGACGAGCAAGGGGCTGACGGTGTCAGCCAGCACGGTTTCCGCGGGAGTCGAAGCGATCGGTCCGGCGGCCGCGGTGGTCGCGGTGATCATGCGGGGAACTCAGAACGCTCCCGGCAAGCAGCCGTCGAGTGTGCCTCTGCCGCTGCGGGTTTCGTTGCTCAAGCAAGACGGGCGCTGGCTGGTCGACGATCTGTCGCCGATCAACTCTCGCTAGTCAGTCGGCGTGGCCGCGCATCTTGGCGAAGCGGTCGGACAACCGCCGCATCCTTATCATCAGCGAGGCCGCCGGGCTGGTCGTGCCCTGAAGGTATGACGCGAACTGATCGGCCGGAATGCCGATGCGCGAAGCGAACTCATCCTGGCCGAGGCCGGAGCGCTGCAGCAGCATGCTGATGTGGCGGCCCACCTCGGCGCACTCGTTGGCCTCGAGATGAGCGCGGGTGCGGGTGAGCACTTCGTCCAACGCCCTGGACACCCCGTAGGGCGGCGCGTTGTCGAGAACCTCTTCGACCTGACGGGCCGTTCTGCCATACGGGTCGCGTTTGATGGCGACGACGATGCGTTGCCACACGGTCAGGTCGTCGGTCTCCAGTGCCTCGCGAATGGCCGACGTCGGCCAGAACTCGACGGGGCGCTGGTCGACGGCGGGACGGCTTCGAGGTGCGTTCGCGGCGGGCCTGGGGCGACCAGCGGCATCGCCGCGCGTATCCGAAGTCAACGTCACCTCGCCTCCTCCAACATCGCAACTGCCACCGACAGGCAGCGTTGCCTGACGTGTGCCCAGTCGGACTCCGATTCGGGGCCCATCCAGTCTTCGTCGTCGTCCGACGGGTGTGGGTCGGCCAACCGCCGTACGAGTTGTGTCGCCACCCAGTGGCTTCTCAACCGCTCACCAGAGTAGTACCGGTCCATTTCGGCCAGCACCACCGCCGCGGTTTGAGTCTCCATCGACTCGACGAGATCGGCAAACTCTGCGAAGTCCCTGGCGTTGTTGCGGCACATGATCAGGTAGCACTTGAGCCGCAGCGTCTCGGCGCCCGTCGGAATCTGGAGACGGTCGCCGGTGGGCAGCAGGACGTTGGTGGTCTCCATCGGGCTGAGACGTCGCACCGTTGGCCGGTCCGCGTCGGCCGCGGTGGCCAGGGCGTCGAGCGCCACGGCGAGCCTGCCGCGCCACATCGTCACCGGGTGGACTGGCTGCCTTGGGAAGAACCGGCTGCCAGTCTTGCCGTTCTTCGCCGCGGCCGCCCGCCCGGACCTGCCGCCCCCGTAGTGCGCGGTGCTGAGGCGCAGCGTGTCGCCGGGCCGCATGCGTTCGAGTGGTTCGTCACCCCCCTTGACGTGCGCGGCGATCGATCCGCCAGGAGGGAGGCAGCCGCTGAATGCGAGTGGATCGGCGACGGTGACGGTCTGCGGAGCCAGCGTCTTGAGCTTCGCCGCGGACTTCACGACGTTGCGGATGTCGGCTCCTGACGGGCCCGTGGTGGAGATGTCCTCCGGGATGACGACGAGGTCGCCGATGTCGGCCTTGGGCAGCGGCTTCTCGAAGTCGACCGACGGCAGGATGCGATCCAGCCAGCCGGGCAGCCACCAGTTCCACTGCGCGAACATCGCCATCAGCGCCGGCACCAGCACCAGGCGGACGATCGTGGCGTCCACGGCGATCGCGACGGCGCACGCCACGCCGAGCTGGGCAACCAGCGGCATCCCCGCAAACGCGAATCCGACGAATACCGCAATCATGATCAGTGCCGCGCTGGTGATCGTGCGGGCGCTGGTGCTGACGCCGTATGCCACCGCGTCGCGGGTGTTGTTGGTTTGCAGGAAGCGTTCGCGGATGCGGGTGAGCAGGAAGATCTCGTAGTCCATCGACAAGCCGAAGGTCATCGCGAGTACCAGCGGCGGGATGGTGCTGTCCAGAGACCCGAGGGGTTCAAGGCCGAGTGCCTCCAGCCAGCCCCACTTGAACACCACGACGAGGCTGCCGTACGCCGCCGCCACCGACAGGCACGTCATGAGGACGCCCTTGAACGCCAGGAACACCGAGCGGATCGAGATCAGCAGCATGACGAACGCAATGAGTGCGACGAATACGAAGACCATCGGCTGAGTGGTGGCCACGCGGTGGTCGAAGTCCTTGAGCAGCGCGGTGGGCCCGCCGACGTCGACGACGGCGGGGGAGCCGGGGGCAGCTCCCGGTAGTTCGGCGCGCAGCCAGTCGACGGTGTCGCGCGCGGCGGGGTCCTCCGGGTCGATCGAGAGGACCGCCGACAGCAGGGCGCTGCGGTTGTCGTTGGCGAACACCGGGGGTGACACCGTGGCGACGTCGGGTCCCTGGCTCATCTTCTGCTGCAAGGAGTCCAGGGCACCGGTGTTCTGCGAACCGTTGGCGTTGCCGTTGGGGAAGGTGACGAGGACGCGGATGGGGCCGAGTGCACCCGGGCCGAGCGCTTGCGCGGCGGCGCTGATGCCACCGCGGATCTCGTGGGTGGGTTCGAACTGGCGCTGCAAACTGTTGCCGAGCGTCATCGCGAACGCCGGGGCGGCCAGCACGACCAAAACCAACGTCGCACCCAGTGCGGAGATCCACTGGCGTCGCATCACCCAGCCGACCCAGCGGGTCCAGAACCTGGACTGCGTGGTCTCGGGTCGACGCGAGACGTGCAGGTAGGACGACCGTTTGGACGCGGCCTTGCCGAAGGTGGCCAGCACTGCGGGGATCAGCGTGGTGGAGGTGAGGACGGCCAGCGCGACGGCCAGGATCGCGCCGGTGGCCATCGACGCCAGCACCGGGGTGTGGATCAGGTAGATGCCGGTCACCGAGGCGATCACCGTGAGACCCGAGAGCAACACGGCGAGGCCCGACGTCGCCATCGCCGCGTCGGCGGCCTGTGCCGCGTCGCGGCCCGACCGCAACTCTTCGCGGAAGCGCATGAGGATGAACAGGGAGTAGTCGACGGCCAGGGCGATGCCGAACATCGACACCGTCGAGGTGACGAACACCGACATCTGGGTGACCATCGCCAGGAGGTAGACCAGCCCCATCGTCACCGCCACGGTGCAGATGCCGAGCACCAACGGGACCGCCGCGGCCGCGAGCGATCCGAAGACCGCCAGCAACACGATCATGACGATCGGCAGGTTCCACTTCTCGGCCTGGGCGATGTCGTGCTTGGTGGCCTCACTGGCCGCGGCGCCGAGCGCGCCCTGGCCGATGACGTAGAGCTTGACGTGGCCGTTCTCGATCTGGCCCGGCTGATCGCCGTTGATGCCGACCTTCTTGCGAAGCTGCTTGGCGACGTCGGAACTGCCGCTGTTGAAGTCGGTCTGCAACGAGACGACGTACGGCCGATCCGGCTGCGGCGGTGGCTGCTGCGGATTGGGCATCACCTTGACGCTGGGAACCTCGGCCGCGATGCGCTCGAGCTGCCCGACCGCCGCGGTCATGTCGTCGAACGAGGCGTCGGCGCGTGGTGCGGCCACCAAGGCCAACGGGGACGCGCCCTGATCCGGGTAGTGATCCTGGATGGCGTGCTCGACGCTCAGCGACTGCGAGCCGGCCACTTCGAAGCCGCCGCCGGTGAGATTGCCCGACTGGTTCAGGGCCAGGTACACCGACGGAAGCAAGAGGAGCAGCCACGCGATGAAGACTGCCCAGCGGTATCGACGCAGCTTGCTGCTCAACCGCAACATGAACTGCTGGATGGCTGGCCCCTGCCTTAATCCCCGCGAGAAATCCGGCGTTACTCCGTGTGTTTCGTTCCGTGAGCGTACCGCAGCACGAGGTAGGGTAACCGACCCGCGCGACGGCCAAGGGTGGTCCCGGGCCACCACCGAGCCGACCTGGGTATTTGCTGTGTGATTGGTAGCTGAGCCGTGCCGATGGCATCATGGCCGGTGACATGAATACCACTACCTCCGCCGTCCGGCGCTGCCTCGGTGGCGTGTTCGCTGCATCCGTCGTCGGCGGTGCCGTCCTTGCCGCCATGGCGACCCCGTCGGCCCCCTCGGCCACCGCAGCGGCCGACCCCTGCGCGGCGAGCGAGGTGGCCCGCACGATCGGGTCCGTCGCGACCTCGACGGCCATTTACCTCGACGCGCATCCAGAGACCAACGCCGCGCTGACCACCATCTCGCAGCAGCAGTCGGGTCCGCAGTCGCTCGGGGCGCTCAAGACGTACTTCGACGCCAACCCGCAGGCGGCCAAGGACATGCAGGCGTTGCAGGCCCCGCTCCAGGGTCTTTCCGCCCGCTGCCGGTTGCCGTTCACCCTGCCGCAGGTGATGGGCCTTCTTCAGGGGGCGCAGTCGCCGGTCGGATCCGTGCCGGGGAGTTTGCCAAGCGCGCTGTCGACCGCGCCGAACGCTGGGACCCCCGGGGTCGCCCTGCCTGCCCAGTCACCGGCCGCCACCGCCGTCACACCGGGGACCGGTCCGCTCCCAGGCCCCGTGACGGTGACTCCCAGGTAGTCCCAAGCGACTCGTCTGCGTGTTCACGAGGTAGCCGTGAGCAGGATGTTCGGCGTTTTCGGCCGTGGATTGGACGCAAGGCGAGAATCTCGCGACCGATTCTGCTTAGCTTTCCGGTGTCGGCAACCGCATCAAGGTGCGGTCGCCGAAGAATCTTGAAGGTCTGTGCACATTCGAAGAAGGAGCTTGATCATGTTGCTCTCTGCCCTCGCTGGGCGACGTGCGGTAGCTGGCGCGATGGGCGCCAGTGCGATCGCAGGCGCGATGTTGTTCGGAGCGCTTCCGTCTGCCCTGGCAGATGATCCGGCCCTCAACCCCCCGAACTGCTCCGCCGCGGATCTCGCAGGCGTGTCGTCGGGAGTGTCGGCCTCGACGTCGGCGTACTTGTTCACCCACCCGGACGTGAACTACTTCTTCACCAGCCTCGAGGGGCTGCCCCGTGAAGAGATCCGTACCAAGGTGGCCGACTACATGAACGCCAACCCGATGGCCAAGGCCGACCTGACGGGCATCCGTCAGCCTCTGGTCGACTTGAAGAACCGCTGCGGCGCCGCTCCTGCGCCCGCAATTCCGTAACCCGGGTGCAGGTGGCTGAACCACCTGCGCTTGACGGCGCGGGTCGCACGGTGTTGATGGTCGACGACGATCCCGACGTCAGAACGTCCGTATCCCGCGGTTTGCGGCACTCGGGGTTCGACGTCAGGGTCGCCGCTACCGGCAAGGAAGCGTTGCGGCTGCTGTCCAACGAGTCGCATGACGCGTTGGTGCTCGACGTCCAGATGCCGGAGCTCGACGGCGTGGCGGTCGTGACGGCGTTGCGGGCGTTGGGCAACGACATCCCGATCTGCGTGCTGTCCGCGCGGGACACGGTCAACGACCGGATCGCCGGACTCGAGGCAGGCGCCGACGACTACCTCACCAAGCCGTTCGATCTCGGCGAGTTGGTCGCCAGGTTGCACGCCTTGCTGCGCCGGTCGAGCCTGTCGGACCGGTCGCCGGACACCATGACCGTCGGTCATCTGACCATCGACACGGCCAGGCGGTTGGTGTTCGTCGAGGGTGACCGTGCCGAGCTGACCAAGCGAGAGTTCGACCTGCTGGCAGTCCTCGCCGAGAACGCGGGCGTGGTGCTGACCAGGCAGCGGCTGCTCGAGTTGGTGTGGGGATACGACTTCGAAGTCGACACGAACGTCGCCGACGTGTTCATCAGCTACCTGCGGCGAAAGCTGGAGCGCGAAGGCCATCCCCGGGTGATCCACACCGTCCGGGGGATCGGGTACGTCCTGCGCGACGAGCCCTGAGGTGCCGCTGCATCGTCTTGGCAGGTCCGCCTCGCTGCGCACGCGCGTCGCGCTGGCCTCCGCCGCCGCGGCCGCCGCGGTGGTCGCGGTGTTCACCGTCCTGACGTCGGTGGTGCTCGCCAACAACGACGCCGCGCAGCTCGACCGGCGGCTCGACTCGATCGTCGACGCCAGCGTCTACGACCAGACCAACGGCGTGCTGCAGACCGGCCGGGAGCGGTTGTCCGGGCAGGTGGTGTTCCAGCGGGGCTTCCAGCTGCCCCAGCTGCCGCCCGGCACCGAGACCGTGGAGGTCAACGGCGTCGAGTACCGGGTGCGGACCATCCCCGTCGACCAGCAGGGCGGGGTGCTGATGTCGGTGGGCATCCGCGCCGACAGCATCCTGCTGAACCGGGCGCGGATTCCGCTGTACACCGCCGTCGGCGTGGTGACCGTGCTCATCGCAGGCGGGTTGGGCTGGATGTTGGCGGGTCCGGCGATCAGGCCGTTGCGGCGGCTCACCGAGCAGACGATGCGGCTCGGCAAGGGCAGCGACCGGATGACGGCGGTAAAGGGCGCGCGCGAGGCCGAAGAACTGTCGGATGCGATGGCAGGCATGCTCGAGCGCCTCGCCGCGGCGCAGCTGGCCACCACGAATTCCCTTCAGGCGGCCCAGGACTTCGCGGCCAACGCGGCACACGAGCTACGCACGCCGTTGACCGCGATGCGAGCCGACCTCGACACGCTGCGGATCCACGATTTGCCCGCCGAGGAACGCGACGAGGTCGTCGGGGATCTGGCGCGCGCCCAGCGGCGCGTGGAGGCCATCATCACCGCCCTCGGTCAGCTCGCGTCGGGTCAGCTCGCGCAGGTCGAGGACCGGGAGCTGATCGACGTCACCGACATGCTCGACCGGGTGGCCAGGGAGAACGCCAGGGCGGGTGACGTGGAGGTCGTCGTGCAGAGCGACGACGCCATCGGGGCAATCTGGGGTTGGCCGGGTGGGCTGCGGCTCGCGGTGGACAACCTGGTGCGCAACGCCATTACGCACGGCGGTGCCTCCACGATCCTGCTGACCGCGCGTCGGCACGCCGCGGCGGACGGCCGCGGCGAGGTGCTCACCATCGTGGTCGACGACGACGGCTGCGGCCTGCCGGCCGACGAGCATCAGTTCGTCATGGGCCGGTTCGCCCGCGGCAGCACCGCGACGCCGGGCGGATCGGGGCTGGGACTGGCGCTGGTTGCTCAGCAGGCGCAATTGCACGGCGGCGGAATCGAACTGTCCGAGGGGCCGCTCGGTGGGCTGAGGGCGACCCTGACCGTGTCGACGTCCCCTGAGCCGGAGTCGGATTCGGAATCCGACGATTCGCTCAGCGGCGAGCCAGGGCCCTTGCGCCGAGGCGCCAACCGAGTAGCAGGATGGCGGTCGAAAGCGAAGCGACCACCACGAAGCTGAGTGCCGTTCCCGCAGACGTGGCCTTGCGCAACAGCATTCCGATGGCGACCGTGCTCAGCCAGATGACGACGCCGGTGGGCGCCAGCGTCGTCGGGCGGCGCCATGCCCTTGCCGCGAGCCAACCGAACGTGGTTCCAGCCAGGAACGGCCATGCCGTCTCGGCGACACCCGCCACGGTGATGCCCTCGGCGTGACTGCGCCTGCCGATGGCGCAGAACACCAACACGCACACCGCGTCTGCCGTGGCGGCAGCAGCCACCGCCCTGCGGTCATCCCGCGGCATAGGTCATCACGTCGAGTACCAACGGGCTGACGGCCTTCTCGGCACGCGGAGTCGTCCCAGGGGCCATCGACGCGGGTTGTCCCGTGAGTAGGGGGTCGAGTGCGTTCATCGAGGCCAGTCTTCCGTCGAGGGTGAAATCCTTGAACACGAAGGGTAAACCGTTGGAGCGCAACGGGTCCGGTGTGCTCATCACGTGAAAGTGCAGATGCGGGGCGTCGGTGTTGCCGGTGTTGCCGAGGTAGGCGATCACCTGACCGGCGGTCAGTGAATCACCGGGCTTGACCGTGACGCTGCCGGTCTTCAGGTGCGCGTACAGGGCGAAGTTTCCGTCGCCGATGTCCTGCACCACGTGGTTGCCCGCGTAGTGCTCGAGCGGAAGCCCGACGGGACTGGCGCCTGCCACCTGTTCGGGCAGGCCGTCGAGCACGGCGACGACGGGCCCGTCGGCGACGGCGTGAATGGGCGCGCCGAAGTACGGGTAGCTCTCCGGCCGGGATCTGTCGCCGGTGACGATGGTCCCGTCGGCGCTCAACTGCACGTAGTCGACGGCGAATCGTTCAGCGGCCCAAAGGTTTCCGTCGAGCGGGTTCATGGCCATCCGGTGCGACGTCATGTCGCAGCAGCTGTTGCCGTCCAACCAGCGCGGACCGTCCAGCGGTGGCGAGATCACCACGGGCTGGTGCGTGGAGACCGTGACGGGTGCGACGGCGTTCTCCGTCACGGTGGCGGGCAGCAGCGGCGGCATCGGGGTGGCCAGGTTCGCGACGATGGTGTGCGACAAGTCGGTCGGAATCGGCGCCGACTCGTCGAGGACGACGTCCAGCCACACGATGCCCGCCCGCCCGGGGCCCAACGTCGTGGTGGGAGTCTGCGGTGCCCCGAGTGCCCGCATCCAGTAGGCCAGTTTGTCGCCGGCCAAGGTCAGCAGCTCGTCGGTTCCCGCCTTGACCGACAACGACGTCAGCGTCACGTCGCCGTCCAAGGCGTTGGTGAGCTGCAGCTCGTAGGCGAGGTGACGCTTGCCGTCGGTGGTGGGCACCGGCACGGGCGCGGCGACCACGGTGGCGAGCACGGGAGTGGCCTGAGCGGGAGGCGTCGACGCGGGCAGCGTCGCCGTCGCACGGGCGGCGCTGCTCGACGTGGGCGGGCCCTCCGTCGGGTTGGCGCACGCGGTCAGGAGGGTGGCCGCACCGAGAAGGGCGACGGTGCCTGAGCCGATGCGGTGCATTCGCCAATCCTATGGCCGCTCCTTGGGCTCGTGTCTGGCTTCGGGTTCGTAGGACACCTCGGGGTCGGGGCTGAACTGTGCGGGCATCGCCCCGGCGTCGGCGGGGTCGTCGACCGGGTTCTCGTAGAGGGCCGCGTCCGGGTCGACGGAACTCTCGGTGCGGAACAGGAAGAAGAACACCACCCAGCCGATCGCCGAGATGAAGATCCAGCTCACCAGCCGGTAGATCAGCATCGCCGAGATCGCCGACGCCAGCGTCATCCCGCTGGACACCAGGCCGGGAACCAGCACGGCCTCGACGACCAGAAGCCCGCCTGGCATCAACGGGATGGAGCCGACCGCGCGCGCTGCCGCGTAGGCGACCGTCAGACCCGCCAGTGACGGTTTGCCGCCCGCGGCGTAGGCGGCGAACGCCAGACACGCGACGTCGGCGACCCAGTTGAACACCGACCAGCTGAAGGCGGTGCCCAGGGTCCGCCGGCTCAGGCTGACCGACTCGAGCTGACACAGGATTTCGCGCCACTTGGCCAGGCCGTTGTCGGCGGGCTTGCCGAGCAACGAGTTGAACCACGACAGCACCTTCACGCCGATGCCGTCGATCTGCTGAGGGTTGGCGGCGACCGACTGTGCCAGCACGAGGAGGGCGAGAAACCCACCGAGGGTGAAGATCAGCGACAGCGGGTTCTTGCTGGCGCCAAGGAGGAAGGCGCCCCCGAGGCCGATCAGCGCCAGGCCGACGACCTGCAGAACACCCGACATGACCAGCTGCCACGACGCGACCATGGGGGAGGCGCCCCACAGCCGTTGCTGTCGGTAGACGAACGTGGCGGAGAGCACCGGACCGCCCGGCATCGTCGTCGACAGCGCGTTGCCTGCGTAGAACGCGGCCTCCGAACGCCACTGCTTGACGTCGACCCCAGCGGACTTCAGCAGCGTGCGCTGGATCTGGGCAAAGCTGTGCATGGACGCCAGCGCCGCGAACGCGGCGGCGAGCACCCACCACCAGTTCGCCGACAACAGGCTCCGCCAGGCCTTCGCGAGCTGATCCCACACCAGCACCACTTCGACGGCGAGCACGGTGACGGCGACGCCGACCAGCAGCCAGCGCACCCACCAGTACTTCCCGCGTGGACGGCACTCCTGGGTTGCGTCCCCGGTCGCTCCGCTGGAGCCGTCCTTGCGTGGACTGCCCGCCGAGGTCGCTTCGCTCCCGCCGTGGACGGCATCCTGCGACACGGCCTCCAGGGTAACGGCGCGCCACCACACCGCCAGCTTTGCCAGGAACCGGCGCGGCGAGTCGTTACGCTACCGGGATGCCTTCCCGGTCGTCAGAGGCCCTCGCATCATCTCCGCCGAAATCATTGTCACTCGATCCGGAGGCCGACGCGTCGGTCCACCCCATCGTCCGCAAGACCGCCGCGTGGTCGTGGCGGCTGCTGATCATCCTCGGCGCCCTGGTCGCCGTCGTCTGGGTCGTCTCGCACCTCGAGGTCATCGTGGTGCCCGTGCTGCTCGCGACGATGGTGACGGCGATGCTGCTTCCGCTCGTCGACTTCCTCGACCGCTTGGGACTGCCGAGGGGTGCCGCCGTGGCAGCCGTCATCGTCGGCAGCATCGTCGTGGTCGGCGGCCTCCTGACGTTCGTCGTCAGCCAGTTCATCCAGGGCGCGCCCGCACTGGTCGACCAGGTCACCCTCAGCATCACCAATGCCAGGAACTCGCTGAACACCGGCTTGCTGTCGCACTTCAGCAACGACCAGATCAAGAGCGCGACCGACACCGCGATCGAGGCGCTCAAGAACAACCAGTCGAAGCTGACCAGCGGCGCCCTGTCGACGGCAGGCACCATCACCGAGATCGTCACCGGCGCCCTGCTGATGCTCTTCACGCTGATCTTCCTGCTGCAGGGCGGCCGCCACATCTTCGCGTTCGTCACGAAGATCTTCCCGACGAACGTGCGCCCAAGGGTGCGCGACGCCAGCCGGGCGGGTTTCCACTCGCTGATCGGCTACGTCCGCGCGACGTTCCTGGTGGCGTTCGTCGACGCCGTAGGCATCGGGACGGGCTTGGCGATCATGGGCATCCCGCTCGCGCTGCCGCTGGCCTCACTGGTGTTCCTCGGTGCGTTCATCCCGCTGGTCGGCGCGGTGCTGACCGGGGGACTGGCCGTCATCGTCGCGCTGATCGCGAAGGGATGGGTCTACGCACTGATCACCTTCGGGCTCATCATCGCCGTGCAGCAACTCGAGGCGCACGTCCTGCAGCCGCTGGTGATGGGCCGTGCGGTGTCACTGCACCCGCTCGCGGTGGTCCTGGCGATCACCGCGGGCGGCGTCACGGCGGGCATCGTCGGCGCGCTGCTGGCCGTGCCGATCGTCGCCGTGGTCAACAGCGCGATGCGCGTCCTGCTCGCCGACGACCCCGCCGCCGAGGAAGCCGCTCTCGCGGCGGACGTCGGACCGCCCATCGAAGGCGAGACCGACGAACTGTCCCCGAAGGACTAGAGCCGGCCTTCCCGACGCAGCAGGTCCGCGGCGCTCATGCCGCCGCCCCGACGCTTGGGATTCTCGTCGGACACCTCACGGGTGTCGATCTTCTCGGTCTGATCGGAGTCCGTCGGCCGGGAAACGGGAATCGCCGTGGTCGGCGGTTCGGTCGCAGGCGGCGGTGGCTGGCGTCGGCCTGCGGTCGGCGGACGCTTGGCCTCGCCCTGTGCGGCACCGCCGCGCAGGTCACCCAGCCAAGACTCGATCTCCCGACCAGCTGCGTCGTCCGAGCCGCGGGGGCTGGACGCCTTGGCCGGGGACGGGGTCCGCGGCGGGGTGGCCGGGCGGCCCGGGTCGACCCGAGGGGTGCGCGTGGTGGGCGGCTCGGTCTGAGCAGGCATCCGAGTCGTCTGGTCGACGGGTGCAGCGGCGGGCATCCGCGTCGTCGGCGGCTCGGCCGGTGGCGGAGGCGGTGCCGTTGGCAAGCGGGTGGTGCCCGCTGCCGACGGCGGGCTGACCCGCTGCGGCGCGACCTTGCCGGTGGTGACCGAGCGCGGTCCCGGCTGCGGGTGCGTGGGGTCGTGCGGAGGGAGCGCTCGCATGGGTGCTCCGGCGCCGACGAGTGCCTCGGCGTCGACCTCGGCCTCGCGGGCGGTCGGCCGCTTGCGTTCGTCGGGCAGCTCGACCTCGCCGAGTCCCAGCCGCTCCTGGATGCGCTTCATCCACTGCGGTGCCCACCAGCAGTCGTCGCCGAGCATCTTCATGATCGCCGGCACCAGGAACATCCGGATGACCGTGGCGTCGAGGAGCAGCGCCAACAGCAGGCCGAAGGCCAGGTACTTCATCATCACCAGATCGGAGAACACGAACGCGCCTGCCACGACCGCCAGGATCAGCGCGGCGCCGGTGATGAGTCGACCGGTGGTGGCCGTTCCGACGCGGATCGCCTCGGCCGTCGACAGTCCGCGGGCCCTGGCCTCCACCATGCGGGAGACCAAGAACACCTCGTAGTCCGTCGACAGACCCCAAATGACGGCGATGATCAACCCGATCATTGGGGCCATCAATGGTTGCGGCGTGTAATTCATCAGTCCGGACCCATGCCCGTCGACGAACATCCAGGTCAGGATGCCCATGGTCGAGCCGAGCGTCAGCGCGCTCATCAGCGCCGCCTTGATGGGCAGCACCAGCGAGCCGAACGCCAGGAACATCAGCACGGTGGTGGTGAGGATCAGCACGACGACCATCACCGGCAGCTTCGCGAAGAGGCTGTGGATGCTGTCCTGCTCCAGCGCGGGGGTGCCGCCCACCCAGATCGTCACGCCCTTCGGGGCGGACATCTCACGGAGTTCGTCGATCTTCTTGGAGGCGTCGTTGCGTACTTCGAGGCCGTTCTGCAGGACGCAGGGCAGATCCTTCGACAGACACGGGTGCGGTTGCCCGTCCGCGCCGATCGGGATCTTCGGGTCCTTGACCTCCGGCGCCACCGGACGCTCGTCCCACGTGCCGGTGAACCCGGTGATCTGGGACGCCTCGTTCTTCACCTGGGCGAGCTGTTCGGGCGTCGCGCCCTGGACGACCAGGGTCAACTTCTCGGTGCGATAGCCGGGGAAGCTGGAGTCGAAGGCGTTCTGCGCCTGACGCACCGCGTTGTCCGGGGGGAGGTACTTCTCGCTGATGCCGCCGAGGGCGAGCTGACCGAGCGGAATGACGAGCAGGGTCATGACGATCACGATGGGCAGGGCGAACAGGCCCGGCCGTTTCATGACCTTGTTGACAAGGGTGCCCCAGAAGCCCTTCTCGACCTCTTCGCGGGTCTTCGTCTTCTGGGTCTTCT
This sequence comes from Mycobacterium sp. AT1, assembly GCF_002043095.1. Taxonomy (GTDB): domain Bacteria; phylum Actinomycetota; class Actinomycetes; order Mycobacteriales; family Mycobacteriaceae; genus Mycobacterium. The sequence goes on along the minus strand of NZ_MVOC01000044.1, from coordinate 181,358 downwards.
CGGTCAGGAAGTTCAGCCACCAGACGGTGATCCGGCGGACGAACGGGACGAACCGGGCCACCGCCAGGATCGCGGTGACGCTGGCGCAGAAGATCACGATGCCGAGCAGGATCCAGAACAGGGACCCGTCGACGGTCCCCGCATCGCGGAGGGCATAGCAACCGTAGGCGAGTCCGCCGTAGAGACCGAGGTAGGCGAACACCAGACCGATGTAGGCCAGGCCTGCGCCCTGCTCACCGGTCTTCTTTATCTGGGTGCGGGCGATGTGCCCGACCGCGATGCCCACCGGGGGAAGCAGGATGCCCGTCGGGATCGCCGCGAGGGCGAAGGTGTTCTTCTTCGGGTTCGAGGGGTCCGAGTGGATGGTGTTCGGCAGCGCGAACTTCGTCAGCGAGTTCACGCCGAGTGAGTCGACGCGGTGTCCGAGGACGGCCAACGCGGCGATGAGCACCGTGTTCGACATGATCGCCGCGAGCATGACCGACGCGATGATCGCGTACGTGATGGACTTGAGGAACCCCTGCGGGAACAGCAGCAGCGGCACCGACGACGCCACGATGATCACTGCCGAGAACATGACGGTGCGACCGGAGGTCATCATCGTGCGTCTTACCGCGGCCTCGGTGTCATACCCCTCGGCGAGCTCTTCTCGGAACCGGCTCACGATGAAGAGGCCGTAGTCGATCGCGATGCCGAGACCGATCAGGGTCACGACTGGCTGGGCGAAGAAGTGCACCGGGGTGAAGTCGGCGGCCACCCGCATGATGCCGAGCGCGCCCATGATGGTCAGGCCGCCGATGATGGCGGGCAGGCTGGCCGCGATGACGGTGCCGAAGACGAAGAACAGCACCACCGCGACCAGCGGGATGGCCGCGACCTCGGCGCGCTTCTGGTCCTCGCCGATGGTGCCGGTGAGCTCGCTGGCGATGGGCTGCAGGCCGGCGAGTTGAATCTTGCCGTCGTCGACCGTTTGAAGATCCGGCTGGATGATCTTGTAGTTCTTGAGGATGGTGTCGTCGTCGTCGCCCTTGAGAGGCATGACGACGAACGTGCGCGTGCCGTCGTTGGCGAGGGCCTTGTTGGTGGTCGGGTCGCCCGACGGATTGGTCAGGTAGCCCTGCCAGGACAGAATCTGGTCGGGATGGTCCTTGACGACCTTGTCGAGCTCGGCCTTGACTTCCTTCGACCACTGCGGGTCGTCGGCCTTCTTGCCATCCGGCGCGTCGAGAACGGCCACGATGTGGCTGAGCCGGTCACGTCCGTAGACCTGGTCGGCCAACTCCGACGCGGCGACCGACTGACTGGTCTCGTCGTAGAACCCGCTCTGAGTGACGTGCTGCCCCAGGCTTGCGCCGTAGATGCCGCCGCCCACGCACAGCGCGACCATGACTCCGATCACTATGTATCGGAATCGGTACACCATCCGACCCCACCAGGCGAACACGTGAGCTCCTAACTGATCTTCTTCAAGTTCTCTCTACCTCCGCTGCTTCGATCTCAATCGTGCACTAGCGTGAGGTAAGCAACGAGGACAGCGGCCGGAACGGCTGCAACCACGCCCCCTGCTGGGGCAGCGAATCAAGGCTGATTCGCGGTAACGGCTCCCGGAAGACACCAGAGATGTCCTCGAGGTCGACGAACTCCAAGGTATCCGACGCTAGCGCCCAACTCGCATGTTCGCGAAATCCGAGAACGCTGACGGGGATGCCGTCCCGCGCGATGTCCTCGAGCGGCAGCCGGAACGCCTGACCGTCGGCGGATGCGACGAACACGCTGGCCAGACCTTCGCGGCGGCGTAGCGCGATGTGCTCGAGCATGTCGGCGTCGACGTCGCTGTCGTCGTCGACCTTTGGTTTGGCGAACACCGCAAAACCGACGTTGCGCAGCGCCTCCACCCACGGTCGGACGACGTCGGAGCTGCCCGGCGCGATGTTGGTGAAGACCGTGGCCTCGGGCTCGAACGTGACCTGCGGCTCTTCGGAGGCACGCTCGCGGGACAGGTCCGCGGTGCGGGCCAGCAGCCAGCGACCGAGGGCGTCGAAACGCGGCCGGTGCGCCGCCGTCGGGCGACCACCGAGAATCGACCCAAGGCCCATGTCCAAGTTGGGCGCGTCCCAGACCAGGAGCACACGTTGGGGGGCCTGGGGCTGCAGGTCGACGGTGTCGTCGACCTCGCTCGGAAGTTCATCGGCAATCTCGCCGACGTCCTCTCCGACCATGCCGAAGTCCTCCGTGAGGCTCATTACGGCTTCTCCCAGATGAACTCGGCGACGGCGCTGCCCGCGCGTTGCGCCTTGTCCTCGTACTTGGTGACGGGTCGCCGGACCGAGATCGGCAGGTTGGCACCGGGGTCGTCGATCACGGAGTCGCTCAGCCTGCGCAGCGTGGGTTCGGCGTCGCCGACCTCGCCGATCTGCTCGGCGTAACCCGCATGATCGGTGGCGGCGTGCAGGATGCCGCCGGGGCGCAGCCGGTCGGCGATCATCGCCACGGTGTCCGGCTGCAGCAGTCGGCGCTTGTGGTGGCGGGCCTTCGGCCACGGGTCCGGAAAGAACACCCGGACGCCGGTGAGCGAACCCGAGGTCAGGAGGTGTTCGAGCACGTCGACTCCGTCGCCGCGGATCAGACGCACGTTCTCGAGGCCCTCGCGGTCGACGCCGTTGAGCAGCTGCGCGAGGCCGCGCTTGTAGACCTCGACGGCGATCACGTCCAGGTCCGGCTCGGTCGCCGCCATCGCCAGCGTCGAGACGCCGGTTCCGCACCCGATCTCCAGGACGAGCGGCGCGGACCGCCCGAACCACGCCTCCGCGTCGAGCGGGCCTGCGATTTCACCGTCGGAATCCCTGACCAGCATTCCGAGCTCTGGCCAGCGGCGATCCCACGTTTCGCGCTGCAATCCCGACAACGCCGACCGGCGGGAACGGAAGCTGCTGACGCGACGAGGGGTGTGCGCGCCGACGGAGTCTTCATCGGAGACCGACTGATCGGACCCCTCGCGCTGCGCGTGCATCCGTCCATGGTCGCTCATCGGGGCCGGTGTGCCCTCATCGTGGGGCAATTTGATACCCAACAGTTGCCTTGACCGGCTACCACGCGGCGGCGGGATTTTGCCGCTCGGCGGGGGCGCGCGGCGGTGTCACGATGAAACCCGGGTGAAGGTCGGGGGAGTGAGTAGTGACGCAGGCGTTCGTCGGAGAGCTGCAGAACGTGGCGGGTGACCCGCGCGTGAAGCGGATCGCCGACCGCATCGGCCGGCCGGTCCGTGTCGCCGTGTTGGGCCGAGAGGGCGTCGGCCGCGGCCACGTGGCGACCGCGCTGCACCGCCGCGGGGTCGCCGTCTCGGCTTCCCACGACGGTGACGTCTGCGTGCTGGTCGTCGCGGAAGCGGTCAAGGACGAAGACCTCGAGATGGTTCGGGCCGCCCGTCGACCGGTGCTGGTCGTGCTCACCAAGGCGGATCTGGCCGGGGCCGGGGCAGGGGGACCGATGGAGCTGGCCCGCAGGCGCGCAGTCGACGTCCACCGGCAGGTCGGCATCCCCGCCGTCCCGGCGGTCGGGCTGCTGGCCGCGTTGGAGCCGGCCGACCTCGACGACGCCCTCGTCGCGGCACTGCGTCACTTCGTCACCGAACCGCCCAATCTCACCAGCGTCGACGCGTTCGTCGACGACCCCCATCCCGTCGAACGGGACGTGCGGGTCCGGCTGCTGGCGCGGCTTGACCGGTTCGGCATCGCCCATGCCGTCCTCGCGCTGGCCGACGGGTGCGACCCCGAGCGGTTGTCGACGCATCTGGCAGGCGTCGGCAACGTCGACGGGGTGCTGTCCGCGCTCGACGCGGTTGCCGCGCCGGTCAGATACCGCCGGCTGCGTGGAGCGATCGTCGAGTTGCAGTGTCTTGCCGCCGAATTCGACGACGATGCCCTCTCGGAGCTGTTGGTCTCCGACGTCACGGCGATGGCCACGATGACCGCCGCAGTCGACGTGGTCACCGCGGCCGGGCTGTCGGTCGACTGCGGTGACACCGCTGCCGCCCACCTCGACCGGGCGCTGGCGTGGCGAACCTATGGCCGCGGGCCCGTCAACGCGCTGCATCGGCAGTGCGGCGCCGACATCGTCAGGGGCTCGCTGCGTCTGCTGGACGGTGTGCGGAAGCAGCGGACGTGACGGCGACGGGCCGCGTCGTCCTGGTGGTCGGGCCGCCGCTGGCCGGGGTGGGTGGGGTCGTGGCCGCCCTTCGACCCCGCCTTCCCGAGGTGGACGTCGTCGAGACCGGCGGTTTGGCGGGGCGCGCACCCGACGCCGTGCTGGCCGTCTTCTCGGCTGCGGCGCCGTTGACCAGGTCGGACTGGGCGTCGGTCGAGCGGGCGGCCGCGCACACCGGTCTGGTGATCGGGGTGGTGTCGAAGATCGACGCGCACCGCGGGTGGCGTGACGTCGTGGCTGCCGATCGGGCGCGCGTCGCCGCGTGGGACGGGCGGTACCGTTCGACACCCTGGCTGGGGGTCGCCGCCGCGCCAGGTCTCGGAGAACCCCGAGTCGACGAGCTGGTCGACCTGCTGCGCGGTGAGCTGGGGCGAAGTCCCTTGCCCATCAGCGTGTCTCGCGCTGTGCGGCCTCGCCCGGGACGGGACCCGGCCGAGCTGAGGCGCGTCCTTGCGGGGGCTCGGCTACGGCTGCTCCGCGTCGTCAGGGACGAGAGCGCGGCGGTGCGCGCCAATCTGCGGGACGCCGCGGCCGAGGTGGGCGTCGGTGGAGCGGAGGGATTCGAGGCGCTGGTGACGGCGGAGGCACTGAGTTTTCACGTGCGGCTGGCCGATGAGGTCGACCGCGTGGTCCACGCCGCCGCCGGGCTCGGGTTGACCGCGACGCCGACCCCACCGCCGCCCGATCCGCCCGACGTCAGACGGACGACGACGTCCTCCAGGCGCCTGGAGGGCCGTCTGGTGGCCGTGCTCGGCGTGGGGTTCGGGGCGGGCATCGCGCTGGCATGTAGTCGGCTGCTGGCTGGGCTGCTGCCCGGATCCTCGGCGCTCGGCTGGGCGGCAGGCACCGCGGCCGGGCTGGCGCTGGTGGTGTGGGTGGTGCGGGCGCGAGGGTTACTGAACGATCGCGCGCTCCTCGACAGGTGGGTAGTGGAGGTCGCCGCCACGCTCCGGTGGCATGGGGAGGCGATGGTCGCCGAGCGGTTGCTGATCGCCGAGTCGCGATGGGCGGCGGGAACGCGCGCAGCCCCGCCGCAACCGGGGGTGGAGAGCCGGCCGTTGACGCGCAATGTGGTTACTGACCAGTATGAATGGTGGTGAATCGAGGATTTCGAGGCGAATTTCGCCGGAAACGCTCATCTGAATCGTTCTTGTGAGACAACGGACATACCACCGATTAACCGCGGGTATGTCACCCGCGTTAACCTCGATCCCAGGCATTCACCGAGACCGCCGAGCAGGAGATTTTAGATGACCTCAGCGACCATTCCCGGTCTGGACAGCGCACCGACGAAACACGAGGGGCTGCTGGCCTGGGTTCGCGAGGTTGCCGAGCTCACCGAGCCCGATCGCGTCATGTTCGCCGACGGCTCCGACGAAGAGTACGAACGTCTGACCTCACACCTCGTCGAGGTGGGCACCTTCCAGAAGCTCGACGACAAGAAGCAGCCGAACTCCTTCCTGGCGCTGTCGGACCCGTCCGACGTGGCGCGCGTCGAATCACGGACCTACATCTGTTCGGAGCGCGAGATCGACGCGGGCCCGACCAACAACTGGATGGACCCCGCCGAGATGCGGGAGCTGATGACCGGCCTGTACCGCGGTTCGATGCGCGGACGCACCCTGTGGGTCGTCCCGTTCTGCATGGGCCCGCTTGGCGCCGAGGATCCCAAGCTCGGCGTCGAGATCACCGACTCGGAGTACGTCGTCGTCTCGATGCGCACCATGACCCGGATGGGCAAGGACGCGCTCGACAAGATCGGTGACGACGGCTTCTTCGTCAAGGCGCTGCACTCGATCGGGGCGCCGCTCGAGCAGGGCCAGGCGGACGTCCCGTGGCCGTGCAACGACACCAAGTACATCACCCACTTCCCCGAGACCCGCGAGATCTGGAGCTACGGGTCCGGGTACGGCGGCAACGCGCTGCTAGGCAAGAAGTGCTACTCGCTGCGCATCGCGTCGGCGATGGCCCACGACGAGGGCTGGCTCGCCGAGCACATGCTGATCCTCAAGCTGATCAGCCCCGAGAACAAGTCGTACTTCGTCGCCGCGGCGTTCCCGTCGGCATGCGGCAAGACCAACCTCGCGATGCTTCAGCCGACCATCCCAGGGTGGCGCGCCGAGACCGTCGGTGACGACATCGCGTGGATGCGATTCGGCAAGGACGGCCGGCTCTACGCCGTCAACCCCGAGTTCGGCTTCTTCGGCGTCGCGCCCGGCACCAACTGGAGCAGCAACCCGAATGCGATGAAGACCATCGCCGGCGGCAACACCGTCTTCACCAACGTCGCCAAGACCGACGACGGCGACGTGTGGTGGGAGGGCCTCGAAGGCGACCCCGACCATCTGATCGACTGGAAGGGTCACGAGTGGGACCGCGAGTCCGATACCAAGGCGGCGCACCCCAATTCGCGGTACTGCACCCCGATCTCGCAGTGCCCGACGCTGGCGCCGGAGTGGGACGACCCGCAGGGCGTGCCGATCTCGGCGATCCTGTTCGGCGGGCGCCGCAAGACCACGGTTCCGCTGATCACCCAGGCCCGCGACTGGCAGCACGGCGTGTTCATCGGCGCCACGCTGGGTTCGGAGACCACCGCGGCAGCCGAGGGCAAGGTCGGCACCGTCCGTCGCGACCCGATGGCCATGCTGCCGTTCCTCGGTTACAACGTCGGTGACTACTTCCAGCACTGGATCGACCTCGGCAAGAACGCCGACGAGTCCAAGATGCCCGCGGTCTTCTTCGTCAACTGGTTCCGCCGTGGCGACGACGGCCGGTTCCTGTGGCCGGGATTCGGTGAGAACAGCCGCGTGCTGAAGTGGGCGATCGAGCGCATCGAGCACCAGGCCGACGGCAAGAGCACCCCGATCGGCATCGTCCCGACCGCCGCCGACCTCGACCTGGACGGTCTGGACGTCGACGCGGCCGACGTCGACGAGGCGCTGGCCGTCAACGCCGACGAATGGCGCAAGGAGCTTCCGCTCATCGAGGAGTGGTTCTCCTTCGTCGGCGAGAAGCTGCCGACCGGCATCAAGGACGAGTTCGACGCGCTGAAGACTCGGTTGGCCGAAGCCGACTAATTCCTTCCCCGCGAGCAGACGGAAAGGGCCCTTTCCGTCTGGTGGCGGGACTGGTGGCAGGGGTGGTGGCGGGGGTAGGGGACCCTAGTTGACACCCGTCAAGTCGGGCCGTCGTAGAGTCACGTCATGCAGATCCGCGACACCGCCGTAGCGACCCCCGACAAGCCGGCCATCATCATGCATCCGTCAGGGACGGTGGTGACTTTCGGCGAGCTCGAGGCCAGGGCCAACCAGCTCGCCCACCTGTTCCGTTCGGCCGGTCTCGTCGAGGGTGACGCCGTCGCGATGCTGATGGAGAACAGCGAACACTTCCACGCGGTGATGTGGGCCGCGCGCCGCGCCGGGCTGTATTACGTGCCCATCAACACCCACCTCACGGCCGCCGAGGTCGCCTACATCGTCGACAACTCCAGCGCGAAGGCGATCGTCGGGTCGGGCGGGTTGCGCGACCTGCTGGCCGGGCTCGAGGCGGAGCTGCCCAACGGTCTGCCCGCGGTCCGCCTCGTCGCGGACGGCGATCTCGACGGGTGGCAGAGCTACCCGGAATGTGTTGTCGACCAACCGGTTACGCCCATCGACGACGAGATCGAGGGCGATCTGCTGCAGTACTCCTCTGGCACGACCGGTCAGCCGAAGGGCATCAGGCGCGCGCTGACGCATCAGTCGCCTGCCGAGGTGCCCGGTTTGATGGCGGCGCTCGTCGGTTTCTGGATGCACCCCGAGGCGGTCTATCTCAGCCCCGCGCCGCTCTATCACACCGCCCCGTCGGTCTGGACGATGCAGACGCAGGCGGGTGGCATCACGACAGTCATCCTCGACAAGTTCAGCCCCGAGGGAGCCCTCGAGGCCATCCAGAAGCACCGGGTGACGCACGGCCAGTTCGTCCCCGTGATGTTCACCCGCATGCTCAAGATGCCCGAGGCCGCGCGGACCTCCTACGACGTTTCCAGCCTGGAACGCGTCATGCACGCCGCCGCGCCGTGCCCGGTGGAGATCAAGCAGCAGATGATCGACTGGTGGGGCCCGATCGTCGACGAGTACTACGCGTCTTCGGAGGCCATCGGGTCGACGCTCATCAGTGCCGAGGAGTGGCTGACTCACCCTGGCTCGGTCGGCAGGTCGATGATGACCCCGCTGCACATCCTCGACGAGGACGGCAACGAGTTGCCCCCTGGCGAGGCTGGCGAGATCTACTTCGAGGGCGGTGCCGACTTCGAGTACCTCAACGATCCGGCCAAGACGGCGTCCTCGCGCGACTCGCACGGCTGGAAGACGGTGGGAGACATCGGATATCTCGACGAGGACGGCTACCTCTACCTGACCGACCGGCGACATCACATGATCATCTCGGGCGGGGTCAACATCTATCCGCAGGAGGCGGAGAACGTGTTGGTGACCCACCCCAAGGTGATGGACGCCGCGGTGTTCGGCATCCCCGACGAGGAGATGGGCCAACGGGTCAAGGGTGTGGTGCAGACCGTCGACCAGGCCGACGCCACCGACGCGTTCGCCGAGGAACTGCTGGCCTGGCTGCGAGACCGGTTGTCCCACTACAAGTGTCCACGGTCGATCTCCTTCGAGGCCCAACTGCCCCGCACCGACGCCGGCAAGCTCTACAAGCAGACGCTGATCGAGAAGTACTCCCGCTAAGACGATTTCGGCGCGTAGGCGTTCGCCAGGCGAACGTTTACGCGCCGAAACCGCCGGAGGACCGGCGCAGCGTCACCCGATAGGTGTACTGCTCCGGCAGGAAGTGGCTGACCGCCAACTCCACCGGCGTTCCCGACGCGTCGGAGTACAGCCGGTCGACCCGCAGCATCGGATGCCCCGGCGGGCAACCCACCGCCGCGGCCACCTCGTCGTCGGCGCTGGACACCGTGATCGACTGGGCCGCTTCGGTTATCGGTGAGGCCAGGTGTGGTTCGGTCAGTCCGATGACGGTGCAGGTGCTGACGGCTCCGTCGGCCAACTCCGGTGCGCCGAGAACCGGCGTTGCCACGAACTCCGGCAGGTGCACGCGCGTCAGCACGAACGGGACGCCGGGATCGGTGCCGTGCAGGCGACGAATCACCACGGTGTGGACGACGTCGTCGTCGAGCCGCAGCCGGCTGGCCGCCTCGACGTCGACGCGGCGCCGCAGCCCGGTGAGCACCTCCATGGTGGTGTCCTCGGACAGGCTCATCAGGTCCTCGATCGAGCCGAGCTGCCGCAGGTAGCGGCGCCCGTCCTGGTGGGCATAGGTGCCACGACCCGGCACCCGGTACACCACGCCCTCGGCGACGAGGTCCTGGAAGGCGCGCCGTACGGTCTGCCGGGACAGGCCGTGGCGGGCGACGAGCTCGGACTCGGTGGGCAGGCGGACACCGTCGGCGTAGGCGCCGGACGCGATCTCGTCCCGAAGTGTCTGGCGCAGAGTCTGATACGCGGGTGGGGCGCGCACGGTCAGAGCCCGCCGCGGGCCACCAGCTGGGCGGCGATCACGTTGCGCTGAATCTCGTTGGTGCCCTCGTCGACGATCATCAGCGGCGCGTCGCGGAAGTAGCGCTCCACGTCGTACTCGGTGGAGTAGCCGTAGCCGCCGTGGATCCGCACCGCGTTCAGGGCGATCTCCATCGCGGTCTCCGAGGCGAAGAGCTTGGCCATGCCCGCTTCCATGTCGGCCCGTGCGCCGCTGTCGTAGCGGTCGGCGGCGTGCAGGGTCAGCTGGCGTGCGGCGGTGAGTTTGGTGCCCATGTCGGCCAGATAGTTGCCGATGGCCTGGTGCTTCCAGATCGGCTCGCCGAAGCTCTCGCGCTCCTGCGCATAGGCCAGGGCGTCCTCGAAGGCGGCGGTCGCGACGCCAAGCGCACGGGAGGCGACCTGAATGCGGCCGGTCTCGAGGCCTTTCATCATCTGCCCGAAACCCTTGCCGGGCGTGCCGCCGAGGATGGCGGTCGACGGCACGCGATAGTCGACGAACGAGAGTTCGCACGACTCGACGCCCTTGTAGCCGAGTTTGGGTAGATCGCGTGAGACCGACAGCCCCGCAGCGTGTTCGGCCAGCACGATGGACATGCCGCGGTGCTTGGGGGTGGCGCCAGGATCGGTCTTGCACAACAGGGCGATCAGCCCCGAGCGCCGCGCGTTGGTGATCCACGTCTTGGCGCCGTTGACCACCAGGTCGTCTCCGTCGGCGCGGGCGACGGTCGTCATCGCCTGCAGATCCGAGCCGCCGCCCGGTTCGGTGAGCGCCATCGTCGCGCGGAGCTCGCCGGTCGCCATGGCGGGCAGGTACCGCTGCTTCTGCTCGTCGGTGCCGAACAGGTCAAGGAGCTTGGCGACGACGGTGTGACCGCCCATGGCCCCGGCCAGGCTCATCCAGCCGCGCGCCAACTCCTGGGTGACCAGCACGTAGCACCGCGTCGACACCGGCGTGCCGCCGTGCGCCTCTGGCACGGCCAGCCCAAAGATGCCGATGCGCTTCATCTGGTCGATCCACGCCTCGGGGTAGGTGTTGGCGTGCTCGACGTCGCGGACGGTCGGTTTGACGTCACGGTCGACGAATTCGCGCACCGTGGCGATCAGCATGAGTTCTTCGTCGTTGAGGTCCATTTGTACGGCCATATTGACACGTCGATGACTGCACTGCCAGCATGTGACGCTGTGACTTTGTCCGGCCAAATATCGTCTGCCCCGTTCTTCGACGACTTGGCGGTTGGGCAGGTGTTCGATCGAGCACCGTCGATGACGCTGACGCCCGGCACCGCGGCCGTGCACCAGTCGATCCTCGGGGACCCGATGCGGATGCCGCTGGACGCCGCGCTGACGCGGGCTGTCACCGGAGCCACGGCGCCGTTGGCCCACCCCGCGATGGTCAGCGACGTCGCAATCGGCCAGAGCACCCTGGCGACGCAGCGGGTGAAGGCAAACCTCTTCTACCGCGGTCTGACGTACTTCCGGTACCCCATCATCGGCGACACCCTATACACGAGAACCGAAGTGGTTGGCCTGAAACAGAATTCGACCAAGCCGGGCCGCGGTCGGACCGGGCTGGCGGCGCTGCGGATGACGACCGTCGACCAGGCCGACCGGCTGGTGCTGGACTTCTACCGATGCGCGATGCTGCCGCTGAGCCCGGAGGCGCCGGACACCGGGCACGCCGACGACCTCTCCACCATCGGGGCCGACGCGGGGGCGACGACCGACCCAACCGCCGAATGGGACGCCGACGCCTTCCGCGCCCGGGTGCCCGGCCCGCACTTCGACCCCGAGATGGCGGGCATGGTGCTGACGAGCACCGGCGACGTCGTCAGCAGCGCACCGGAGCTCGCCCGGTTGAGCCTCAACATCGCTGCCACACATCATGATTGGCGGGTCAACGGCCACCGGCTGGTCTACGGCGGGCACACCATCGGCCTGGCGTTGGCACAGGCCACTCGGCTGTTGCCGAACCTGGTGACGGTTCTCGGGTGGGACTCCTGCGATCACACCGGGCCGGTGCGCGAGGACGACACGCTGTACAGCGAACTCCGCGTGGAGTCGGTGCGGTCGCTGCCCGCGGGCCGCGGCGGGGTGCTGTCGCTGCGGTCGCTCGTCTACGCCGTCGGTGAGCCCGACCGGCAGGTGCTGGACTGGCGATTCCGGGCGCTGCAGTTCTGACCCGCGCCACCGCTGGGGGCTAACCGGTAGTGGACATTGCGGCCAGCGGCGTCGACGCCGTCACCCCCGGTGGAGCAAGGTAAGTGGCATAGCCCGATTGGGCGACCCGCATACCGAGGAGGCGCAGTCATGACCACGTCGATCAACCGCAGCAATCACACCCTCTCGCTACTCGACGGCGAGATCGTCGAGGAGTCCGAGTTGGGCTCGATGCGGCGGGTCACCGCCGATAACCTGCCCATCCTCAAGGGCCTGTCGATCAAGCGGGTGTTGCTGAACTCGGGTGCGATGCGCACGCCGCACTGGCACGCCAACGCCGACGAACTCACCTACTGCGTGTCGGGCACCGCCCTGGTGTCCATCCTCGACGACGGCAGCAAGTTCTCGAGCTTCGTCGTCACTGCCGGACAGATGTTCCACGCCGAATCCGGCTCCCTGCACCACATCGAGAACATCGGCGATGACGTCGCCGAGTTCATCATCGCGTTCCGCAACGAGCGTCCCGAGGACTTCGGTTTCGGCGCCACCCTTGGCGCGTTCTCCGACGCCGTGCTCGGCAACACCTACAATCTGCCGTCCTCGGACTTCGCCAAGATCCGCCGCACCACAACCGATCACAAATTGGCCGCCCGCATCGGTGATCCGGTCGTGCCCGCTGGCGCGTACTTCAACGATCCCCACAAGTTCGACGTCGAGGCCCAGCCGCCCAGCCTGAACTACGTCAGCGGCAGCGCCCGCTTCGCCCGCGAGCAGTACTGGCCGGCGCTGAAGAACATCTCGATGTACTCGCTGCGCGTCACCGAGGACGGCATGCGCGAGCCACACTGGCATCCCGTCACCGCCGAGATGGGCTACGTCCAGCACGGCGACGCTCGCATGACGGTGATGAATCCCGATGGCACACTGGACACGTGGAACATGACCACCGGCGACATGTACTTCATCCCGCGGGCCTACCCGCACCACATCGAGAACATCGGCCAGGATGACTGGCACTTCCTGATCTTCTTCGACCAGCCGTTCCCTGCGGACATCGGCTACAAGGCCTCCGCCAGCGCATACTCTCGTGAAGTGCTCGCCGCCACGTTCAACACCCACCTCGACGACCTCCCGACGTTCCCCTTCACCCCGGCCGACCCGCTGGTCGTCGGACGCGTGAACCCGCTCGACCCCCGTTAGTTCTCTACCGCCAAATGAGAGGCACCGCAATGGCTTTCGTCACCACACCCGACGGCACCGACATCTTCTACAAGGACTGGGGTACCGGGCAGCCGATCGTCTTCAGTCACGGCTGGCCGCTGTCGTCGGACGACTGGGACAACCAGATGTTGTTCTTCCTGGCCCAGGGTTACCGCGTGATCGCGGCCGACCGGCGGGGCCATGGTCGGTCCACGCAGACCCCGGGCGGGCACGACCTGGACCACTACGCCGACGACCTCGCCGTCGTGGTCGAACACCTCGACCTGCACGACGCCGTCCACGTCGGGCACTCCACCGGCGGTGGTGAGGTGGTCCGCTATCTCGCCCGCCACGGCGAGAGCCGAGCGGTCAAGGCCGTGCTGATCAGCGCGGTCCCGCCGTTGATGGTGCAGACCGAGGCGAACCCAGAAGGCTTGCCCAAGAGCGTGTTCGACGGTCTGCAAGCCCAGCTGGCGGCGAACCGGTCGGAGTTCTACCGCGCGCTTCCGTCGGGGCCGTTCTACAACTTCGACAAGCCGGGCGTGGAATCGTCTGAGGCGATCGTCGAGAACTGGTGGCGCCAAGGGATGATGGGTGACGCCCTGTCGCACTACGACGGCATCGTCGCGTTCTCGCAGACCGACTTCACCGAGGACCTCAAGAAGATCACCGTACCGACCCTGGTGATGCACAGCGTCGACGACCAGATCGTGCCGTACGTGGCCGCCGGGCCGAAGTCCGCCGAACTGTTGGTCAACGGCACGCTCAAGACCTACCGCGACAACTTCCCGCACGGCATGCCCACCACGCACGCCGACGTGATCAACGCCGACCTGCTGGCCTTCCTGAAGGGATAGCGGTGACGGATCTGAGTATTTGGAAATAAACTCAGCCCGACTGGTCTTGGATGTGGGCATGGAGCACTTCACCTTCGGTCGCAACAACGGCCTGCGCGTGTCCGCCCTCGCCCTCGGCGCAGGGAACTTCGGGACGCGCTGGGGGTACGGCGCCGACGCCGAGACGTCCCGTGCGCTGGTCGACCGCTTTGCCGACGCCGGGGGCACGGCGATCGACACGGCGGCGAGCTATCAGGTCGGCGAGTCCGAGGAGAACCTCGGACGCATCCTGGCGGGGCGACGGGATCGGTTCACCATCGCCACGAAGTTCGCCATCGGTGGTGCGACACCGGACGGCAGCGGCGTACTGCAAACCGGCAACGGCCGACGGGCGATGTTCCGTTCGGTCGAGGACAGCCTGCGGCGTCTCGACACCGACTATCTCGACCTGCTGTACGTACACTTTCCGGACTTCGTCACCCCGGTCGAGGAGATCGTCCGCGCATTCGACGACCTCGCCAGCGCAGGCAAGATCCTCTACGCCGGTCTGTCGAACTTCCCGGCGTGGATGACGGCTCGTGGGGTGACCCTGGCCGACGTGCGGGGGTGGACGCCGATCTCGGCCGTGCAGTTCGAGTACAGCCTCGTCGAGCGCAGCGGTGACCGCGACAACCTCCCCATGGCCGAGGCGCTCGGCCTCGGCGCCGCACTGTGGTCCCCGCTGGGCGGCGGACTGCTCACCGGGAAGTACCGCAGCAGCAGTGCGGGCAGGCTGACCGAGTGGAATCGGTTGGTACACGCCGAGGACGAGCCGGTGAAGGCCGCGACGGTGGGCGCCGTGCTCGACGCCGCTGGCGAGCTCGGGGTGCCGCCTGCCAGGGTGGCCGTCGCCTGGCTGCTGGAACGCGCCAGGCGGTCACCGACGGGCGTGGTGCCGGTGATCGGCCCGCGCACGGTGGACCAACTCGACGACTACCTGGCCGCGCTCGACGTCGACCTTGGTGCGGAGATCTACGACCGTCTGGACCGGGCCAGCGCCATCCCGCTTGGCCAGCCCCACGAGCAGAACACCGCGCGACTGAGCACCACCCTCGGTGGCGACGGTTTCAGGACGGGGCCGATTCCGTCTGCGTGAGGTGTCGGCGCAACCAGGTGACTTGGTTGGCGAAGAAGCCCTGTGACACCAGGGCTTTCGGGACGACGCCGTCGAAACCGTGAAAGGCGCCAGGGACGACCTCGACGTCGCACGGCACCCCGGCTGAGGTGAGGCGTTCGGCGTAGGCGAGATCCTCCTGATGGAAGAGGTCGTTGGTGCCGACCCCGATCCACGCCGGCGGCAGCCCGCCAAGATCGGGATTGCGCGCGGGGACGGCGACGTTCGGGTCGGCGTCGCCCAGGTAACTCGCCCAGCCGTAGACGTTCGACTTCTGCGTCCACAACCGATGGTGGTGGTCGTCGAGACCCTCCTGCGTTGCCGAGCGGTCGTCGACCATCGGGTAGACCAGCAGTTGCGCCGCCAGGTTCACCTCACCCCGGTCGCGGGCCAGCAGCGCCAAAGCGGCGGCGAGTCCGCCGCCGGCACTGGCACCGGCGACGGCGACGCGCGCGGGGTCGACGCCGGGCAGGTCCACCAGCCAGCGCAGCGCGCCGTAACAGTCCTCGAGCGGGGTCGGATACGGGTACTCGGGCGCCAGACGGTAGTCGACTGCCGCGACGGTGACACCCAGCTCGCGGGCGAACCGGCGGCACACGTCGTCGTCCTGGGCTGCGCTGCCGATGACGTAACCACCGCCGTGAATCCACAGCAGCGCAGGGCCTTTCGCCTGCGCGTCGGGTACTCGATGTAGCCGAACCCGGACACCGGAGGTCAACGTCAGGACCTCGACGTCGGGCGGCGTTCGGCGGTCCATCAGGCGTGCGGCCACGCGGAACACCGGCAACGAATTGGGGGTGATCATGCTGCGGGGGATCAACCGGGCGGAGCGCTTCAGCTCGGGATGAAAGTCGGCCACCCGACCGACACTACTTATCGGACGGTTCCCGCGCGCCTAATCGCGATCGTCGAGCAGGGCTTCGAACGCCACTCGGTCACCGCGATACAGCGAGCGGACCACTTCGATCGGCCGGCCGTCGGTGTCCACCGATCGCCGATGCAGCCGCAGCATCGGCATGGCCGTCGTCGACTCGAGCAGTCCGGCTTCGCGCGGGGACGCCAGCACGGTCTCCACTCGTTCGACCGCCGAACCGAATTCGACTCCGGTGGCCCGGACCGCGGCATAGAGCGAGGTCGTCGGATCGAAGGTCTCGGTGAACGCGCCGAAGCGATGCTTCGGCAGGTAGGTGCTCTCCAGCCCGATGCGTTGCCCGTCGGCGAGGAGGATGCGTTCGAGATGCATCACCGCGGCACCGTCGGTGACGTCGAGCGCGGCGGTGAGATCGGGGGTGGCCTCGACGTCCTCCCAGGTGACCAGGAGACGGCCCGGTTTGCGCCCCATCTTCAGGGCGCCCTCGGTATATGACTTGAGTGAAAGGGGCTGCACCAGCTTAGGTTTCGACACCACCGTGCCACGCCCGCGGCGCTCGATGCGTCCCTCGACGAGCAGTTCGTGCAACGCCTGCCGCACGGTTTCGCGTGCGACCCCGAAGCCTGCGGCCAACTCCCGCTCGGGAGGAAAGGCGTCGCCCTCGACGAGTCCGTCGAGGATCTCGTCGAGGGCCGTGCGGATCGCGTGCGGCTTGCTCATGACTCCCTCTGGCGGGCAACGCGTTCGGCGACGGCGAGCACGTCGTCGATCGTAACGGTCGCGGCGGCGTCGGGGTCCTTGGCGGCGTCGTCGTAGCGGCGCAGCCGCAGCGCGTCTGGCCACCACTCGTGCGCGACGAGTGCGGGTTCGACCTCGGCGCCGCCCTGGGCCCGAAGTGACGTCAAGGACGTCGGGGTGAGCGCGGCGCCGTAGGTGGGATCGGTTGCCACCAGGTACCGCTTGGCGGCGACGTGTTGGCCTGCCAGCCAGCCGACCCGCTCGCCGAACCGCGGTGACAGCCACTCCCGGGCCGTCTGGTCGTGCCGTTCGGCCGCCGCCGCGTCGAACAACGGACTGTGCGCGATGTCGTGCAGCGCGGCGGCGAGCACCAGTTCGTCGTCGGCACCGTCGTCGACGGCGCGGGCCGCTGACTGCAGGGCGTGGTCGAGTTCGTCGACCGCTTCTTCGTCCCACACGTCGCGCAGCGACGACAGGAGGCGGGCGGTTTCGGTGATCGCGTCCACGGTTGCAGCATACCCCCGATTGGTCTATACCAATTGTTCATCTGCCGTTCCGGCTCCCATCACCGGAGCGTCGGCAGCCCGTATCCACGAGTCTGGAAGGTCAACCACCATGCGCGTCACGATCATTGGCGGCGGAATCCTCGGAACCGCCCACGCCCTCGAAGCGGTTCGGCGCGGTCATCACGTCACCCAGCTCGAGCGCGAGCCGGAGGCCCGCGGCGCGACCGTCCGCAACTTCGGTCTGGTTTGGGTCTCCGGCCGGGCCGAGCACGAACTCGACGCCGCCCTGCGGTCCCGTGAACTGTGGGAACGGATCGGCGCCACGATCCCCGGCGTCGGGTTCCGGCCCGCCGGCTCGTTGACGCTGTTGCGCACACCGCGCGAGGTCGCTGTCGCCGAACAGGCCGTCGAGCGTGCCGACGCCGCGCCGCGGGGCTTCGAGTTACTCGAGCCCGATCGAGCCCGTGCACTGAATCCCGCACTGCGGGGTCGGTTCCTGGCCGCATTGCACTGTTCGCGCGACGCCGCGGTGGAGTCACGCCAGGCGATGCCCGCCATCCGCGAATATCTTTGCAGCACCGGTCGTTACGACTTCATGTCGGGGACCGAGGCGCGCTCGGTCGACGGCACCACCGTCCGCGACGACCGCGGCAGACTCCACGACGCCGACCTGGTTCTGGTGTGCCCCGGCGCCGCGCACGGTGGTCTGACCCGCGAGATTGCCGGCGACCTGCCAGTGCGACGCGTGCGGTTGCAGATGATGCAGACCGACCCTCTCGGCGAGCCACTCACCACGGCCATTGCCGACGGCGACAGCTTCCGCTACTACCCGGGCTTCGCGGGGAGTGCCCTTGACGGGTTGCGGGACAGCGAACCTCAGCACGAGACCGCGGCCGAGGGGCGCATGCAGTTGCTGTGCGTTCAGCGTCTGCACGGCGGGCTGACGATCGGCGACACCCACGAATACGACGAGCCGTTCGCGTTCGACGTCGACGACGCGCCCTACGACTACCTCGCCACGCGCGTCGAGGAATTCCTCGGTCGGCCGTTGCCGACCGTCCGGCGCCGGTGGGCGGGCGTGTACAGCCAATGCGTCGACCCCGGGCAACTGGTGATGCGCACCAAGGCGGCCGACGGCGTCTGGGTGATTACCGGTCCCGGCGGCCGGGGCATGACGCTCGGACCCGCCATCGCCGAGCAGACCGCCGATCTGATCGAACTATGAAGGAAACAAGCATGATTCAACTCGCCGTGCTCGACATGGCAGGAACCACCGTCGCCGACGACGGCCTGGTGATCAGTTCGTTCGAGGTTGCCGCGACGGCAGCGGGCCTACCCGTCGAGGGGTCCGAACGCGAGCACGCCCGCCAGTACGTGCTCGACACGATGGGCCAGTCCAAGATCGTCGTGTTCCGTGCATTGTTCGGCGCCGAGGACCTTGCCCAGCGGGCCAACGCCGCCTTCGAGAGCGCATACGCGGCGGCGATCGACGAGGGCCACGCCAGAGCGGTCGACGGCGCTGCCGATGCGATCGCGCGCCTTCGCGACGCCGGCGTCAAGGTGGCGCTGACGACGGGATTCAGCGGGCCGACGCAGCAGAAGCTGCTGGCCGCGCTTGGCTGGGAGTCCGCCGTCGACCTGGTGCTGGCGCCCGGCGCAGGGGTGCGCGGCCGTCCCTACCCGGACCTCATCCTGACCGCCCTGATGCGGCTGGGCGTCGACGGCGTCGGTGACGTCGCCGCACTCGGTGACACCACCAGTGACGTCACCAGCGCGCTGCGCGCCGGATGTTCCATCGCCGCAGGCACTCTCACGGGAGCCCACGGCGAGAAGCAGTTGTACGACGCCGGAGCCACCCACGTGGTGCCGACGGTATCCGAGTTCGCCGACCTGATCCTCGACCACCAACCCTAGGACGCAGAGATGACGCTTCGAAAGACCTTGGCGGCCATGACCGCTGTGACCCTCGCCGTCACCCTGACGGCGTGTGGCGGCACCGGATCCTCCGGTACGGGAACGGGTGAGACCATCACGGTGTACAGCGCCGACGGTCTGGCCACCTGGTACAAGACCCAGTTCGACGCCTTCACCAAGAGCACGGGCGTCAACGTCAACCTGGTGGAAGCCGGTTCCGGCGAAGTGGTCTCGCGCGTCGAGAAGGAACAGTCGAACCCGCAGGCCGACCTGTTGGTCACCCTGCCGCCGTTCATCCAGAAGGCCGACCAGTCGGGTCTGCTGCAGCCGAGCGGCGTCGACGTCAGCGGCATCCCGGCCGCCCAGGTGGGCCCCGACGGCCACTACCTGCCGGTCGTGGACAACGCGCTCAGCTTCATCGCCAACCCCGGCGCGAACCCGCAACCCGCCACCTGGAACGACCTGCTGGCACCCGAATACAAGGGCAAGCTTCAGTATTCGACGCCCGGGCAGGCCGGTGACGGCACCGCGGTGCTCGTCCTGCTGCAGCACCTGATGGGCAAGCCCGCGGCGCTGGACTACCTCGGCAAGCTGCAGGCCAACAACGTAGGACCGTCGTCGTCGACCGGCAAGTTGCAGCCGAAGGTCAGCAACGGCGAGCTGCTGGTCGCCAACGGAGACGTGCAGATGAACCTCGGCTCGATCAAGGACGACGGGTCGAAGTTCACCGTCTTCTTCCCGGCCGCCGCCGACGGCACGAAGACCACCGTCTCGCTGCCCTACGTCGCGGGCGTCACCAAGGGTGCGCCCCACGCCGACTCGGCCAAGAAGCTGCTCTCCTTCCTGGTCTCGGAGGACGTCCAGAAGACCGTCGCACCCGAGGCGCTCGGCATCCCGGTGCTGAGCTCACTGGTTTCGTCGGCGCAGGGTGCGGCCGCACCGAACACCCCGGCCGCGGTGCTCGAGGGCGTCGACGTGTGGGTGCCCGACTGGAACGCCGTGCTCAAGGATCTCGACGCCGACGTCGCCGCGTACCAGAAGGCCACCGGCAGCTGATCATGGCCGAGACCCGGGTAGGGAAGACCAGCGTTCGCCGCGAAGCGGTCACCGAAAGTGGCACGCCCGCAATCACCTTCGACCGCATCGGCGTGACCTACGGCCGCGGCAACAAGACGACGACGGCGCTGGTCGACTTCAACCTCCGGGTGGCCGTCGGTGAGACGGTGGCGCTCCTTGGCCCCAGCGGGTCCGGCAAGTCCACCGCACTCAACGCGTTGGCCGGGTTCGTCCGCCCAGCCACCGGCGCGGTCCGGCTCGCCGGTCGCGACGTCACCGACCTGCCGCCTGCCAAGCGCGGCATCGGGGTGGTGCTGCAGTCCTACGCACTGTTTCCACACATGCGGGTGCACGACAACGTCGCATTTGGTCTGACGTCGCGACGGGTCCCGCGTGGCGAGGTCACGTCCCGGGTCGCCGAAGCACTGGACATGGTCGGCATGTCCGCCTACGGAAAGCGCCTGCCCCGTGAGCTTTCCGGTGGCCAACAACAGCGGATCGCGATCGCAAGGGCGCTGGCGATCCGGCCGAGCGTGCTGCTGCTCGACGAACCCCTTGCGGCGCTGGACGCCCAGCTGCGCCAGTCGATGCTCGCAGAGCTGCAACGACTCAAGGAGGCGCTGCCCGACACCGCGATGCTCTACGTGACCCACGACCAAGGTGAGGCGCTGGCACTGGCCGACCGGATAGTCGTGATGAAGGACGCGCGGCTGATGGACGTCGACACGGCCGAGAATCTCTGGAAGCGACCGCCGACCAGTTTCACGGCCGCCTTCCTCGGTGGTGCCAACCTGATTCCCTGCACCGTGGGGCGGGTCATCGGCACGTCGGCGCTGGTGACCTTCGCGCACAAGACGGTCAGCGCGGAGGCACCCCAGCCCACCGTCGGCAGAGCGGACTGGGCGCCACAGTCCAAGGCGCTGCTGTGCATTCGCCCGCACGCCGTCAAGGTCGTCGGCCTCGGTGATCGAGATGCGCTGCGCGCCAAGGTGAACGCCGCGGTGTGGCGGGGTGCAACCACCCGCCTTACCGTGTCGGTTCACGGCTTGGCCGACCAGGTGATCGACGTCGACGTGCCCGGTGCGACGACGTATGACGTCGGGGCCGAGATTGGTCTGCGGTTCCCCGAGCCCGCCGGCGTGCTGGTGCAGTGCCCGTGACGGCCGTCCTCGAGTCGACGTCGGAGGCCCCGGTCCGACCGGCCGCGCCGAGGTCGGCGGCCGTGTGGTGGGCGGTTCCGCCGGTGGCGATCGTGCTGCTCGCCGCGGTGTACCCCCTGATTCGGGTGTGCCTGGAGTCGGTGAAGGGCGTTGGCACCCAGAGCAGTTGGCTGAGCGTGCTTTCCTCGGGGGCGTTCCGCGACGCGCTGTGGCGGACCGTCGCGATCGCGGCCACCTCCACGCTCGGCTGCCTGGTCCTCGGCACGTTCCTGGCCGTCGTGCTGGCCTTCGTGCCGTTTCCAGGCAGCCGCCTCGTCGGTCGTCTGATCGACACCGTGCTGGCGCTGCCGTCGTTCCTCGTCACGTTGGCCTTCACGTTCCTCTACGGCACCGCGGGCGCGGTCAACGCCGCCATCGCCGGCGTCACGGGCGATCAGGCGCCCGTCCTCGACTTCCTCTACACCCCGGTGGGGGTGATCGCCGCGGAGATCACGTTCTTCACGCCTTTCGTCGTCCGTCCGCTGTTGGCGTCGTTTTCGACGCTGCCAAGGGCACAGCTCGACGTCGCGGCGAGTCTCGGTGCGTCACCCCTTCGGGTGCTGCGCTCGGTGGTGCTGCCCGAGGCGTGGCCCGCGCTGATGGCCGGCGGCAGTCTCGTTCTGCTGTTGACGCTCAACGAGTTCGGCATCGTGCTGTTCACCGGAGCCAAGGGTGTGACCACGCTGCCGGTGCTGATCTACACCAGGGGGATCGTGTCGTTCGACCTGCCGGGCGCGGCGGTGATCGCGACGGTGCAGATCGCCCTGTCGCTGGCGCTCTACACCGTCTACCGGGTCGTCTTCGCCCGCGTGACGACACGACGAGGAGGGACGGACACCGATGTTGTTGTGGACCAGGCGAAGTAGGGCCGTCCTGCTCGGCGTCTTCGCGGTCGTCGTTGCCGTCGTCTTCGTCGCGCCACTGGCGACGGTGATGCTCGCCGGGTTGGCGGGGTCGTGGACCGGTGCGCTCCCGTCGAACCTGGGCCTGGCCCACCTCGGCGGCGCGCTGTCCGGGGAGAACCTGGCGAGCCTTTCGGTCAGCCTGCAAACCGCCTTCGTCGCGGGTGGTCTGGCGTTGGTACTCGGAGCGTGGGCGGCGCTTGCGGCGCGGGAGGCGCCGCGGTGGCTGAGCCGGATCGTCGACGCGGTGTTCCACCTGCCGATCGCGGTGCCGTCGGTGGCCCTTGGGCTCGGCCTGCTGATTGCCTTCAACTCGCCGCCGCTGCTGCTCGGCGGAACGCGGTGGATCGTCATCCTTGGGCACGCCGTCCTGGTGCTGGCCTTTTCCTTCAGTGCCGTGTCGGCCGCGCTGGACCGCCTCGATCCGGCCTACCGACTGGCCGCGGAATCCCTTGGGGCCAGCCCCATTCGGGTGCTGATGCGGGTGACGCTGCCGATGTTGCTCCCGGCGTTGGGTGCGGCCGCTGGTGTCGCCGTCGCGTTGTCGATGGGCGAGCTCGGCGTCACGGTGATGGTGTATCCGGCGACGTGGAAGACGTTGCCCGTCAGCATCTTCGCGCTCACCGACCGTGGGCAGGCGTTCCAGGCGGCCGCGGGAACGACCGTCCTGCTGGTGGTCACCCTGGTGGCGCTGGTCGGGCTGGGCCGCATCCGTTCCGCGGCGTCCGTGCGTTAAGCAGCAGGCGCGGGCGCGGGTTCCGGCGGGACGTAGCCGGGCAGCGTGATCGGAGGAAGGCCGGGAATCTCGAGGATTCCTGGTGGCGCTGGAGTGCTGGTCTCACTGGGCGCCGTCGCCGGTCCCGGCGGTGGTCCAAGCGGAGGCGCCGTGCCCGTCGTGGTTGGGACCTCGGTCGTCGGGGCCGGGGCCGTCGAAGTCTCGGTGGGTGCGGCGGTGGTCGTCGGCGCGGGAGGCGGGGTCTCGGTCGGCAGCGGCCCGATCGGAATCAGGGGCTCTTCGTAGACCGGCGGAGGCGCGGGCTCCGACGCGCTGGGCGGCGGGGGAGGCGGAGGTGACGGCGACGGTGCCGGTGGGGGAGGCAGATCCGCAGGCGACGACGTTCGCACGCTTCCCGACCGTGGCGTCCAGCCCTGTACGGCGGGCTTGCCGATGCCGCACGACACCTGCTTGCTGCCCGCCGCCCAACTGACGGCGGACACCGGCTCGACACCGAGGGACAGTCCGGACGTGCTCAACCTGGCGGGCGCCAGGTAGGCGTCGGCCGTGCGGGTGCAGGCCTCGGTGATGAACGAGCGCTGCTCCGAGTCGGACGGCAGGCTCCCCGTGAACCGCTCGGCCAGGCTCACCGAGCCGGTGACCTCGAGGCCGTGCGGTGTCGAGCAGTCGACGGGAATGTCGGTCGACCGGTTCGCCGAATCGAGGCCGAGGCAGGTGCCCGGCGCCCAGACCTTCGACTGGTCAACGTCGACGATGCGGCCCTTGAAGGGCACCGGCTTGCCCTCTTGGCCGAGCAACTGGAGTCCGCACAACAGGTTGCGGCTGCCGGTGTTGGTCCCGTCCGCGTCACCCGCCCAGAGAACGCTGATGGTGAATCGGCTGTTCGGGTCGTAGTGGGTTCCCAGGTATTCGCGCACGGCGAGCTGGCACGGCTCGCCGAAACCGTTCATGTCGACGGGTTTGGCGACTTCGAACATGTGGTCCGAACGGCACTGCACGAACGACGGCTTGTCGGGCGCGTCGGGGGGCCAGCTGAGGCACGTTCCGGTGCCAGCGTTGCTGAACACGATGCTGGCGCGGCTGCCGCCGCTGGCGGTCCGGGGCGCCTCCGGGGTGGACGTGAGCAGCTGGATCACACCGCCGACGAGCACGACGATCATGACCAGGGTGAGGATCCCTCGGCGGTGCGCGCGGGTCTGCCGTCGCTTGGTCTCACCCTCGGGACCCGAACACTTGTCGTCGAGCGCGGCGAGCACGGATGCCAGGTCAGGGACGCCGCCACCCGTCTGGGGGTTCTTCACCGTGCCCGGCTCCGTCGAGGTGTCGGCACGAACCCGCCTTCCACGCCCCTGCCTTCCACGACGATGAGCTGGCCGCATGTGCTAGCCACGGCATCAAGCGTGGCACAGCCTCGCAGGGGACGCCACGTCTGCGGCCGTACCGTGACCGGCTTCGACGCCATTCCGTGTCTCGGTTGCCTGTGAGTCGACGTGATTTCCGGCACGTTTCTCCGGCACGGGTGTCTACTGACATCAGAACCCAACTTCGGCTCGACGACGACGCGAGGTAGGTGCCATGGCACGTATCGACCTGACTGCCAAGATCCCGTTGATCGGGATGTCCATGGTGTTCCTGGCGATGGGGATCGTCGCCGTCACCGCCTATTTGCACGTGGGGTGGTGGTCGATCGTCGGGTACGCGATCGCTGCCGTCCTCGCGGTGTTCGGTTTTGCGTTCACCTTTCGCGACATCAACGACACGTCGAAACCGCCGCCGGTGGTGCCGCCGTCGAACGGGGCGACCCGATGAGCACGGAGCCGGAGGCGACCCGATGAGCACGGAGCCGGAGGCGACCAAGCAGGAGGACTACGACAACTCCGCGTTCACGACCGAGGACGCCGGCTACGAGAAGGGCCTCAAGCCGCGTCAGCTTCAGATGATCGCGATTGGAGGGGCGATCGGCACCGGGCTGTTCCTCGGTGCGGGTGGCAGGCTCGCCAGCGCGGGACCCGCGCTGTTCCTGGTGTACGCCTTCTGCGGCGTCTTCGTGTTCCTGATCTTGCGGGCACTCGGTGAATTGGTGCTGCACCGGCCGTCGTCCGGCTCGTTCGTGTCCTACGCCCGCGAATTCCTCGGCGAGAAGGCGGCCTTCGTCGCCGGGTGGATGTACTTTCTCAACTGGGCGATGACGGCGATCGTGGACTCCACGGCGATCGCCACCTACTTCCACTTCTGGAAGGCCTTCGCCGACATCCCGCAGTGGTTGATCGCGCTGATCGCGCTGGCCATGGTGCTCGGCATGAACATGATCTCGGTCAAGGTGTTCGGTGAACTCGAGTTCTGGGCGGCGCTGATCAAGGTGATCGCACTGGTGACGTTCCTGGTTGCCGGCACGATCTTCCTGGCGGGCCGCTACAAGATCGAGGGTCAGGACACCGGTTTCAGCGTGATCGCCGACCACGGCGGACTGTTCCCGACGGGGCTGTTCCCGGTCGTCATCGTCACCTCCGGCGTGGTGTTCGCCTATGCCGCAGTCGAACTCGTCGGGACGGCGGCGGGCGAGACGGCCAATCCCGCGAAGATCATGCCGCGGGCCATCAACTCCGTCATCGCCCGGATCGCGCTCTTCTACGTCGGCTCGGTGTTCTTGCTTGGGCTGTTGCTGCCGTACACGGCCTACAAGTCGGGGGAGAGCCCGTTCGTCACGTTCTTCTCCAAGATCGGGGTCGACGGCGCAGGCACGATCATGAACATCGTGGTCCTGACGGCCGCGTTCTCGAGCCTCAACGCCGGGCTGTACTCGACGGGTCGGATTCTGCGGTCGATGGCGATGAACGGCAGCGCACCGAAGTTCACGTCGTTGATGAACAAGCGCGGGGTGCCCTACGGCGGCATCTGCCTGACGGCGGTGATCGGACTGTTCGGCGTGCTGCTCAACGGCGTCGTACCGGCGCAGGCGTTCGAGATCGTGCTCAACGTGGCGGCGCTGGGCATCATCGCGTCGTGGGGCACCATCGTGATCTGCCAGATTCAGCTGTACCGCTGGTCCAAGAAGGGCATTCTGGAGCGCCCGTCGTTCCGGTTGTGGGGAACGCCGTGGACGGGCTACCTCACGCTGGTGTTCCTGGTGGGCGTGCTGGTGCTGATGGCCTTCGACCCGCCCATCGGGACGTGGACCGTGGCGTCCCTGGTCGTCATCATCCCCGCGTTGGTCATCGGCTGGTTCGCGGTCAGGTCGCGGGTGCTGGCCGTGGCTCGGGAGCGTGAGGGCTACACGGGCCAGTTCCCGGTGGTCGCGAACCGGCCTGCGCCGGGCAAGGACGAGTAGCGAGTAGACAAATTCTCAACAGTGTCGTGTGCCTCACACCCAACCGGGGTACCCTCGCGAAATGACGGCTCGACCGGACACCCGGTACCCCGGACCCACCCTGACGACGCGGGTGCGGTGGCTGATGAAGGCGGGGCCAGCCGACTACATGCTGGCGGCAAGCGTCGCCGCGACGTCACTGCCGGTGATCGGCAAGCATCTCGAACCGCTCGGCGGCATCACGGCAATGAGCATCTGGGGTGTTCGGCACACCCCGGACTTCGTCGGTGCCGCGGTCAAGTCCTGGTTCACCCCTGGCATCGGCGAGGTGAAGAAGGAGCAGCGCGACGCGACTGCGTCCGTCACCAAGGCCGCGCTGCGTGGCGTGGTCCCCGCGAAGGATCTCGCCATCACCTGGCCTGCACCCGAACGCACCCCGCCGGTGTGGAAGGCCCTCGGGCACCGCCGCAGCGTCTATCGTTCCTCGGTTCGCTACGGCGACAGCCCATCTCAGCTGCTCGACGTGTGGCGCCCCAAGGAGTTGCCCGCCCAGCCCGCACCGGTGATGATCTTCCTGCCCGGTGGTGCCTGGGTGCACGGCGGACGCATTCTGCAGGGCTACGCGCTGATGTCCCACATGGCCGAGATGGGCTGGGTGTGTCTGTCGATCGACTATCGCGTCGCCCCGAATCATCCTTGGCCGCAGCACATCACCGACGTGAAGACGGCGATCGCGTGGGCCAGGGCCAACGTCGACAAGTTCGGCGGTGACCGGAACTTCGTCGCCGTGGCGGGCACGTCGGCCGGTGGTCACCTCGCAGCGTTGGCCGGATTGACCGCAGGTGACCCGGAGATGCAGCGCGAACTGCCCGAGGGTTCCGACACCTCGGTCGACGCGGTCGTCGGGATCTACGGCCGCTACGACTGGGAGGACAAGTCCACCGTCGAACGCGCCCGCTTCGTCGACTTCCTGGAGCGCGTCGTGGTGAAGCGCAAGATCGCCAGGCACCCGGAGATCTTCCGCAGGGCGTCCCCGATCGCTCGCACCCACGCCGACGCACCGCCGTTCCTGGTGATCCACGGCGGCGGCGACACCGTCATCCCCGTGCAGCAGGCGCGGGACTTCGTCCAGAAGCTGCGCGGCGAGTCCCGTTCGGTGGTCGGCTACGTGGAGTTGCCGGGCGCCGGACACGGCTTCGACATGACCGACGGCGCCAGGACGGGGTCGACGGCCACGGCAATCGGATTGTTCCTCAACGAAGTTCACCGAAACCAGACGGCGGCGGCGGCAAGGGCGGTTATATAACCGCGTGAAGAGGCTCAGCGGGTGGGACGCGGTACTTCTGTACAGCGAAACGCCGACCGTGCACATGCATACGCTGAAGTTGGCCGTCATCGCGCTCGACGAGCTGAAGGGCCGGACGTTCGGCGTCGAGGACTTTCGAAAGGTCATCCACGGTCGGCTGCACAAACTCGACCCGTTCCGCTACGAGCTGGTCGACATCCCGCTGAAGTTTCACCATCCGATGTGGCGGGAGAACTGCGAAGTCGACCTCGAGTACCACATTCGTCCGTACCGGGTGGAGAGCCCGGGTGGGCGCAGGCAACTCGACGACGCCGTCGGCAAGATCGCCAGCACGCCGCTGGATCGCAGCAAGCCGCTGTGGGAGATGTACTTCATCGAGGGGCTGGCCGACGGCCGGATCGCCGTGCTCGGCAAGATCCACCACGCGCTGGCCGACGGTGTGGCCTCGGCGAATCTGATGGCGCGCGGAATGGACCTTCAGACCGCGCCGGACGACCGAGATTCCTACGCAACCGACCCGGCGCCCACCAAGGCGGAGTTGGTGCGCACCGCCTTTGGTGACCACCTGCGTCAGATCGGCAGGCTGCCCGCCACCATGCGGTACACCGCTCAGGGGCTGGGCCGGGTGCGCAAGAGCCCGCACAAGCTGGGGCCGGAACTGACCCGACCGTTCACCCCGCCGCCCACCTTCATGAACCACATGGTCGACGCGACCCGTAAGTTCGCGACGGCGACGCTGCCGCTCGTCGACGTCAAGCAGACCGGCAAGCAGCTGGGCGTGACCATCAACGACATGGTGCTGGCGATCTCCGCGGGGGCGTTGCGTCAGCTGCTGCAGAAGTACGACGGGCACGCGGATCATCCGCTGTTGGCTTCTGTCCCAGTCAGTTTCGACTTCTCCCGCGATCGCATCTCGGGCAACTACTTCACCGGTGTGATGATGACGCTTCCGGTGGAGATGGCCGATCCGCTCGAGCGGGTGCGAGCCGTGCACGACGCCGCGGTGTCGGCGAAGGAGACCCACCACCTGATGGGCCCCGAGTTGGTGAGCCGATGGTCGGCGTACTTCCCGCCTGCGCCCGCCGAAGCCCTGTTCCGCTGTCTGGCCAACAAGGACGGTCAGAACAAGGTGCTGAACTTGCCCATCTCCAACGTGCCGGGCCCTCGCGAGCACGGGCGGGTGGGCGGAGCGCTGGTCACCGAGATCTATTCGGTGGGTCCGCTCACCACCGGCAGCGGGCTCAACATCACGGTGTGGAGCTACGTCGACCAGCTCAACGTCTCGGTGCTGTCCGACGGTGCCACGCTCGCCGACGCGCACGAGTTGACCGAAGCCATGGTCGAGGCGTTCGTCGAGATCCGGCGTGCTGCTGGGCTTTCCGAGGAGCTTACGGTCGTCGACGGGGCGATGGCACCGTAGCGATGCCGGCCAGCCGCGCCGAGACTGCACGAGTTGTCGCGCGTGAAGCAACTTCTCGTAAACAAGTGAAGTCTCGACGAACTGCGCAGTAGGTTGCGACACGGTCACGGATGAGCATCAAGCGATGACTCACTGAACACAACCGTCCCAGTGGTCACTATCGTCACAGCAGAAGTTGCTGGCGTCATCGTGACGTCCTCCGTGGAAGGTGTCACATGTCGCCGCGTCGTCGAACCGCATCAGCATCGGTGGCGACGGCGGCCGTGATCGCACTCTGCGCCGTGGTGGGCGTCGCGCCACCGGCGAACGCCGAGCCCTGCGAGGGTGCTGCCGCGCAAGCCCAGCCCCTGCCTGGGCAGGCATTCCAGATCCCCAGCCCGTCGGGCATCTCGCCGTTCAACCGGCCGATCGGCCACAAGCCCACCGGCGCCAACGACGCGGCCCCGACGCCCAAACTTGGTCTGCTACCCGCACTTCTGAAGGCGCTCACCCCACCGGCCGCACCCGTGCAGCAGCAAGCCGCGGTGGTCCCATCGCCGCGCCCCGGCGGGACGGCGGCCCAACCGTCGGAAACGGCTCCCGCCCCGGTGGCGGCGCCGGCACCGGTGTCGACGGCACCGCCGGGCACCTCGCTGGTCGGATGGGTGACCGGACCGGACAGCCCCAACGACACCATCAAACGGTTCGCGATCACCGGAACTGATCTCGGAATCATGTGGGACAACGGCGATCCCGCCAACAACCAGGTGCTGATGGCGTTCGGCGACACCAACGGCTACTGCGGCATCCCCGGCAAGCAGTGGCGGTACAACGCCCTGTTCCGCAGCCAGGACCGCTCCCTGGCCAAGACCGTGGCCGTACCCAATGGTGTTGTCGCCAACAAGTATTCCGGGTCGCCGGTGTGGCGGCCTGGCATCTCCAAGCAGGTCGTCAACACCATCGGGCAGGCGCCGCAGGAGACGGGCATCATCCCCACCGCGGGCATCGCCGCCGGCGGGAAGCAGTACATGAACTTCATGTCGATCAAGAGCTGGGATGCCAACGGCGCCTGGACGACCAACTATTCCGCGATCGCGATGTCCCCCGACAACGGTGAGACGTGGGGCGTGTATCCCGGCACCATCCGCACCCCGGGAGCGGGCAACGAGAACTTCCAGATGGGCGCGTTCCTCAAGGGGGGACCCGGCGACCAGTATCTGTACTCCTTCGGAACGCCCAACGGCCGCGGCGGATCGGCCTACCTGGCACGCGTGGCACCGAGCCTCATCCCCGACCTGACCAAGTACGAGTACTGGAACGCCGACGGCGGGGCCTGGGTGCCTGGCAATCCGGCGGCCGCCACCCCGGTGATCCCCGGGCCTGTCGGCGAGATGTCGGCCCAGTACAACACCTATCTCAAGCAGTACCTGGCGCTGTACTGCAACGGCGCCAACGACGTCGTGATGCGGACGTCGCCGACACCGCAGGGACCGTGGAGTCCGGAACAAATGCTGGTGAGCCACATGGAGTTTCCCGGTGGCATCTACGCGCCGTACCTCCACCCGTGGTCGACGGGCAAGGAGCTGTACTACAACCTTTCGCTGTGGTCGGCGTACAACGTCATGCTGCTGCACACCGTTCTTCCATGACCCGGGTCTTACCCTGAGCTAGCCGCGTTTGGCCTTCACCCAGTCCAGGAAGTGCGCGACGGCCGTCGCGGTGTAGTCCCCGTGCGGTGAACCGAAGAAGTCGAAAGCGTGCTGGGCGTGCGGGATCTCGGCGTAGGCAACCGGACTGTCCGACGCCTTCTTCAGCGCCTCGACGAACGCGCGTCCCTCCTGCACCGGGATGATCGAGTCGTCGGTGCCGTGCAACACGAAGAACGGTGGCGCGTCGGCCCGCACCTTCGTGATGGGCGACGCGTCGCGGTATACCGCGCGGTGTTCGGTGAACCGCTTCTTGACGATGTAGCGCTGCAGAATGGCGATGAACTCGGGCCGGCCGCTGCCCTCTCTGGTGAACCAGTCGTAGCGGCCGTAGATTGGCACCGCGGCCACCACGGAGGTGTCGGCGTCCTCGAAACCCGGTTGCCACTGCGGGTCGTTGGGGGTCAAAGCCGCCAACGCCGTCAAATGTCCACCCGCGGATCCGCCCGTGATGGCGACGAAGCCCGGGTCGCCGCCGTGGTCGGCGATGTTCTCCTTGATCCACGCCAACGCCCGCTTGACGTCGACGATGTGGGCCGGCCAGGTGTTGCGCGGGCTGACCCGGTACGCCATCGAGACGATGATCCAGCCGCGTTCGGCCATGTGCGTCATCAGCGGATAAGCCTGCGGACGGCGCATCCCGATCGCCCAGGCGCCGCCGGGCACCTGGAGCAGGACGGGTGCCTTGCCGTCGCGGGGCAGGTCGCCGCGGTGCCAGACGTCGGCGACGTTGGCGCGGTGCGGACCGTACCGGATGACGTCGTCCTTCTTCACGTATTGCCGCCGGGCCCAGGACGTCCGCAGCACGCCACCGCGACGACGGCGCCGCTCCTCGGCGGCGATGTCGGCGTAGTCGACGCCAAGGGTCTCCCGAAGCGGGCCTTCGAAGCACTCCTGCGACTTCGCGTTTCGGTAGTAAACGAAACCCAGTGCCGCCCACGACAATGCGGTCAACCCCAGCGCAACCTTGCCGCGCGTGCCTGCGAAGTCGCCGCGCAGCCCGCGTCGCGCCGCGTCGAGCATCGACGCGCCGGCCACCACCGGCGCTGCCTCGCCCGTCGGCCAGCCGAGGAAGAACACCGGAATGGTGACGTAGCCCTCGCGGCCCAGCGGCTGGACGGCGTTGGCGGCGTTGAGCAGTTCGGCGACGGAGCGCAGCAGTGGGTGCCTACGTCGCATTGCCGTCCGTTTCGAGAAGTGCGTGGAGATCACGACGAACGATCTTTCCCGTACTGCCACGCGGCAAACTCTCCAGCACTGTGATGCTGCGCGGCACCTTGTAGTTCGCCAGGTTCTTCTTGACGTGCGCCTTGAGGTCGTCCGGCGTCGCGGACCCGTCGCTCAACACCACGAAGGCCGCGAGTCGTTGCCCGAACTCCGCGTCGTCGACGCCGAGGACCGAGGCCTCCGACACCGCCGGATGAGCCGCGAGGACCTTCTCGACCTCGATGGGGTAGACGTTCTCGCCGCCAGAGACGATCATCTCGTCGTCGCGGCCGACGACGAAGAGACGACCGTTGGCGTCGAGGTACCCGACGTCGCCTGAGCTCATATGATCGCCCTCGAAGGCTCTTTCCTTGTCGGTGGACCCCTTGGTATAGCCGTCGAACTGCGTCGAGTTGCGCACGAAGATGGTGCCGACCTCACCGGTGGGCACCTCCCGACGCTCGGCGTCGAGAATGCGAATATTGGTGCCCTCGGCCGGCTTTCCCGCGGTATCCGGTGCGGCGCGCAGGTCGGCTGGCGTCGCCGTGGCGATCATGCCCGCCTCGGTCGCGTTGTAGTTGTTGTAGACGACGTCGCCGAAGCGGTCCATGAACGCGGTCACCACGTCGGGGTTCATCCGGGAACCCGATGCTGCCGCGAACCGCAGCGAGCGCCCGCTGTAGCGCGAGAGCACGTCCTCGGGCAGGGCCATGATGCGATCGAACATGACTGGGACGACGCACAATCCGGTCGCCTGATGGCGGTCGACGAGCTTCAGCGTCGCCTCCGGGTCGAACTTGCGCCGGGTGACGATGGTGCACGCCATCATCGCGGAGAACGCCAACTGCGCGAAACCCCAGGCGTGGAACATCGGGGCCACGACGACGGTGACCTCCTCGGTCCGCCACGGGGTGCGGTCCAGAATGCCCTTGAGCGTCTGTGGGCTGCCACCGGAGTGGCTGGCGCCCTTGGGAGTTCCCGTCGTGCCCGAGGTCAGCAGGATCACCTTGGACTTGGCGCTGGCCCGTTTCGGTTGTCTGCCGTAGTGCGCGCCGATCATGGTCTCGACCGACAGGTCGTGCCCTTCGGTGTCACGCCACGCGACGATCCGGACCGCGTCGGGACGGTCCGCCAGGGCCTGCTCGACCGTCGGAGTGAACTCCTCGTCGAAGACGACGGCGTCCACCCCTTCGCGCGAAACGACTTCGGCGAGAGCGGGTCCCGCGAAAGAGGTGTTGAGCAGTAACACGTCGGCGCCGATGCGATTGGCGGCGATCAACGACTCGACGAAGCCGCGGTGGTTGCGCGCCATGATGCCGATCGTCTGCGGCGCGCCGCCTGGCAGGGCCTGAAGCGCGGCGGCGAAGGCGTCGGCCCGTTGGTCGACGTCACGCCACGTCAGAGTGCCGATCTCGTCGACGAGGGCGGGACGGTCGGGACACCGCTGGGCCGCGCTGGCGAAACCCGATGTGATGCCCATGTTCTCGCGTGCCATGGCGGCGCCGATGCGCAGGTACTTGTCCGGGCGCAGGGGCGCGATGACGCCCGCGCGCGCCATCGTCGACAGCAGGCCAAGGGTGCTGGTGAACGGGTCGGTCAGCGCCATGGGCCGTCAGCCCAGCACGGGGAGTCGGCGTTGTTTGGCCAACTCGTCGAGTGCCTGCTGCATGACCTGACGCACGTGCGCGTCGACCTCGTCGACGTCTGGTTCTTCGCCGAACATCGCGACGACGTCGATCGGAGGCAGCACCTGCGTGACGATCTTCGTCGGCAGCGGCACGTTGACCGGTAGCACGGCCGAGAGTCCGAACGGGAATCCGAAGGAGATCGGCAGGATCTTGACGCGCAGCAGCTTGTCGAGGCGGAGCGCCTTGGCCATCCCCTCGCCGCGCGACAGGAACAGTTGCGCCTCCTGGCCCCCGATCGACACCGACGGCACGATCGGCACCCCGGCGTTGATCGCGGCGCGCACGTATCCGGTGCGTCCACCGAAGTCGATCTTGCTCTCGGACCGCGTCGGCCGGTAGACGTCGTAGTCGCCCCCGGGGAAGACGACCACCACGCCACCGGAGCGCAGTGCTTCGTCGGCGTTCTCGTGGTTGGCGGGGATGAAGCCGGTCTTGCGGAAGAAGTCGCCGGTCGGGCCGGTGAAGATGATGTCGTGGCTCAGCGTGTAGACCGGGCGGTCGAAGCCGAACTTCTCGTAGAAGCCCGTCGCGAACACGGGGACGTCCATCGCGAACAGCCCGCCCGAATGGTTGCCGACCACCAGGGCGCCGCCCTTGGGGAAGTCGTCGAGCCCGCGCACTTCGGCGCGGTGGTAGCCCTTGACGAGCGGGCGGAGAATGCCCATCACGCGTTCGGTGAGGCCAGGATCCCACTTCGTGACGGCGGTGGGTTCGATGTCGACCGGATCGGTGTCGTTCGCGTTCACGGGTGCTCCCTGCGGAAAGTGGAACGTGTTCTAGTTCCAGGTTACCCGGGGCACCCTCGGACGCGGTAATCCTCAGACGGACGCGATGAACTCCGTGGTGTAGAACTCTGCCGGGACCTGCCTGTATGGCGACGGTCGCTCGAGAACCACCCAGGCTCCGGTCGCGCCGCTCGCGACCGGACCACCGAAGGTCGTCGAGCCGCCGCCGATCGCATCGGTTTGCAGCGTGCCGGTGACCACGCCCGGCGCGCCGGGGCCACACCCGAGCGACGGGCGAGGCATCTGGATCACCCGAACGTCGTAACGGGTGTTCGGCACGGCGGTCGCCACGTCGACCGTCGCGACGAGCGTGCCGGAGCCGTCGGTGCGGATGTGCGCGACGGGTCGCGCGTCGCCCACCGCGTCGACCGACTTCAACTTCGAGAAGTCACACGCGCGCCACTGGCCGGACATCGGCATCGGCGAGCTCGCCGTTCCTGGGGCGGCGCCGGCAGCCGGAGTGGTCACCACCGCCGAGGTCACGAGGGCCGTCGCGACGGCGAACCATGTCGTCGGCGTCAATTTCATCATGACTAACCATAGTTCCGGTCGACGAAAGTGCAGCATGTAGTCATGACGGATGATCGAGTCGTGACCGACGTCGACCTGACGGCCTACTTCGCCCGGATCGGCTACCGCGGGCCGGCGGACCCGACCGGCGACGTGCTTGCCGAGCTCGTCGCCGCCCACAACCGGTCGATTCCGTTCGAGAACCTCGACCCCGTCTTCGGGGTGCCCGTCTTCGACCTGGGTGCTGCCGCGCTGGTGGACAAGCTGGTGCACCGGCGCCGCGGCGGCTACTGCTACGAGCACAACGGCTTGCTTGGCTACGTCCTCGAACGGCTCGGCTACGGCGTGGACCGGTGCGCCGGGCGCGTGGTGTGGATGAGCGAGCCGGGCGGCCCCCTGCCTGCGCGGACGCACCAGGTGCTCGCGGTGACGGTGCCCGGCGTCGCGGGACGCCGGCTGGTCGACGTCGGATTCGGTGGGCAGACGCTGACCTCGCCGATCGACCTGACGGTGGGCCTGGAGCAACCGACCCGACACGAGCCCTACCGCCTGACCGAGGGCAGTGAGGGATTGGTGTTGGAGGCGCAGGTGCGTGGGACGTGGCAGGCGCTCTACGAGTTCACCGAGAAGCCGCAGCCCCGAATCGATCTCGAAGTCGGCAGTTGGTACGTCTCGACCCACCCCACGTCGCACTTCGTCACGGGCTTGACCGCAGCGCTGGTGACCGACGACGCTCGATGGAACCTGCGCGGCCGCAACCTCGCCGTTCATCGGGCCGGGGCGACGGAGAAGACCCGCTTCGACACCGCCGACCAAGTCGTCGACGCGCTGGCCAACACCTTCGGCATCGATCTGACCGACGTGGCGGCACCGGACGTGGTGCTGACCAGGGTGGGCCAGCTTCTCGACTCCTAGATGCGCGGGGCAGGGCCGACGACGAGGTTCCACGGATCGTCGGCCGCCAGCGCCATCCGGCCGAGGCGGGTGGCATGCCAACCCGTGGAACCGAACTCGTCGGCCCAGCTGCGCGCTCGCATGGTCGCCAACCACAGCTGATGTTCCAGTGTCACCCCGATGGCGCCGTGCAGCTGGTGGGCGATCGTGGTGACTGGGGCGACGGCACGGCCCACCGCAACCTTCGCCGCCGTCACCGCGTAGTCGGCCTCTGGGCTGTCGAAGCCATGGTCAAACGCCGCGAACGTCGCCAAATTCGTTGCCGCTCGGCTTGTTTCGACCTCGCCCAGGAGGTTGGCCATCGAATGCTGGACGGCTTGGAACGTTGCGAGGGGGCGGCCGAACTGGACGCGCTCGCCGATGTGGGCGGCCGTCAGAAGCGCTGCCGCGTCAAAGGCACCGACGATCTGCACGCACCGCGCCCACGCGCCTCGCCGCACCAATTCGTCTGCGACAGAAGGGGAAAGCCTGACGACGTCGGTCGACGACAGATCGAACGGCACGTCCCCGCGCGGCTCACCGGCCAGGTTGTGCGTGGAGGTGGTCGACCCCGGCGCGAGCACCGCGACGAAGGTGGCGTCGGCCGAGCTGGCGGCGAGCACCACCGGCCCCGCGTCGGGCCACGGCACGTCGTGTGCGGTGCCCGTGACCCGGTTGCCGTTGGGGTCGACGTCGGCGATCGCGACCGTCAGTGGGCCGTCGGCGGGGATCGGCAGGTCCGCCTGACCCGCCAACCACGTTGCAAGCACGTCGGTTTCGGCGATGGGCACGGCCGCCGCGTAGCGGGCCAACCCGCCGAGTACGACCGCGGCGTCGGCTGGATCCGCGCCCTGCTCGGTCGTCAGCCTGGTCAGTCCCGAGGTCTCCAGGACCTGCCACAGCTCGGAGTCGAGGCGTTCCGGCAACCCGTGCCTGCCCACCCGCGCGTCGAACGAGCGGCGGCCGATCTCCTCGACGAGCGCCCTGAGTTCGTCATTCACGTCGCCCTCGCCCCCCGCGCCACGATGCCGCGGAGCACTTCGTTGGTGCCGCCGCGAAGCGTGAACAGCGGTGAATGCACCCTGGCGACGGCCAACATCGCGCGCAGCCGGGCGCCCTCGGGTCCGTAGACGCCGTCGATCAGGTCGGCGGCGAGTTCCACCGAGTCCTGTTCGAACCGGGTGCCCAGGTCCTTGACCATCGCCGCCCGGGTGTTGGCGTCCTGGCCGGCTGTCAGTGCGCGGGCCACCGACACCGACATCTGCCGCAGCGCGATCATCCTCCCGACGAGGTCGCCGACCGCGGCGGCGGTCCGGTCGTCGACGTCCCTGCGACCAAGGGCCTTGACGACCTCGAACAGCATCGTGGCCGTGGACAGAATGCGTTCGGGGCCACTGCGTTCGAATCCCAACTCGGACGTGACCTGGTGCCATCCGGCGCCGATCTCGCCGAGCACGTCGCCGTCGGTGAGCCGAACGTCGTCGAACTGCACCTCGTTGAAGTGGTGCTCGCCGTTCATCAGGACGATGGGACTGATCGTGATTCCCGGCAGGTCGGTCGGCACGACGAACTGACTGAAGCCGGCGTGCCGATGGTCGGGATCGAGCGGGCTGGTGCGGGCCAGCACGACGATCTGGTGTGCAAGGTGCGCGCCGCTGGTCCACACCTTCGTGCCGTTGAGAAGCCAGCCGTCGTCGGTGCGCGTCGCCCTCGACTGAACGGCCGCGAGATCCGAACCTGCGCCGTGTTCGCTCATGCCGATCGCGGAGTACAGCTGCCCCGCGGCGATCCGCGGCAGGAGTCGGCGACGCTGCTCCTCGGTCCCGTACGCCAGCAGGCCGGGGGCGACCTGACGGTCGGCGATCCAATGCGCCCCGACGGGCGCGCCGTGGGCAAGCAGTTCCTCGGTGACGACGTAGCGATGCAGGTAGCCGGTGCCGTCGGCCGGTGCCCGGCCGCCATATTCGGTGGGGATGGTCAGCCCGATGAACCCGGCCTCGGCGAGCCTCGTGCTGAAGGCGGTGTCCCAGCTGGACAACCAGCAGTCCACGGCGGGCGTCCACCCGAAGGTCTCCCGATCGGCGGCCAGGAACGCCCGGACTGCCGAGCGGAGCCCGGCCAGTTCGGCGTCGTCGGCACGCAACGCTGCGAATTCGCTCACTGGAGAGCCGAGTCTAGTGCGGTGACAGAGCAGGAATCGTCATGTCGCCTGCTGCGCGGCGCGGCCATACTCGGTGACTGTGACCGAACTGCCCCCGGGACGACGCGACCGGCTGCGCGAGCTCCTCGACGCCGTCGTCGACGGCGGCAACACCGACGTCGCCGAGATGGCCCGCCGAAGCCACTCGTCGGAGTTTCACTTCTCCCGTCAGGTCAGTCGCCTCGCCGGTGAGCCGCCCGCCGCGATACGGCGCCGGGTCATGCTCGAACGCGCCGCGTGGCGACTACAGCGCGGGGAAGGCGTTGCCGCGGTGGCCGCCGAGGAAGGCTGGTCGTCACCGGAGGTGTTCTCGCGTGCCTTTCGGCGCTCGTTCGGCGTGCCCCCGTCGCGCGCCGCCGAGGTGGACTTCCGGTTGGCCGCGCCCAACGGCCTGCACTTCCATCCACCGGAGTCGCTGTGGCTGACCAGCGCCGACGATGCCGTCACGCCCGAGGTGTCCCAGCTGATGGTGGCCCACGACGTCGCCGACACGGCGTACCTGATCGAAAGGGCCCGCGAGCTCACCGAAGACCAATGGCGGGAGCATGTTTCGCCCGGGCAGATGGTGCTCGACTGGGACGGCCCCGAACCCAGCGTCGGCGCTGTACTCGGGGCCGCCGTGTGGACGAAGGAGGTGTGGCTCGCCAGCATCGAAGGACTCGACCAACCTCGTCGCCCCGAATTGCGTTTGGCGACAACGCTCGCGGCCGACCACGCCGCGGTCGCGACGCGCTGGACGTCGATGGTGGCCGACCATGCCGAACGAGGACGGTTGGGCGACACCGTCATCGACGCGCTGTGCGATCCGCCCGAGTCGTTTCAGCTCTACGGCATCGTCGCGCACGTGTTGGTCTATTCGGCGCATCGGCGGGAGCTGACCCGGTCGATGCTCAACCGGCACGGCCTGTTTGCGGGCACGGGCGACCCACTGGACTGGATGAGGAGGAGTTGACATGGCAACCGTGTACTACACCGCGTCGAGCTTGGACGGGTTCGTCGTCGACGACGAGAACAGCCTGGACTGGCTGACCTCGCGCGCCGTCGACCCCATGGGCGCCTTCGGCTACGAAGCCTTCGCCGACGGCGTCGGGGCGATCGTCATGGGTGCGTCGACCTACGAGTGGCTGCTGGTGAACCAACCCGGGGACTGGATGTACGAGCAGCCGAGCTGGGTGCTCACGCATCGCCCCGAGATCGTGGTCGACGGCCATCCCGTGACGACGTTCGCCGGTGACGTCGTCGACCTGCACCCCGAGCTGGTGGCGGCTGCGGCGGGCAGGGACGTCTGGGTACTTGGCGGCGGCGACGTCGCCGCGCAGTTCGCCGCCGCGGGTCTCGTCGACGAAATGATCGTGTCCTATGCGCCGTGCTCGCTCGGAACGGGCGCGCGCGTGCTGCCGCTGCGCTCGGAGTGGTCGCTGCGGGAGGTCGGCCGCAACGCCGACTTCGTCTGCGCGCGATGGGGAGTGTCCGAGCGCGCCGACAGCGGCTAGATTCAAGGGCGCGATCCGTGGGAGGTGGCGATGCAGCAGCGAGGTTTTGGCGATCTCGAAGCGACCGTGATGGACCGCGTCTGGGCGCACGAAGACGGCGTCACCGTCCGCGAAGTGTTCGAAGAGCTCACCGGCACCCGTCAGATCGCTTACACGACAGTGCTTTCCACGATGGACAATCTGCACCGCAAGGGCTGGGTGCGACGGGACCGCGAGGGCAAGGCGTACCGGTACTGGCCGACGATGACGCGCGAGGAACGCTCGGCGAACCTGATGCGGGCGGCGTTCAGCGCGGGCGGCGATCGCGAGGCGGTGCTGGCGTTCTTCGTCGGCCAGATGACGGCTGAGGAGTCGGCCCAGTTGAAGGCGGCGCTGCGGCACGGTGGCGGGTCCGGGCGTCGTACGTGACCAGCACGGTTTACCTACTGCTGTACGGGGCGATGGTCACCTGGCTGGCGCCTGCGCCGTTGTCGCGGCTGACCCGCCGCGGCACCAACCCGCGACTCGGCGTCGCGGCCTGGGTGACCGCGATGGCCGGTGTGCTGGTGGCCTGGACGGTGGCCGTCGGCGTGGTCGCGGTGTCGCTGGTGCGCGGCGGCCCGAATTCGTCGGTCGTCGTGCTGTGCCTGGAACTTCTCGGGGTTCCGGAGCGTGAGGCAATGCTGGGGGCGTTCGCGGCCACCGGACTGCTGGCCGTCGGCGTGCTGGTCTCGGCGGTCGTGGCGGTCGGCGTCGGCCGAACGGTTCTCGGGTTGCGCGCGCACAGCGCGGAGCACGCGGACGCCGCCAGGATCATCGGAACGCCCACCGATGCCGAGGGGGTGTTCGTGGTGGCGGGCGAACGGCCCGCGGCGTATTGCGTCGTCGGCAGACCCGACACGATCGTCGTGACCATGGCCGCGGTGCGGGCGCTCGACGGACCCGAACTCGACGCAGTGCTCGCCCACGAAGGCGCCCACATCGCCGGCCGGCACCACCACCTGCTGATGGTGTTGCGGGCCTTGGCCGCCAGCCTGGCGCACCTTCCGCTGTTCACCCGCGGTGCGGCCGTGGTTGCCGAGCTGCTGGAGATGTGCGCCGACGACACGGCTGCCCGGCGGCACGGATCGCGGCCCCTCGTGGCGGGCATGCTCGCGCTCGCCTCGCCGCTGCCGCCCTCGGGTGGATTGGCGATGGCCGCCACGGCGACCGCCGCCCGCGCGCGTCGCCTGTTGGACCCCGCCGGCCGGTCGACCCGGTGGTGTCATCGGGTGGCGACCTCGGCCACGATCGCGGCGACGATCGGAGCGCCCGTCGTCGTCAACGTGCTCTGCCACCACTGAGTCCTGGGCTACGCTCCTACGTAGTGAGTACGTAGATTCGCGAGGGGGAGTGTTGCCGAGAACGACTGCGGGCCGGATCGGGGTGACCGCGGTCGCGATCGTCGCAGTCGTCGTCGGCGCGGTGATTCTTCTGATCAGCCGAAGTGACACCGACGGCCCCGACCGGGTCTCGGCGGACGCGAGCATGCCTGCGGTGGTTCGCGCCGACAGCCACCGCCTCAACTCGCCTCCCGGCGCCGCGGTGACGTTCGTCGAGTTCCTCGACTTCGAGTGTGAGGGCTGCCGAGCCGCATACCCGATCGTCGAGCAGCTGCGAGCCGACTACGGGGACCGGGTCGAGTTCGTGCTGCGCTACTTCCCACTCCCCGGGCACGTCAACGGCGAGCGTGCCGCCCGCGCCGTCGAGGCCGCCGCCCAGCAGGGCAGACTCGAGGCGATGTACCGCACGATGTACGAAACTCAGGCCCAGTGGGGCGAACGGCGCACTCCCGCCGACGACGTATTTCGCGGATTTGCAGTCGAACTCGGACTCGACATGGCGGCCTTCGACGCGGCGTACGCCGACCCCGCCACCGCGGAGCGCATCCAGGTCGACGTGAACGACGGCATGGCGCTCGGTGTCCAGGGCACTCCGACGT
Source organism: Mycobacterium sp. AT1 (assembly GCF_002043095.1). Taxonomy (GTDB): domain Bacteria; phylum Actinomycetota; class Actinomycetes; order Mycobacteriales; family Mycobacteriaceae; genus Mycobacterium. The sequence goes on along the minus strand of NZ_MVOC01000044.1, from coordinate 139,857 downwards.
TCTTCGTCGACGGTGAGCAGGTCAGCCCTCGGTCCGTCGACGATCTGCGCACCGCCATCGAGAACGGGCTGCGCTAGCCGATGCGACGTTGCGCGATCGTCCTCGTCGTCGCCCTGCTGGCCCTGATCTCGAGAGCGGCGCCGTCGGCCGCTGCGCCCTGCGGCACCGCCGCAGCGGAATGCGGTCTACGGCAACGCATCGTCGTCGCCGAGCAGTACCTCCAAACCCGGCCTGGGACAGTCGGATTCGTGCTGCGTGACCGTGCGACGGGGGCGACCTACCGCAATGCCGACGCCGCGACCCCGATTTGGACGGCATCGACGATCAAGCTGGCGATGGTGGCCGATCTGCTCACCAGGCAGCGAGCGGGCGTCATCACCCTCACCGACGCCGACCGCCGCCTGATGGTGGCCATGCTGCGCAACTCGGACAACGACGCCGCCGACGCGCTGTGGTCCCGATACGGCGGAGCGGCGAACGCGTTCAACGCGAACTTTCCCCGCTACGGGATGCCAAACGTCGCACCGCAAAGGGGTTTTGGCGACGTGTTCCCGTACTGGGGGTTTCAAAAGGCCACGGCCGACGATCTCGACGGGCTGATGAACTACGTGCTGACCGGGCTGAGTCCGGCCGATGCCACCGCCGTGGTGGCCGAGATGCAGCGCGTCGACCCCGACCAGCAGTGGGGAGTGTGGGGAGCAGGCCCGGCGATGACACCGGGCAACAAGAACGGGTGGTCGCAGGAGCAAGGCGGCTGGGTGGTCAACTCGGTGGGCTTTGCCGGGACGCAACAGCGCTACACGTTGGCGATCATGAACGCACTCGGCGACGAAGGCGGCTACGACGACGGCGTCGCCACGACCACGCAGCTGAGCCGTATCCTGCTGTCGCCCTAGGGTTGGTCCGGCAGCCCGAACCGATGCACGAATTCCCGTGACTTGATCAGGAATTCGACCTGCCTGGCCACCTCCCGCAGTGGTTCTGCGGTGCGAGACGCGCGGCACAGCACAACGGCTCCCTCCAACGCCGCGATGCTGGTGACGGCCAACGACGCGGCGTCGGCGTCGCCGAACCCGTCGGCCACGAATGCCCGGCTGAGCGCCGTCCGCCAGCGGTCGAAGATGTCACCGGCGATGGGGGTCAGTGCCGGCTCGGCGTCGGCCGAGCCGATCGCGGCGGCCACCACCGGACAGCCAGCGGCGAAGTCGCTCTCGGCAAGGGTGCGCTCCCAGAAGGCGACGAACTGGCGTATCAACGGGGCACTGCCGCGCGTGGCGGCGTCGTCGACGAGTCCGGTGATCGCATCGCCCGCGTGCTGCAGCGCCTCAATCAGCAGCTGACTGCGACCGCCGGGAAAGTGGTGGTACACCGATCCGCGGGGCGCGCCGCTGCGGACGAGTACCTCGTCGATGGTGACCCCGGCGGCACCCTTCTCGCGCAGCACCTCGGAGGCGGCGGACAGCATCCGGTCCCGAGTCGTGCCCCGCGTGGCGTGGCCGACGTCGACGGGGGAGGGCATCAGGCGGCGGCACCCGACTGGCGGTGCATCCGGTCGCGCCACGGTGCCATCCGGGCGTGGCCCGGCTGTGGGCGGCGCCGGTAGTCGACGGTGCAGCTGAATCGACGACCGAGGACGTTGACTTCGACGACCCACATGGGTGCCTCCCTAACTATGGTGCCGAGCATAGTGGTGGGAACGCCGAAGGGTTGGGAATGTATTCCACGTCACGCCCAGCGCGTCATTCTATGGGTCCGTCCATAGCCACTGTCGTGGCTACCGGCGCCCGATCGGACTACGCTGCATGGCGCGGTTCGATCCTGAAAGGGCTAGACGTGGGCCACTACAAGAGCAACGTGCGCGACCTCGAATTCAATCTCTTCGAGGTCCTCCAACTCGAGAAGGTGCTTGCCTCCGGCGAGTTCGGTGATCTTGACGCGGACTCGATCCGCGACATGCTGAGCGAGGCGGCGCGCCTGGCGGAGGGCCCGCTCGCCGAGTCCTTCGCCGACGCCGACCGCCACCCGCCGGCCTTCGACCCCGACACCCACGTGGTGACGCTTCCCGACGCCTTCAAGGAGTCCTTCCGGGCGTGGCAGCAGGGCGAGTGGTTCCGTATCGGCCTCTCCGAGGACGTCGGCGGCGTCCCCGCGCCGTCGATGCTGGCGTGGGCGATCAACGAGTTTCCGCTCGGCGCTCAGCCGGCGGCCTTCATGTACCTCGCCGGACCGGTGCTGGCCGGCATCCTGCACGAGGAGGGCAACGCGCAGCAGAAGCATTGGGCGGCAATGTCCGTCGAGCGCAACTGGGGTGCCACCATGGTGCTCACCGAGCCGGACGCGGGCTCCGACGTCGGCGCCGGGCGCACCAAGGCCGTCGAGCAGCCCGACGGCACCTGGCACCTCGACGGCGTCAAGCGCTTCATCACCAGCGGCGACTCCGACGACCTGTTCGAGAACATCGTGCACATGGTGCTTGCCAGGCCCGAGGGCGCAGGCCCCGGCACCAAGGGCCTTTCGCTGTTCATGGTTCCCAAGTTCCTGCCCGACCCAGAGACCGGCGCGCCGGGTGACCGCAACGGCGTCTACGTCACCGGGCTCGAGCACAAGATGGGCCTCAAGGTGTCCGCGACGTGCGAGCTGACGTTCGGGCAGCACGGCACCCCCGCGATCGGCTACCTGGTCGGCGACACCCACAACGGCATCGCGCAGATGTTCAAGATCATCGAGTATGCGCGAATGATGGTCGGCACCAAGGCGATCAGCACGCTCTCGACCGGCTACCTGAACGCCCTGGACTACGCCAAGACGCGCATCCAGGGCGCCGACCTCACCCAGATGACCGACAAGACCGCACCGCGCGTCAGCATCCTGCACCACCCCGACGTGCGACGGGCCCTGCTGACGCAGAAGGCGTACGCCGAGGGACTGCGCGCGCTGTACCTCTACACCGCCGCGCACCAGGACGTGGCGGCGGCCAACGTCGTCTCCGCCGCGGACGCCGGCATGGCGGGCCGCGTCAACGACCTGCTGCTGCCGATCGTCAAGGGCGTCGGGTCGGAACGGGCCTATCAGACGCTGACGGAGTCGCTGCAGACCTTCGGCGGCTCGGGCTTCCTGCAGGATTATCCGATCGAGCAGTACATCCGCGACGCGAAGATCGACAGATCGCCCGCGACCAGGGTGGCGCGCTCGCCCACGTCGCCGGGGAGATCCAGGCCTTCCTGGACGCCGAGTCGGCACGTCCGGAACTCGCCGAATGTCGAGTACGACTGGCGACGGCGCTGGCCGACGTGCAGGCGATGGTCGGCGCCATGACCGGTTATCTCATTTCCTCGCAACAGAATTCGCGTGACCTGTACCGGGTCGGCCTTGGCTCGGTCTCCTTCCTGCTGTCCGTCGGCGACCTCTTCATCGGATGGTTGCTGCTGAACGGGGCCGAAATCGCCCTTGACGCCTTGGACGGCGAGCCCTCCGAGCGGGATCGCGCGTTCTACCGCGGGAAGGTGACCGCCGCCAAGTTCTTCGCGAACAACGTGCTGCCGCGGCTCACCGCCGAACGCAAGATCATCGAATCGGTCGACCTGGCCACCATGGACCTCGACGAGGGAGCCTTCTAATCGCCAGCCACTACAAGGCCAACGTCCGAGACCTGGTGTTCAACCTCGTCGAGGTGCTGGGTCTGGAAAAGGCGCTCAGCAGTGGCCAATTCGACGGTCTCGAGGTCGACGACGTCCTCGGCATGCTGGCCGAGGCCGCTCGCCAAGCCGAGGGCCCGCTGGCGGCGTCGTTTGAGGAGAGTGACCGCAACCCGCCGACGTTCGACCCGCAGACGCACGCGGTGACCCTGCCCGCGGCGTTCAAGGAGTCAGTGCTGACGTGGCAACGCGGGGAGTGGACGCGCATCGGCCTCGCCGAGGGCATCGGCGGTCTGCCCGCCCCCGCGATGGTCCGGTGGGCGATCAACGAGTTCCTGGTCGGCGGACTGCCCGCGGCGTTCTTCTACCTCGACGGCCCGCCGATGATGGACGTCTTGTTCAACGTCGGCAACGAACAGCAGAAGCGTTGGGCCGCATTGGCCGTCGAGCGAAACTGGGGTGCCACGATGGTGCTCACCGAGCCGGACGCGGGGTCCGACGTCGGCGCCGGGCGCACCAAGGCCGTCGAACAGCCCGACGGCACCTGGCACCTGGACGGCGTCAAGCGCTTCATCACCTCCGGAGACTGCGACGACCTCTTCGAGAACATCGCCCACCTGGTGCTGGCGCGGCCGGTCGGCGCGGCGCCGGGCACCAAGGGACTCAGTCTGTTCCTGGTGCCGAAGTTCCTGCCCGATCCCGAGACGGCGGCCCCGGGCGAGCGCAACGGTGTCTTCGTCACCGGGCTCGAGCACAAGATGGGGCTGACGGCCTCGGCGACGTGCGAGCTGACGTTCGGACAGCACGGCACCCCCGCGATCGGCTACCTGGTTGGCGACACCCACGAGGGCATCGTCCAGATGTTCAAAATCATGGAGTTCGCCCGAATGGCCGTGGGTGGCAAGGCAATCGCCACGCTGTCGACCGGTTATCTGAACGCCCTCGAGTTCGCCAGGACGCGGGTGCAGGGCAGCGATTTGACCCAGATGACCAACAAGACGGCGCCAAAGGTGACCATCCTGCACCACCCCGACGTGCGGCGCTCCCTGCTGATGCAGAAGTGCTACGCCGAGGGGCTTCGGGCGCTCTACCTCTACACCGCCGCCCACCAGGACGACGTCGTCGCCGAGCTCGTCTCGGGTGCCGACGCCGACGTGGCCCGCCGCGTCAACGACCTGCTGCTGCCGATCGTCAAGGGCGTCGGGTCGGAGCGGTCGTATCAGTACCTGGCGGAATCGCTTCAGACACTGGGTGGTTCGGGCTACCTGAAGGACTATCCGCTCGAGCAGTACGTCCGCGACGCGAAGATCGAC
>NZ_MVOC01000044.1:0-134903 GCF_002043095.1 Mycobacterium sp. AT1 | reverse complement strand
CCGCAAGATCGCCCGCGACCGCGGCGTCGCGCTGGAGCACCTGCTCGGCCAGATCCAGGCCTTCGTCGAACGCCAGGACGGCCGACCCGAGTTGGCCACGTATCGGGGGATTTTGGCTACGGCGGCCGCCGACGTGCAGTCCATGGTCGCCACCCTGACGGGCTACTACGTCGCGGCCAGCAGCGACGCCCGCGAGGTCTACCGCGTGGGATTGCAGTCGGTGCCGTTCCTGCTCGCCGTCGGTGATCTGCTGATCGGATGGCTGCTGCTGTGGCACGCCGAGATTGCGTTGGCGGCGCTCGACGGGCAGCCCTCCGAACGCGACCATGCCTTCTACCGCGGAAAGATCACGGCCGCAACGTTCTTCGCGATGAACGTGCTGCCCCGGCTGAGTGCCGACCGCCGCGCCGTGGAGAACACCGAACTCGCGGCGATGGAGCTGGCGGAGGACGCCTTCTAGCGTCACTCTGCGCCCACTGCGAGGTTTACTCGTACTTTCGCGCAGTGGACGCAGAGTGAAGCGGGAACGTTAGGGCGTGTACCCGAACGGCAGCAGGACGCTCTTGGCCTCGCAGTACGCCTCGATGCCCTCGGGTCCGTTCTCGCGGCCGATGCCCGAGTTCTTGTAACCGCCGAACGGCGCTCCGGGATCGAAGGCGTACATGTTGACCGCGTACGTGCCGGTGCGGATCTTCTTCGCGATCTCGAGAGCCTTCGGGAAGTCGGTGGTGTACACGCTGCCTGCCAGCCCGTACGCCGAATCGTTGGCGATGCGGATGGCGTCGGCCTCGTCGTCGAACGGAATCACGACGAGCACCGGGCCGAAGATCTCCTCCTGCGCGATCACCATCGAATTGTCCACGTCGGCGAACACCGTCGGCTCGACGAACCAGCCGCCGTCCAGGCCCTCGGGACGACCGCCGCCGGTGACGATGCGGGCGCCTTCCTCGACGCCCTTCTTGATGTAGCCCTCGACGCGCTCACGCTGACGCTCGGAGATCAGCGGGCCGATCATGGCGCCTGCGTTGTCCGGCAACCCGATTGGCATCGCGGCGACGGCGGCCGAGAGCTTTTCGACCACTTCGTCGTAGCGCGACCGGGGCGCCAGGATGCGCGTCTGCCCGACGCACGCCTGCCCACAGTTCATCAACCCGGAGAACACCAGCATCGGCAGCGTCGAGTCCAGGTCGGCGTCCTCGAGGATGATGGCGGCGGACTTGCCGCCGAGCTCCAGCGTGCAGGCCTTCAGGTTCTCGGCCGCGATCTTGGCGACCTCCTTGCCGACGGCGGAGCTGCCGGTGAACGTGTACTTGTCCAGCTCGGGGTTGGCGGTCAGCGCGCGACCGGTCTCGGCGCCGCCGGGCACGATCGACAGCACGCCCTCCGGCAGGCCGGCCTCGGCGAACATCTCCGCCATCGCGAACACCGACAGCGGCGTCTCCGCGGCGGGCTTCAGCACGACGGTGCAGCCGGCCAGCAGCGCGGGGCCCAGCTTGTTGGCCGCCAGGAAGAACGGCACGTTCCACGCGGTGACCGCGCCGACGACGCCGATCGGCTCCTTCAGCACCAGCGTCTGGCCGTAGATTCCGTCGCGGACGTCCTGCCAGGTGAACTTGTCGGCTGCCCCGACGAAGTAGTTGAACGACGACATCGCGGCGCCGTACTGCATCATGTCGACGATCGTCGGCGGCTGCCCCGTCTCGGCGGCGAGCAGGAACTTCAGTTCGTCGGCGCGCTCCTCCATCAGCTTCACCGCTGCGCCGAGGACGGCGGCCCGCTCCTCGGGTGACGTGTGCGGCCATGGGCCCTCGTCGAAGGCCTTGCGGGCGGCGGCGCAGGCGGCGTCGACGTCGGCCTCGGCGGCCATGGGAACGCTGCCGACCAGCTCACCCGTGGCAGGGGAGTGCACTTCGATGACCTCGGAGGTGGACGGCTCGACCCACTTGCCGCCGATGAACAGCTTGTCCCAGTCGGTCTTGAAGGCAGTGCTCTGTGTCATGAAACTCACATTACCCACCGAATCGCCAAACTGGAACCTGTTGCAATTCAGGCCGTCAGGACGGTCGCAGCACCAGCACCAGGTTGCTGACCAAAAACTCCCGAAGCACGGGCACGCGCGTCATCCACCACGCCCATCGCGGGTGGTAGCGGGGAAAAGCAGCCACCAGCGTCCCGGTGCTCTGTGCCCACGCCAAGCCGTCGGCGGCCGAGACCGCGAACAACGACGAGCCGTAGTCGTTCTTCGGCCGGCGACCATGCTTGCGGGCGTATCGTTCGGCGGCGCGCGCCCCGCCCAGGTAGTGCGTCAGCCCCATCTCGTGGCCGCCGAACGGGCCGAACCACACCGTGTACGACAGCACCACCAGCCCGCCCGGCCTGGTGACCCGCAGCATCTCGCGCCCCATTCGCCACGGGTCGGGCACGTGTTCGGCGACGTTGGACGACAGGCAGACGTCGACGGAGTCGTCGGCGAACGGCAGCGCCATGCCCGAGGCCCTGACGAACGCGCCGGCGCCCGGCTCACCCGCAGGGCCGGCGTGCATTTCGCTGGCATCCGGTTCGACGCCCAGGTAGTTCAGGCCAGCTGCCTCGAACGCGGACGCGAAGTACCCGGGGCCGCCGCCGACGTCGAGCAGGGTCAACCCCGTCGGATCGCCGTCGACGAGCGCCGCGACCAGGGCAACGGTGTCGTCGGCGAGCGCACCGTAGAACCGGGGCGGGTCGGTCTGCTCGAAGCGGAACTCGCCGAGCAGTCGCACGGACCTCGCCAGCGTGGCCTGCCTGGCGAAGGGGTCGGTGGCGCGCATGGGCCAACTGTATTCAGCGCTTAAGCTGGTCTGCGATGTCCGACCGTCCGCTGAAGTCCGTGCTGCTGTTGTGCTGGCGCGACACCGGGCACCCTCAGGGCGGCGGCAGTGAGGCCTACCTTCAGCGCATCGGCAGCCAGCTGGCGGCCGACGGCGTCGAGGTGACCCTGCGTACCGCCCGCTACCCGGGCGTCCCCCGACGCGAGGTGCTCGACGGTGTCACCGTCAGCCGCGGCGGCGGCCGCTACGGCGTGTACATCCACGCCGGGCTGGCGATGGTCGCCTCGCGCGTCGGACTCGGCCCGCTGCGACGGGTGAAGCCCGACGTGGTGATCGACAGCCAGAACGGCATTCCGTTCCTCGCGCGGCTGGCGTTCGGGCGGCGTTCGGTGGTGCTGGTGCACCACTGCCACCGCGAGCAGTGGCCGGTCGCCGGCCCGCTGATGAGCCGGTTCGGCTGGTTCGTCGAATCCCGGCTGTCCCCGCGCCTGCACCGCGGCAATCAATACGTCACGGTGTCGCTGCCGTCGGCCCGCGACCTTGCCGACCTCGGCGTCGACCCGCACCGCGTCGCCGTGGTGCGCAACGGTTTGGACGAGGCGCCTGCCGACACCCTGACGCTGCCGCGGTCGACGACGCCGCGGGTGGCCGTGCTGTCCCGGCTGGTGCCGCACAAGCAGATCGAGGACGTGCTCGACGCCGTCGCCGAGCTGCTCCCGCGGACACCGGACCTGCACCTCGACGTCGTCGGCGGTGGCTGGTGGGGTGACCGACTCGTCGAGCACGCCGCGCGCCTCGGCATCACCAATGCGGTCACCTTCCACGGTCACGTCGACGACCACGCGAAACACGAAGTGCTGCAACGGTGTTGGGTGCACGTGCTGCCCTCTCGCAAGGAGGGCTGGGGGCTGGCCGTGACGGAGGCGGCGCAACACGCCGTGCCGACCATCGGATACCGGTCCTCCGGCGGGCTCACGGACTCCATCGTCGACGGCGTCACCGGCCTCCTGGTCGACGACCACGCAGGGTTGGTGTCGCGCCTGGACCGGCTGCTGACCGACCACGTGCTGCGCGAGCAGCTCGGCGTCAAGGCGCAGCTGCGCAGCGGCGAATTCTCCTGGACTCAGAGTGCCGACGCCATGCGCGTCGTCCTCGAATCAGTGGTCGACGGCAGGCTGGTCGGCGGCGTCATCTGACGGCGCCGGACTCACCGCATCGAGCGGCCGGCCTCGCGGGCCACGGTCAGCAGGGTCTGCACGCTGGGCGCCGTCTCGTCCGCGTGATAGGCCACGCCGATGCTCAGCTGTGGCCCCGGCCCGCGGATCGGGCGGTACGTGACGCCCGCCCGGTCGATGCGCTGGGTCTCCGAGGCGATGAAGCCGATCCCGACGCCCGCGGCCACCAGGGCGATGATCGACTGCGCCGGGTGCGCCTCCATGGCGATGCGCAGGCTGAACCCGGCTTCCAGGCACAGCTGCAGGACCGTGTCGTGGAGCTGTGGCGCGATCTCGCGCGGGAAGATCACCACCGGCTCGCGCTCGAGGTCTGCAAGCGTGAGTGAGTCGTGCCGCGTGAGTGGATGCATCACCGGCAGCGCGATGTGAAAAGGGGCGCGGCCGATCTCCTCGACGGCCAGACCGGAGTCGTCCAGCGGCGGGTGGACCAGGCCCACGTCGAGGTCGCCCCGTCTCAGGGCGTGTTCTTGTTCGGCCGTCGTCATCTCGCGAACCAACAGGCCGACGTTGGGTAGTCGCTCGCGGAACAGGGCGGCGATCTCGGGGTAGACCACGAACAGGGCGGGCGCGGTCACGCCCAGCCTCAGCTGGCCGACTTCGCCGCGGTCGGTGCGCAACGCCAGCGACGCAGCGTCGTCCATGTGGCGCAACATCTTCCGGGCGTCGACGACGAACACCGCGCCGGCGCGGGTCAGTGACACCATGCGCTTGTTCCGATGGGCCAGGCGTACGTCGAGGTGCTGCTCGAGCCGTCGGATCTGCTGGCTCATCGCGGGTTGGCTGATGTGGCACCGCTCGGCGGCCCGCCCGAAGTGCAGTTCCTCGGCCAGCGCGACGAAGCACTCCAGGCCTACGCGATCCATTCGTCGAGCCAACAGTAATAACCAAGACAAATCAATTCATCAGCACAAAGAGTTGGACGTAATCACGGCATCTCCATAACGTGGCCCACGCCACACGAGAATGGAGCGTCAGTGCCACATCGGATCGAGGATTCGCCCATCCGCATCACCGCCGTCGAGACGACGGTCGTCAACGCCGAGATGCGGAACTGGATCCTGGTAAAGGTCCGCACCGACCAGGACGGTCTCTACGGGTGGGGCGAGGCCAGTCTCAACTGGAAGACCAGGGCCGTGGTCAGCACGATCGAAGACCTCACCCCCCTGATCCTCGGCCGGGACCCACGCGACGTCGAACAGATCCTGCGAGTGCTGACCAAGCACAGCTACTACCGGCTCGGGATCATCGGCGCGACCGCGATCAGCGGCATCGAGCACGCCCTCTGGGACATCTTCGGCAAGTCCGTCGGTCAGCCGGTGTGGCGGCTGCTGGGCGGCAAGGTCCGCGACTCGGTGCACGTGTACACCCACCTCGGCCTCGGCGACATGAGCTCGGTCTACGACACCCGGGACACCGGACTGGTGCGGGAGAAGGCCGCCGAGGTCGTCGAAAGGGGTTACGACGCACTGAAGGTGGTCATCATCCCCTACGGCGCGCACCTCACGGTCGCCGCGCAGCGCCGTCACGTCGACGAGATGATGTCGGCGCTCCGCGACGCGGTGGGCCCCGACGTCGACGTGATGGTCGACTTTCACGGCCGCCCGGCGTCCATCGCCGCGGCCCTGCAATACATCGAGGTGCTCGCACCCTACGACCCGCTGTTCTGCGAGGAACCGGTGCAACCGGGCGACACCGAGGCGTTGCGTCAGGTCGCCAGCCGCTCGCCGGTGCCGATCGCCGCGGGGGAACGGTTGGTCGGCCTGAGGGAGTTTCTTCCGGTGTTGCAGGCCAAGGCCATTCACGTCGCACAGCCCGATCTCAACCACACCGGTGGACTCCTCGAGGGCAAGCGCATCGCGGCGCTCGCCGACGCCGAGATGGTCGGCGTCGCCCCGCACAACCCCAACGGGCCCATCGCGGGCGCGGCGGCCCTGCACTTCGCGGTGAGCACTCCGAACTTCGTGATCCAGGAGGAGATGAGCGGCGCGGTCAGTTGGTACGACGACGTGGTGACCACGCCGATGCGGCGGGTCGGCAGCCACTGGCAGGTGCCCACCGGACCCGGCCTCGGAGTCGAAGTCGACGAGCGCGAGGCCGCCAAACATCCGTATCAGCAGGAGGTTCCGCACAGCAGCTCGGCCGTGTTGGCCGACGGAACGGTGGTGGACTGGTGACGACTCCCCGCAGCTTCGCCCATCCCGCCGGGGTCCACAACGCGACCCCACCGCGGATCGTGTTCGGGCCCGGCAGCTCTGCCCAGCTCGGTGCCGAGGTGGACCGTCTCGGCGCCCGGCGCGCCATGATCGTCACCACCCCCGGACGCACCGCGATGGGCGACCGGTTCGCCACGGCACTCGGTGACCGCTGCGTGGGTCTTCTGCCGGAGGCGATCAGCCAAGTCCCCGTGGAGTTGGTCCGCCGCGGCGTCGAGAAGGCCGTCGCCCGTGGCGCCGACTGTCTCGTCGCGGTCGGCGGCGGCGCGGCGACGGGATTGTGCAAGGGCATCGCCTACGAATCCGGCCTCCCCATCGTCGCCGTGCCAACCACCTACAGCGGCTCGGAGATGACGGGCTACTGCGGCATGACCGCCGATGGCGTCAAGCGCATGCACGAGAGCCTGGCGATGCGCCCGAGGACGGTCGTCTACGACGCCGAACTGTCGGTGGGCTTGCCGCCGACGGCCAGTGCCTCGAGCGCCATGAACGCCCTCGCGCACTGCGTCGACGCGATCTACCTGCCGAGCCTGAGCCCGCTGCTCGCACCCGCCGCCGTCGAGGGTGCTCGGATCGTCGCCCACACTCTGCCGCTCCTGCTGGCCGACCCCGACGACGTGGCGGTCCGCAACGAAATGCTCTACGGGGCATACCTTTCCGGTGCCGCCCTGACCGGCGGATTCGCCATTCAGCACGCCATCGCGCACATGCTCGGCGGCAGCTACGGCGTCGAACACGGCACCGCCCACGCCGTCGTGCTGCCCTACGTCACCGACCACCTGAGTGAGCGCGCGCCGCTGGCCCTTGGACGCATCGCCGACGCCGTCGGCACCGACGATCTGGCCGGCTACCTGTGGGATCTCAACATTCGTGCTGGACTGCCGGTGCGGCTGGCCGACGTCGGGTTCTCCGCCGAGGACGAAGACCGCGCCGTGCTCATCGCGACCACGGCCGACGGCCGACCGACCGATCCGGACGTCCACGACGCCGGCCGCGCCGGAAACCCGGCGCCCGTCACCGACGCCGCGGTGCGGTCCATCCTGCGGGCCGCCGCCGCCGGTCGACGACCCGGCGGCTCGCGATGAAGGTCTTCCTGGTCGGCGAGGCAAGTGAACACGTCGACGATCTGCGGCCGCACCTGCACGACCCATGGGAGATCGTCGAACTGCCCTGGTCTGCAGCCGACTCGGCCCTGTTCGACGATCGGATCGACGTCGACGACGTCGTGGTGTCGCTGAGGTTCACCCGGGCGACCGTCGCCCCGCCGTTCCGGCTGCTGCACGTGCCCGGCGCCGGCCTCGACCGGGTCGACTTCGCCGCGCTGTCACCGGAGACCATGGTGGCCAACGTGTTCGAACACGAGGTGCCGATCGCGGAGTTCGTCCTGGCACGCCTGCTGGAGTGGGAGATCCGTGCCGCGGCGCTGCAGGAGTCGTTCGGTCCAGAGGCCTGGCCGTCGCTCTACCGCCGGCGGGTACCGCACGGAGAGCTCTACGGGAAGACGTTGGTGCTGATCGGATACGGCCGGATCGGCCGCGCGATCGCCGTCCGCGCCAAGGCCTTCGGTGTCGAGGTGGTCGCCGTCGACGACTACGCCGAGACCGACGCCGCCGCGCACGTGCGACCGACCACCGAGCTGGCCGACCTTCAGCGGCGCGCCGACTACGTGGTGGTGGCCTGTCCGCTCACCCCGTCGACCACCGGTCTCGTCGACGCCGCCGCACTGGCGCGGATGCCCGCCCACGCCGTGCTGGTGAACGTCTCGCGGGCGCCCATCGTGGACGGGCGCGCACTCTACGAAGCGTTGCGGGACAACGTCATCGGTGGCGCAATCCTGGACGTCTGGTACCGGTACCCGGGCGTCGACGACCAGCAGTTGGCGCCGGCGGCCGACCCACTGTGGGAGCTGCCGAACGCCTGGTGCACCCCGCACTCGAGCGCGTGGACCACCCAGTTGCCACGGCGTCGCTACGCGATGATCGCCGACAACCTCAACCGCCTCGTCGCCGGGGAAGAGCTCGGCAACCTCGTCCGGCCCGACCGCGTCGACAGCTCAAGGAGGAGCCCGTCATGACCACCACCGACCCCGACCAGATCTGGGACCAATCCCGCAAACGCCTCATTCCCGGCACCGTCATCGGCAGCGTCATCGAGTGGTACGACATCGCCGTCTACGGCCAGGCGGCGGCACTCGTGTTCGGCACCTTGTTCTTTCCCAGTTTCTCTCCCACCACGGGGGTGGTAGCCGCGTTCGCCACCTTCGGGGTGGGCTACTTCGCGCGACCGGTGGGAGCGGTCCTGTTCGGTCACCTCGGCGACCGCTACGGAAGACGCTTCTCCCTGGTGTGCACCCTGCTGCTGATGGGCGTCGCCACCGTCGCCATCGGCCTGTTGCCCACCTACGGCAGCATCGGGGTGGCCGCCCCGATCCTGCTGGTGGTCTGCCGGCTGCTGCAGGGATTGGGCGTCGGTGCGGAGTACGTCGGGGCGGTCACCATGGTGGCGGAATTTGCACCGGTGAAGCGCCGCGGCTTCTTCGCTTCGTTGCCGGCGTCCGGGGTCTTCATCGGCATCGGCCTCGCGGCCGCCATGAGCGCCGCGGTGGCCCTGCTGCCCGAGGAGCAGTTGCTCAGCTGGGGCTGGCGAATTCCGTTCCTGTTCAGCATCTTCGTCGTCGCCATCGGTCTGTTGATCCGGTTGCGGGTACCCGAGTCGCCGGTGTTCACCGAGCTCAAGCAGGCCAGGGCCCGAACGCGGGTGCCGGCGCTGACCCTGATCAAGGCCATGCCGCGGCGCCTGCTGCTGGTCATGGTCGCCAACGGGGTGTTGGCCTTCAACATCTATGTGGTGCAGACGTATTCGCTGAGTTACATCGCGGCGAAGGGCGTGCCCAAGTCGGTGGCGCTGTCGGCCGTTCTGGTCGGTTGCGCGGTGGGAGCGATCGCGATCCCGCTGCTGGGGGCGCTGTCGGACCGTGCGGGCCGAAAGCCGGTGTACATCGGTGTGAGTGCGTTCTGCGCGCTGGTGGCGTTCCCGTTCTTCTGGCTGCTGGACACCGGCAACGTCGCCCTGATCATGCTGGCCTTCGCGCTCGCCCTCGGAGGCTGCTTGGCGATGTTCGGGTCACAGGCGGCCTACTACTCGGAGCTGTTCCCCGCGGAGTTCCGCTTCAGCGGATTCGCCCTCGGACGAGAGATTCCCGGTGCGGTGCTGGCCGGACCGGCTCCCGTCATCTCGGTCGGGCTGGTCAGCCTCGGCGCCGGTTCCCCGACACTGTTGGCGATTGCGATGGTCGTGGTGGCCGTCGCCGGTCTGCTCGCGGTCGTCGCCCTACCGGAGACCCGTGGCGTCGACCTGGCCCCGATCGTGGATCCCGACGAGGCACTGGGAACGCCCGCCCCGTCGACTGCCGTGGCACCGCGCGACGCGACGACCACGACGACGTGACTCACCCGCCGGCGGCGGGCTCCGACGGAGTCGCGGCGGCCGGCGGGTTCGCCAGTGTCGGTGTGCCACCGATGAAGTCGTCCCAGTGCCGCCGGACCGGTGCCCACCGGTCGTCGAAGGCGGCGGCCCGCCGCTGAGCTCGCGCGCGCTTCTTCGGGCCGTACCGCCAGCGCGCCCACGGCGACGTCGGACGGGCCAGTCGCACGGCCGCGACCCACGCGACGGGGGAGACGAACAGCCCGAGCAACGCGGTCGGGTACTTGCCCTTCAGCGCCGCCACGGCGACCAGGGCGAAGTTCACCAGCAGCAGCCCGACGGCCGCGTAGCGCACCGCGGCGAACTCGGGCGGAAGGTCCTGCACCTTCACCGGGGACACCCCAACCGTCGCGAGGCCCACACACGCGGCGGCCAACGTCACCACGTTCACCGACAGCTGGCCCTCTTGCGTCCAGTAGACGTCCTGCAGCCGGAAGATCATCGCGAACTCGTCGAGCACCAGCGAGGCGCCAACTCCGACGAACAACGCCGCGAGGTAGGTCCACACCGACAGCGGCGGCGAACCGACGCCGCTGAATCCGCCGACGATCAGCAGCACCACCCCTGGCGTCGAATGGTGCATGTGCACGCCACCGCTGCTGACGTTGTGGAAGGGCCCCTTGCCCGCCCGGATCAGCCGCGTGATGGTGCGGGTGGTCAGGAACGTCACCACGAACGCGGTGAAGCTGAGCAGCAGCGGTCCCTTGTAGCCGTCGACGACCTCGGCCTGCCACCACTCGCTGAGCCAATCCATGGCGCCTAGTGAACCGCACTCCTGCGCCGCGCGGCGATCATCCCGGCCGCGCCGGCAAGCACGGCGGCCAGCCACGCCAGGTGCGCGGCGATCGCGATCCCGCGGTGCGACGCCGCGGGCCGGTCGCCGCCGACCCGGTAGACGGCGATGTCGTCGTCGGCGAAGGCGACCGGCAGCGACAGCGAGGGGCCTCCGCGTCCCTCGACCACCACCCACCCGACGCCGGCCGCTGACAACTCTTCGACGCCCGCCCCGGACAGCACCAGACGCTCGACGGCCCGCGCGTGGGCTCCCTCGCCGGGCACCGTCCGCCCACCAATGTCGAGGTCGCCGGTGGTCAGCACATCGGCCGACACCCAGCGCGGCAGCGGGTCGAGCACAGGCGCGTCACCGGCCCACGGAAACTGCCGCATGCTCGCCTGCGGCAGCACCACGACCGGCCGCGGATCGGCGTTGACCAGGGCAGCCGCCGTCGTCCAGCCCGGCGGGTAGCGCACCGGGGTGAGCTTTCCGCCGACCCCCCAGGCGAGGTCGGGAAGGACCGCGACCAGAGCCAGGCAGCACACCGTTGCCGCGACGCCCCGTGGCACCCGGCGCGCCACGGTGACCACGGTCGACGCGCCGGCCACGGCGTACCCCGGCAGCGCGAGTGCGACCCACTTCTGCGCGTCGCGCAGCACACCGAGGCCGGGCACGGCGCGGACGACGGCCTCCACGGCGGCCAACCCGGGACCTGTCGCCATCAGTGCGGGCGCGACCACCGCGACGGCGGCGAGCACCAGCAGCGGGCGGGCACCCGGGCATCGCACCGCCGTCGGCAGACCCACCACGACCACGACGAGCAGGACGGCGGTCGCAACGAGCGCGAACAGCGTCGCCCTGGTGTCCGGGACCGCCTGCCCGTTCCAGATGCCGCCAAGACCGGCGAGGCTGCTCAACGTGCCGAGGCCAGGTTCGGCCCGTGCCGCGAACTCGGGCACCCCGGCGGCCTGCGACGACGACAGCGATCCGGCCAGCACCGGCGCGACGAGCCACGGCAGCGCGCCGAGCACCGCCGCGCCGAGGGAGACCGCCGCGCACCACGGCCGGGACCGACCGGTACCCGGGGCGGCGCAGCACGCCAGGGCCACGGTGGCCGCGAGCATCAGACCGGTCGGGGTCAGCCCGGCAACCGCGATCCAAAACAGCACCGGCCACCAGCTGCCGTCATCGCCACGCAGCCGCAGCACCGCCACCGCTACCCACGGCAGGCAGCCATACCCGACCAGGAGACTCCAGTGCCCCTGCAGGAGTCGTTCGGCGACATAGGGATTCCACACCGCCAGCGTGGCGGCCACGAACTGGCCGGCAAGACCCGCGGCAGGGACGACGACGTCGGCCAGCCTGGCCGCACCCCAGCCCGCCAGCCACAGGCCCGCGACGAGCAGCAGCTTGACCACGATGCCGCCGTCGACGACGTGCGACGCGACCGCCACGAAGAAGTCCTGCGGCAGCGCCCGCGGCGCGGCCTCGGTGAGCCCGAGGGCGGCGTCGGTCAGATACGCCTTCGGCGTGGAGACCGCGTCGCGCAGCAGCAGGTAACCCGGTGCCAGCAGAGGCGCCGTCACCATCAGGGCGAGTGCCAGCGCGTACGCCGGCATCACCCACCTGAGACGGCTCAGACCGGTCTGTCCGGCGGCAGGTCGGACGGCCGTTGAGTGGGGATCTTCTCGGTAGCCGCCTCGGCCGCGGGCATCGGACCGGTGTCCGTCGGACGCCTTCCGAAGAAGCCGTGGCCGGTGTCGTCCAGACCCGGGTCGATCAGCGCGGACTGTGCCCGCAGCGTGAACCAGCCGAGCAGGCCGCCGCCGATCAGGGTCAGCAGGCCGAGCGCGGTGAACGTGATCGGCAGGATCCGACCCCAGAGGGCGACGACGTCACCCTCGTCGCGGGCACTGGCCACCTGCGCCTCGACGGTGTCCTCGGTGGAGGTCACCTTGTAGTCGGCGAAGGTCACCTCGGGCTTGAGGGCGTCACGGGCGTAGTAGTGGAAGCCGTGCTCCTGGGACTTCACGATGGTCCCCGAGACCGGGTCGACCCAGAAGGTGCGCTGCGCCGCGTAGTACCGCGTCATGGTGATCTGCTCGTCGGGATCGCCCGGCAGGCCCCACAGCTCGGCCCGCGCCGCGACGACGCTGTCGGCGTCGTCGCCGTACAGCGACGCGTACTTGATCGGGTCAACCAGCTTGCCGTCGCCGTCGTAGCCGATGTTCTGGGTGAACCGGAACGTGTTCAGGCCGTTGACGTCCTCTTCACCGTCGTAGTTGGCGTCGTACGCCTTCTGCGCGATCGGATCGAAGTAGGGGTAGGTCTTCTTCTCGGTGTCGAACGGGAAGCGGTAGGCGAGACCCTCGTGCGGCAGCGCGACGTTGGTCGGCGGCTGCGCGTCGTCGATGCTGCGCGGCTTCTGCACCGAACCGCCGGGGTTGGTGTCGCTGGACACCGCGAGGGCGGTCTTGCGGTCGAGCGTCACGGTGTCGACCAGAGCCAGCAGCAGGCCGTTGTCCTGTTGCTTGTCGGTCCGGCGCACGGTGTTGCCGACCTGCAGGGTGACGACGTCGGCGTTCGAGGGCGACTCGACGCTGATCTGCTGCTGGAAGGAGACGGGTGCGTTCCTGTCCACCACGAACTTCTGGGTGTTCAGCGAGTCGGGGTCGAAGACGGTTCCGGTGCCGTCACTGACCAACGTGGTGTCGATGTCGAGCGGAATCTTGGCGATCTTGCCCTTGGTGTACGTGGACAGCAGCAGAGCTGCGATCAACAGGGCGGCACCGAGACCCATGAGCCCGCACGCTGCGATGCGCAGCGCTACAGCGCGGTTCAAACCGTGCCTCCTTCTCGTCCTGAGACGACTCCACTAACGCCGCCACCTGCCCCGAAGGCAGCTGGGGCAAACCTGCTCGACCCTAACAGCCCACGGTGAGGCTGGCGCCGAGTGCGAGGTCATCGGGCACACTGGGGGCCGTGAGCGAGCGCGGAACCGACCCGGGAAGTGTCTCCGGCACGCGCAGCTTCCTGCCCGCCGTCGAGGGCATGCGCGCGTGCGCGGCCATCGGGGTGGTGATCACCCACGTCGGCTTCCAGACCGGGCACACCACGTGGAGCACCGGTCGCGTGCTCGGACGCTTCGACCTGGCCGTCGCGGTGTTCTTCGCGCTGTCGGGCTTCCTGCTGTGGCGCGGTCACGCCGCCGCGGCGCGCGGGCTTCGACACACCCCGCCGACGGGGCACTACCTGCGCTCCAGGTTGGTCCGCATCATGCCGGGCTACGTCGTCGCCGTGGTGCTGATCCTGCTGCTGTTTCCGGAGTCCCACCCCGATCTGACCGTGTGGTTGGCCAACCTGACGCTGACCCAGATCTACGTGCCGCTGACGTTGACCTCCGGGCTGACGCAGATGTGGAGCCTGTCGGTCGAGGTGAGCTTCTACCTGGCGCTGCCGGTGCTGGCGCTGTTGGCCAGGCGGCTGCCGGTGCGGGCGCGCATCCCGGCGATCCTCGGCGTCGCGCTGGCCAGCTTCGCGTGGGGGCTCATCCCGTTCTCCGTGCCGTTCGGGGTGAACCCGTTGACGTGGCCGCCCGCGTTCTTCTCGTGGTTCGCCGCGGGCATGCTGATCGCAGAGCTGACCGTCAGCCCGGTCGGGTGGGCGCACCGCCTGGCCCGCCGCCGCATTCTGATGGCCGTCATCGCGCTCACCGCGTTCGGCTTGGCCGCATCCCCGATGGCCGGGCCAGCCGGTCTGGCGCCCGGCACGCTGGGGCAGTTCCTCATCAAGGTCTCGATGGGGGCGGTGGTGGCCTACGCGCTGCTGGCGCCGCTGGTGCTGGACCGTGTGGGTACGTCACACCGAATCCTCGGCAGCACGACGATGGTGACGCTCGGGCGATGGTCCTACGGGCTGTTCGTGTGGCACCTGGCGGCCCTGGCGATGGTGTTCCCGATGATCGGCGAGTTCCCGTTCAACGGGCACATGCCGGTGGTGCTGGCGCTGACGTTGGTGCTGGGCTTCGCGCTCGCCGCGGTGAGCTATGCACTGGTGGAGTCGCCGTGTCGGAATGCGTTGCGGCGGTGGGAGAGGCGGCACGACGTCACCCCGCTGGACAGTTCGGTCACCGATTCGCCCGAGCCCGCCGTCGCACGTTAGCTGGCCGCCGACCGTGGGGCTTACGTACGCCAATTCGCCGGTTTTCGTACACAACCCCCACGGTCGCGCTAGTTGGATCGCGAGATGACTTCCTCGCGCACCGCCGACCGCCTTGCCTTGCCCGCCTCGTCGCGCAGCGGCCGGTCGACGAACTCGACCGTGCGCGGCACCTTGTGGCCGGCCAGGCGTTCGTGGAGAAACGCGAGCACCGCCGCTTCGTCGAGCGGTGAAGCCGTCTCCACCAGCGCGTAGGGCACCTGCCCCAGATCGTCGTCGGGGACACCGACGACCAAGCAGGACAAGATCTCCGGATGCTCGGCGAGCGCCGACTCGACCTCGGCCGGGTACACGTTGCGACCGCCAACGGTGAACATGTCGACGCGGCGGTCGGAGAGGAAGAAGAAGCGGTCGGCGCCGTCGTCCTCGTAGTGGCCGAGGTCGCCGAGGGACTCCCAGCCGTCGCGGCTCTTCGCGGTGGACCCGACGTAGCGGTAGGTGGGACGGCTGCCAGGCGCCGGGCGCATGTAGATCTCGCCGACCACGCCGGGTGGGCACTCGACACCGTCGTCGTCGAGCACCTTCATCTCACCGGCCACGACCACGCCCACCGAGCCCGGATGCCTCAGCCACTGAGTGCCGGTGATGAACGTCAACGCCTGAAGTTCGGTGCCGCCGTACAACTCCCACACCACCTCCGGACCAAGGATGTCGATCCACGCCCGCTTGACCACCGGCGGGCACGGGGCGGCCAGATGCCAGAATCGGCGGACCGACGACAGATCGTAGGCGTCGGGATCCGCCCGGTAGACGGGAAGTAGGCGCTGCATGACGGTCGGCACCGTGGCCAGGTAGGTGACGCGGTGCTCGGTGATGAGGCGCAGGAACTCGTGCGGATCGAAGCGTGGCATCACCACCAGGTGGTGGCCCATCAGCAAACCCGCTGTGGCCGTTGTGAATCCGGTGTTGTGGTGCAACGGCACCGACAGCAGGTTGACGTCGCCGTCCGCCATGCCCAGTGGCAGGCCGATCGCCGCGGGAAGTCGGCTGTCCCCGCCGGCCTCGATCAGCTTGGGTCGTCCGGTGCTGCCGCCCGAGGTCATCGACTTCCACACCGGTGAGACCGCTTCGGGCAGCGGGGCGTCGGACAGGGCGGCGTCGGGCACGAAGTCGGCGGGCAGGCTCGGCACGACGCCGCGCGGATCTGCGCGGCCGACGACCAGCGCGCGTGGCGCCAGGTCGAGGATTCCGCTGAACTCGGCGTCGGGTAGTCGCGCCGACAAGGGCTGTGGAACGGCGCCCAGCTTCCAGCACGCCAGCACCGACTGCACCCACGCGATCGAGTTGGGCATGGCGATCGAGACGTAATCGCCCGTGCCGACGCCACGTTCGGCGTACGCGCGGGCGAGTCGGTTGGTCGACGCGTCGAGCTCGGCGCGGGTCAGCGTTCGTCCGTCACAGGTGACCGCTGGCGCGTCGGGGTCGGCGGCGGCCAGGCCCGAGACCTGGGTGCTGATTGGTTCGACCCCGGTGACCACGTCAGTACCCGCCCCGGGTGGAGAAGATTCTGCGCGGGTTGTCCACCAGCATGGTGGTGAGCTGTTCCTCGGTGACGCCCCGCCGTCTCAGAGCGGGGAGCACGTCGTCGTGGATGTGCAGGTAGTGCCAATTCGGCAGCGCCACTGGAAGAGTGGCCTCGGGAAGCGCGTCGAAATAGCAAGAGGCGTCGTGCGACAGCACCATCCGGCCGGCGTGGCCACGCTCGCACATCGTCGCCACCGTGTTCACCCGATCCTCGAAACTCAGGATCGCGTCGACTCCGAATCGGTCCATGCCGAGATACGAACCCTCGGCGATCAGCTCCTCGAGGTAGGCGACGTCGGTGGTGTCCCCACTGTGGCCGATGACGACGCGGCTGAGGTCGACGCCCTCCTCGGCGAAGATCCTCTGCTGCTCGAGGCCGCGTCGGGACGCCGCGTGCGTGTGGGTCGAGATGGGGACGCCGGTGTGCCGGTGAGCCTGCGCGACGGCCCGCAACACCCGCTCGACGCCGGGCGTCATCCCCGGTTCGTCGGTGGCGCACTTCAGGATTGCGGCCTTGACACCGGTGTCGGCGATACCGTGTTCGATGTCGCGGACGAACATGTCGACCATGGGTTCCGGCCCGCCGAGTGGTGCGCCTGGGCCGCGGTAGTGGAAATGCATCGGGACGTCGTTGTAGGTATACAGACCGGTGGCGACGACGATGTTCAGCTCGGTGGCCGCGGCGATGCGGACGATCCGGGGGAGGTAGCGACCGAGCCCGACCACCGTCAAGTCAACGATGGTGTCGATGCCGCGGGACTTGAGCTCGTTGAGCCGCACGATCGCGTCGGCCTCGCGCTTGGCCCCGTCACCCCAGCCCTCGGGATAGTTCTCCATGATCTCGGTCGTCATGATGAACACGTGCTCGTGCATGAGCGTGACACCGAGGTCGACGACGTCGACGGCTCCGCGCGCGGTGTTGAGGAACGGCACTCAGTCGATGTTAGGGACGTTCTCGCGCCGCGACGGTGGAATGGGAACCACCGATGCCGCCAGCGCGGCCACCGAGATCAAAGCAAGCAGCTGCACCCCCCACGCGTGACCGATGTAGCCGTCCACCGATCGCCACGGGTATCTGCTGAGCACCCCGCCCGCGAGCGTCAGCCCGCCCGCGGCGAGGCCGAGCGTCAGGCGATCGGAGAGTTCCTGCCGCGCGCGAAGCAGGTGCCGCAGCCCGATCGCGACGCCGAGGACCACCAACCCCACGAATCCCGAGACCAGGAACCCGACGGCGAGCACCGCAGCGCCCGCGCCGAGCGGACCCAGCTGCCACGGGGTGGCCTCCTCGTCCGGCTCGCGGACGTGGCGGACGGGCAGGAACGCGAGGAGCAGCAACAGTGGCAGTAGCGCAAGCCCTCCGGCGAGACCGACCCGATAGGTCGTGTTGGACGAGAAGTCCAGCGTCACGGGACCCGACGTGCCCGCGGGCAGCACCCAGCCCTGCTGCCAGCCGTTGACCGTGACCGGCGTCAGCGCGGTGCCGTCCGCCGTCCGCGCCGCCCAGCCGCTGTTGACGCTCTCGGGCACCACCAGGATCCGCCGGCTGTCGGACGCGTCGACGTCGACCTGCCGATGGTCAGCCTGCCACTGCGTCGTCGTCGCGGGAATCATTGGGGCAGTGGGCAGGTCGGCGGCCAGCGGCCCTGCCAGCTGCACCCCGTCGGCGACGAACGCGGGGCCGGGGCTGATCACCAGCTCCTGCTCCCCGGCCGGGACCGAGATGGTGGTCGTGCCACAGGGTTTGGCGGCGACGGGTTTGCCGTCGAGCAGGTCGCCGACGGTGGTGGTCACCGACGTTTGGACGAACTGTCCGGCGATGCCGATGATCGGACCCTTGCCGCACGGCATCGCGATGGGACGGGCGCGGTTGCGGACCGGGTCGGGAGCGGCGATCGATGCGCCGCGACCGTCGAGTGCGGTGACCTCGGCCAGTCCTGGCGGCTTCACCTGGTCGAAACCGAGTGCGGTGCGGTCGATTACGTCGTTCCAGTCGAGGATCGAGACCTTCACGGTGTCGGTGACGGACGGGGTGAGTCGGATGGTCTGGGGCCCGTCCGGCCCAAGCGTCCTGACTTGTGGACCGTTGCCGAGGTCGACCGCCACCGTCGTCGGGTGCGCGGGCAGCTCCGACGGGCTCGGGGTCAGCCGCAGCGCCGCCACCTCCGTCGGGCGGGGCAGCTTCAGGGTCAGGTTGGCCGCCGTCCGCTGCTGGACGATGTTCTGCGGTGCGGTCCACGACGTGCGCGGGTCACCGTCGCCAGCCGCGTATGACGATCCGAGCACGTCGATGACGTCGGCGTCCCCGAGGGTGCGCGCGGTGCCGGGCTGGGCGATCAGGTCGGCGAGGTTGGGTCCCTGCCGCGCGCGGACCCACACCGTCGGGGTGACCGTCGTCGCCTCAGGCACCGACAGCGTGCGGCTCAGGTTGACCGGTTCCTCGGGGGTCAGTGCCATGGTCGCCGCGCACCGCACGCCGTCCGGTCCGTCGGCGCACCCGGGTCGGCCGAGCAGTTCGGAACCCAGATCCCACTGTGCGACAGCCGAACCCGGGGGCGGTGGCGGCACGTCGACGGTGTGCCGCAGGCTGACCGGCTGCGCGAAACCCGACGCGTCGTACTGGGTGACGGTGAAGTCGGTGATGCCGAACTGGACGCCTGCCGAACCGTCGTCGGTCGCCACCGCGGTGAACCGCACCCACGGCGTCTCGCCGATCGGGAGCGGTGCCGAGAGCGCCTTGCCCGCCTGATCGAAGCGCAGGGTGCTGGTGCCGGTCGCGGTCGAGATCTCGATCCGTCGCACCTGGGCGCCGACGGCGGTCGCGCTCGGGGTGATGCTGACGGCCGCGTTGGTGATGGGGTGGTCGAAGTCGACCTGAAGCCATTGCCCCACTGCGGATTGCAGCGAGTTCGACACCCAGCTGGTGGCGGGGTCCCCGTCGACTGCCGCGGCCGCACCCGCGGCCGGGGCGACGTTGGGCAGCGCGGTGGAGTCCGCCGCCGAGCTAGACACGGTGATCTTGCCGCCCGGCCAGCGGCCGTAGACGATGCCGGCGCCGCCTGCGGGATAGTCCATCACCCGGTTGAAGGTGTTCCGCGAATCCCCTTGCGCACGAATGGCCGACGAGTGGTCGTCGACTCGGCCGTAGTCGGTCTCGCGGGCCACGGGGCTGTCGGTGACGGTGACGACGGGCACGGGCAACCCGGCCGCCATGGCGTCGGAGGTCAACAGCATCGGCCCCAGTGGTGGCTGCCCGAGCAGCCTGCGCCGTTCGTCGATGCGCAGCAACGCTTCCGGGCCGCCGTCGACGCGGGCCATCGCGTCGGCGTCGGTGAGGTACGGGCGCAACGGCTTCCCGCCGTCGACGCGGTAGATCTCCACCGGCGGATACGTCGGCCGCAGCCCGCTGTCGGTGACGAAACCCTTCAACGTGCCTGGCCCGACGGGTTCGCCGAACTGCGCCACCTTGGTGAGCCCGGGGGATCCGTCGACGACGCGGTGCACCAACAGCGGGCGGGCCGACCGTGATGACTCGGGATCGAGGTCGTTGCGCACGACGAGGTACGAAATGCCTTGACGGACAAGGGTGTCGGCGAGCCCGACCGACGGCCTGCCTGCGGCGAACAGTCGCTGAACCGAGTCCAATGCGCGGATTGTCTCCGGCGGAGTCAGCGGAATCGAGTCCCGCACCCCCCACGGGCTGTTGCCAAGCACCTGCAGTGGCTCGTCGTGGCTGTTGCCCCACGTCTGCGTGGCGAACGGCGCGCCGGGAACCACCAGCACCCGACCAGGGTCGGGAGAATTGTGCTCGTCGAGCCAGTCCGCGGCGTCGTGCCAGTACTGCGGGATCGCGGTGAAGGTGCCGGGCGGGGCCAACCGCCCCGTCCACGCCAGCGACGTGGCCACCGCAAGGGCCACCAGGACGACGGCGCCGACGGCGACCCGCTTGTCGCGTTCGGGATGGGCCAGCGCCTGCAGCCATTCGCGGCGCGGCGCACTGCCGGGAAGCGGTATCCGGGCCAGCAGGTGCGCAAGGCCCAACACCAGCGGCAACCGGATCAGCGGCTCCAGCTTGTGCACGTTGCGCAGCGGGGTGCCGTCGGCGTCCAGGAACGTCTGAACGTAGTGGGCGAACGGGCTGCCGAGCCCACCGGAATAGCCGACCGCCAGCAGCGCGACGCCGACCAGCAGGATCGAGATCAGCCTGCCCCTGGCGGGCATCGACCGCAGCGCGAGACCGGCCAGCCCGGCCGCCGCGACCAACGTCGTCGCCAGCACGGCGACCGAGCCCGTCACCAGCGACGCTCCCGCGGTCGCGTTCGGCGCGACGAACGGCGTCCAGCTGTACGTGCCTCGCAACACCTCCACCAGCGACAGCCATTGCGTCGTCACGCCGGAGGATTCGATGAAGTCCAGGAACGGCGGGCTGACCCGTCCCAGCATGAGCAGCGCGACCACCCACCACGTCACGGCCAGCACACCCGACAACGCCCACCACCCGGTGAACCGCCACCACAGCCGGTTCGGACGATGCGCCGCCCACCAGATCAGTGCCGCCAAGCAGGCCGTCAGGGTCGCTACCGCGTTGACCGCGCCCATCAGCGCGACGGCCAACGCCGACCGGGCCGCCAGCACCCGCACGCTGCCCTGGCCCGATGTCGCCGGCAGCCCGGCTCCGGAGCCCCTCAACGCGAGGACCACCGGCAGCATCACCCACGGCGCCAACATCATCGGCAGCGTCTCCGAGGAGATCGCGCCGAGCGTCGTCAGCACCCGAGGAGACAGCGCGAACGCCAGCGCGGCGATCACCCGTGAGCTGCGACTGCCGATGCCGAGGGTCTCGGCCAGTCGGATGACGCCCCAGAATCCCACCGCCAGCAGCAACGCCCACCACAGCCGCTGAATCACCCAGCCGGGCAGCCCGAGAACGTCACCGGCGAGGAAGAACGCGCCGTGGGGGAAGAGGTAGCCGTAGGCCTGGTTCTGCGCCTGGCCGAACGGGAGGTCGCTGTTCCACAGATCCGCAGCCCTTGCGAGGAACCGCAGGGGATTGGCCGTCAGGTCGAGCTTGGTGTCTGGGGACGTCCGACCCGGCGACTGGGCGAACACCAGCGCGAGCGAGAGGACCCCGACGAGCCACAGCCAGCGACGGCTCAGCGGTTCGGTGGACAGGGGAGTGGGTGAGGCGGGCAGGAACTAAGTCCGGTCGCCGTACTCGACCCTGTTGAGCACGGAGGACCCCGGGTCGCCCGCCTGCAGCGGCGGCTTGGTGTCCTGCTGAACCATCAGCGTCACCCCGAAGATGGCTGCCGCACCAAGCAATAGCCCGACGACGATGCTGGCAGCAGCGGGCAACAGGAACCGATCCACCCGGCCAAGGTAGCACTCGGCCGGGCTCGGAAGATGTTCGAGCCGATCGCTAGTACAGGATCACGACGGCGCCGCGGCCGCCTCGGCACGTGATCCACGGGTCGGTACCCTCCGCCGAACAGGTGACGAAGAAGTCGTCGCCAACGCAGGCGGCGCCCTCCGCGCAGGGGATGGCGCCGGCGGCGACGACGGAGCGCGGCTCGCGGCTGGGGTCGGCGGCGTCCCAGTAGGCCTTCAGAACGCTTCCGACGAAGGAGCAGGTCGCGGCGGGACTGCCGCGCACGCCCTGGCTGGCCCACCCGGCCTGACCGGTGACCTGGAACCCGCCCTCGCAGTCCTCGCCGGTCGGGTCGGCACCACGAATCTCGGCTGGCCTCGGGCGGCCGCCGACGCCGGTGATGGGGGCGTCGTCCGGCGTGGACGGCGCCGCCACGCTCGACGACGACGCGGCACCGTCCGGGCCGGTCCGATCGTCGCCGCCGCCGCGGACGACGAGCACCACCAGCACGACGACGAGCGCGAGGAGCGCGGCGACTCCGGTGAAGGCCCAGATCCGGCCGTGCCCCGAGGCAGGCGGCTCGTCGAACTCCGGCTCGTCGTAGGCCGGCTCCTCGAACCTGCGCTCGTCGAACATCGGCTCCCGTGGGTACGACGGGTCGGTCAGCTGGCTGGCAGCCATCGTGGGCGCGAACTCGGGTTCGACTTCGGGGCCCAACTCGGCCAAGGGGTCGGGTTCCTCGGCCGACCACGCGGCGACGAAGACGGCGGGCATTCCGGAGCCGGTCGACGGATTGACCAAGTGTTCGGTCGGGGCGTGGGCCGCGGGGTCGACGATCGGCTGGGCTTGGGTGGCCGCGGTGGCGGCGTCGCGCAGCGCGGCCGCGAAGTCCAGGCACGCGTCGAAGCGCTGTCGCGGGTCCGCTGCCAGCGCCCGCAGCAACGCGGGATCGTAGGCGGCCAGATCCTGCCGGGTGTCTCCCAGCGGGCGGCCGTCCGGCGGCGTCCCGCTGAGCAGGTGGTAGGCCGTCGCGGCGAGCCCGTACTGGTCGGACCCGGCGTCGTCGTCGCCCCGGGGAACGCCGAAGTCGGTCAGCAGCGCTCGGCGACGTAGCTCGTTGGTCAGCAGGATGCTGGCCGCCGTGACGTCGCCGTGGGTCAACCGGCGGGCGTGCGCGTGGTCGAGCGCGTCGGCGATCGAGGTGACGATGTCGAGGACCTGATCGGCGGGCATGCCGGTGTCGTATCGGTCGCGCACCAACGCGCCGGCGTTTGTGCCGTCCACGAAGTCCGTCGTCAGCCACAACAGTCCCTGGAACTCGCCGTGCTCGTGAACGCCGACGATGTGCGGGTGCCACAACGTCGCGGCCATCTCGGCGCGGCGGTGGAAGCGGGCCCGAAATTGAGGGTCGGCGGACACCGAGGCGGGCAGCACCCGAAGCGCGTCCTGGCGGAGCCGCGGATGCGCGGTCAGGTACACCGCGCCGCTGGCGCCCTCGCCGAGTTGGCGAACGACGGTATATCCCGCGAACACGTCCCCGGATCGCAGCGGCATGCCCCGGAGATTACCCAGCCGCTACGATTCGCCCCATGCCGTTGGGCCGTACCGCAGGAGATGACTCGACGGGTTCCAGTCGGCGGAAGACCGTCGTGTCGATCGTTCTCGCGGTGCTCGTCATCGCCGCCGTCGTGGTGGCAGGCGTGTACTTCGTCAAGAATCGCGACGTGACGGCCACCGCCCCGTCGTCGACTCCGAGCCCCACCCAGCTGCCCGCGGCGGAACCACCCGTCTGCGGTGAGGGCGACGCGATGCTGGCGGCGATGTCGACCCGCGACAAGCTCGCCCAGCTGCTGATGGTCGGCGTCACCGGCGCCGACGACGCGCGGGCGGTCGTGGCCAACGATCACGTGGGCGGCATCATGATCGGCAGCTGGACCGATCTGACGATGCTCGGCGATCCGCTCAAGGAGATCGCCGCCGCGGCGGGCCCCCTGCCGCTGGCGGTGAGCACCGACGAGGAGGGTGGCCGGGTCTCGCGCCTGAAGAGCCTCATCGGGGTGCAGGAGTCGGCACGCGTCCTCGGCAAGACGGTCACGCCTGCCGACGTCCACGACATCGCCCTGGCCCGCGGCAAGGCGATGAAGGAGTTGGGCATCACGGTCGACTTCGCCCCGGACGCCGACGTGTCCGACCAGGGCGACGACACCGTGATCGGCGACCGCTCCTTCAGCGACGACCCGCAGAAGGTCACCGAGTACGCCGGTGCCTATGCGCGTGGGCTGCTCGAAGCAGGCGTCACGCCGGTGCTCAAGCACTTCCCCGGCCACGGTCACGCGTCGGGCGACTCGCACGTGGGTGGCGTCGTCACACCGCCGCTGTCGGAGCTGATGAACGACGATCTGGTGCCGTACCGCGAGCTGGCGCAGCTGCCCGGCACCGCGGTGATGGTGGGCCACATGCAGGTGCCTGGGCTCACCGGAACCGACCCGGCGAGCCTGAACCCCGCCGCCTACGACCTGCTGCGCACGGGCGGGTACGGCGGCCTGCCGTTCAACGGCGTGGTGTTCACCGACGACATCTCCAGCATGGGCGCGATCAACCAGAACTACACCGTCGCGCAGGCGGCCCTCAAGGCGCTTCAGGCGGGGGCCGACATCGCGCTGTGGATCACCACCGACGAGGTTCCCGGGGTGCTCGACGCGCTCGAGGCCGCCGTCACCGCCGGCGAGTTGGACATGAAGAGGGTGGATGCCTCGGTGCTGCGAATCGCGGCGCTGAAGGGGAAGAGTCCCCTCTGCGGAGGCTGAACGCCGTGGGATTGCCTAGTCTGTCCTGATGGCAGGTGGAACGAAGCGATTGCCGCGCGCGGTGCGCGAGCAGCAGATGCTCGACGCTGCCGTTCAAATGTTCTCGGTGAACGGCTATCACGAGACGTCGATGGACGCGATCGCCGCCCAGGCCGAGATTTCGAAGCCGATGCTCTACCTGTACTACGGCTCCAAGGAGGAGCTGTTCGGCGCGTGTCTCGACCGGGAACTGGCCCGGTTCGTCGACACCGTCCGCGGGGAGATCGACTTCAGCCAGCCCGCGCGGGAACTGTTGCGCAACGCGGTGGTCGCGTTCTTGAGCTACATCGACACCAATCGGGCGTCGTGGATGGTGTTGTACACCCAGGCCACCAGCTCGCAGGCGTTCTCCCACACCGTGCGCGAGGGCCGAGAACGCATCGTCGACCTCGTCGGCAGGCTGCTGCAGTCCGGAACGCGCAATCCCGAGCCGGACACCGACTTCGACATGATGGCGGTCGCGCTGGTGGGCGCGGGCGAGGCGGTGGCCACTCGAGTGAGCACCGGTGACGCCGGAGTCCACGAGGCCGCCGAGTTGATGATCAACCTGTTCTGGCGTGGTCTGAAGGGCAGACCTGCCGATACCCAGGCGGTACCCGCAGCAAGCGGCTAGCGTTCCGACCGTGGAGGTCGAGTCCGTCACACCCGCGATGAGGCCCGACCGTCTCATCCGTCGAAGTCTGGGCATGCTTCCCGCCGTTCGGCGTTCGATTGCGGCGTTGTTCGTCGTCGGCGCGCTGGCGTCGGCGCTGCCGTACGTCAGCGCCGCGGCCTTCGGCCCGATGATGCAGGTCGTCGCCGACGCGGGCACGAACGGAAACCTCACCGGCGTATGGGATATGCGGGGACCGCTGGTCGCGCGGTCCGACGGTCCGCTCAGCGAGGTGGCCGGTTCGGTTCCGTTCGCGGTGCTGTTGAGCGTGTGGGCCGGCGCGCTGGTGCTGACTCAGCTGATGTACCTGGTCAACGCCTGGGTGGGCACCAAGGTCGAGCGGGTGCTGGTCACCGACATCCGGCAACGGGTGCACGACCATCTCCAAACGCTGTCGCTGGACTTCTTCACCGCCTCGCGCAGCGGCGCGTTGATGCACCGTGTGACGACGGAATCCACTGGCGTGCAACGCCTTCTGACGGATTGTCTGCTGCCGCCGCTGATCGACTCCGTGGTGCTGCTGGTGGCGGTCTGCTACCTGGTGGCGCTGTCGTGGCAGATGACCGTGGCCGCGTTGGTCCTCACGCCGGTGGCGCTGTTGGTGCTGAGGTACGCCGGCCGGTACGTGCAGGCGGCGGTGCGTCGGACGATGGACGCGGACCGGGCGATGGGCGCCGAGCTGGAGCAAACGGTCAGCGGTATCGCCGAGATCCAGCTGTTCAACGCGCAACCGGTGCGCAGCAAGCGTTTTCGTGCCGTCTCGGACGAAGCGGCAAAGAGCGAGGCCTCGACGGTGATGTGGATGCAGGCCACCGCCAACGGATCGCAGGTGTTCGTCGCGGTGAGCACCGTCGTGGTGTTGTTGGTCGGCATCGGGTTCAGTTCGAGCTTCGGGTTGACGTTCGCCGGCCTGATGGTCTTCGCAGGCATGGTGCCGACGATGTTCGGTGCGGCGCAACGGGTCATGGGTGCCTACACCACCTATCAGTCGGTGGCGCCGAGTGCCGCGTCGACCTACGAGTTGCTCGACACCCGTCCCGCGGTGCAGGAGTCCCCGGATGCGATCTCACTCGGGGAGGTCCGCGGCAACCTGGTGTTCGATGACGTCGCGTTTGGTTACACGCCGACGCAGCGCGTGCTCGACGGGCTGTCGTTCTCGGTCGCCGAGGGCGAGACGGTGGCGCTCGTCGGCGGCATCGGCTCGGGCAAGTCCACGGTGTACAACCTGCTGTTGCGCTTCCTCGACCCGCAGCGTGGCCGAATACTGCTCGACGGCCACCCGATCGACGAGGTCACGATCGCCTCGCTGCGGGAACAGGTGTCCAAGCTGGCCCAGTTCCCGTTCTTCACCAAGGACACGATCCGCGAGAACATCCGCTTGGCCCGACCGGAGGCCACCGACGCCGAGATCGAGCAGGCGTGCATCAGGGCCAACGTGCACGCCGTCATCACCGACCCGAAGAAGATGTACGACGGATACGACACGGTGGTCGACGTCCAGGTGCCCTCCGGTGGGCAGAAACGCCTGATTGCCTTGGCGCGCTGCCTGTTGCGCACACCGGAGGTGCTGCTGCTCGACGAGCCCACCGAGAATCTGGACGCCGATCAGCGTGCGCTCCTCACCGGCGTGATCCGCGGCTACGCCAAGGACCGCACCTGCCTGGTGATCAGCCACGACATGGACTTCATCGCCGCGGTCGCCGACCGCATCCTGGTGATCGAGGACGGGCGCATCGCCCAGCAGGGCGACCACCACGCCCTGAT
This sequence comes from Mycobacterium sp. AT1, assembly GCF_002043095.1. Lineage (GTDB taxonomy): Bacteria > Actinomycetota > Actinomycetes > Mycobacteriales > Mycobacteriaceae > Mycobacterium. Next base: position 108,021 of record NZ_MVOC01000044.1, on the reverse strand, counting down.
CGCCGCGGGTGGCCTGTACAAGCGGCTGTACGAGGCGCAGAACGTCGCCCTGCCGTCCTAGAGCGCCCGGACGGTTCCCGTCACGTGCGGGTAGCCCTTCGAGAGATTTCGCAGCGTCAGATCCCAGCCGTCGGCGACGCGTTCGGTGTAGAGCCCGACGCGCGCGGGCAGCAGCACTGGCTTGCCGAAGCGCACCGAGTACTTCACGGCACCGGGCAGCTGTCCCTCGACGTTTGCCAAAACGGCTGCGGCGGTGAACATTCCGTGTGCGATCGACGACGGAAACCCGAACAGCTTCGCACCGATCGAGCTGGTGTGGATCGGGTTGTGGTCCCCGCTGACCGACGCGTAGTGCCTGATCTGGCTTGGCGTGACGTGCAGGATCGAATTCGGCGGCGGCAGCTTCTGTCTCGCGTGCTGCTGTTCCGGCTTCGGCTCGTCGGACAGGCTGGTCCGCTGCTGGTGCAGGAACGTCGTCACCTGGTGCCAGGCGATCTCGTTGCCGACGCTGATCTCGGTGATCAGGTCGACCAGCAGGCCCTTGCGGTGTTCGCGAAGATTCTCCGCGTGCACCTTGACGCCGACGGTGTCGGTGACGGAGATCGGGCGGTACTGGGTGATGTGGTTCTCGACGTGCACCGACCCCATTGCGGCGAAGGGGAAGTCGAAGCCGCTCACCAAGGACATCACCGACGGGAAGGTCAGCGCGAACGGGTAGGTCAGCGGCACCGTGTCGCCGAAGCGCAGCCCCGTCACCGCGGCGTACTCGGAGACGTTGGCCGGATTGATCGCGAGTTCGGTGATGGTGACCGTGCGGTCGGGAAGCGAGCTGCCCCGCGAGACGAACGGCAAGGCTCCCGCCGCGGCCAACGCCATGTTCTTCAAGCCACTGGGTTGGGTCACGTCACGCCCCCAAGAGTGCCTGGCCGCACACCCGAATGGTGTTGCCGGTGACGGCGTTCGACGCGGGGCTGGCGAAGTAGGCGATGGCCTCCGCGACGTCGACCGGCTGGCCGCCCTGGAACAGGGAGTTGAGGCGGCGCCCCACCTCGCGGGTGGCCAGCGGGATCGCCTCGGTCATCTTGGTCTCGATGAAGCCCGGAGCGACGGCGTTGATGGTGATGCCCTTCTCGCCAAAGACGGGTGCCAACGCCTGCGTCATCCCAATCATGCCTGCCTTGGTGGCGGCGTAGTTGGTCTGGCCGCGGTTGCCCGCGATGCCTGCCATCGACGACAGTCCGACGACGCGGCCGCCCTCACCGATGGTGCCGTTGTCGACCAGGCCCTGTGCCAGCCGTTGCGGGGCAAGCAGATTGACCGCGACGACCGAGTCCCAGCGGCCCTCGTCCATGTTGGCGAGCAGCTTGTCGCGGGTGATGCCTGCGTTGTTGACCAGGACGTCGGCCTTGCCTCCGTTGTGGTCGCCGTAGTGCTCGCGCAGGTGCTCGGTGATGCGGTCGACGGCGTCGGCCGCGGTGACGTCGAGCGCCAGCGCGGTGCCACCCACCTTCGTGGCGGTCTCGGCAAGGGCGTCGGCGGCGGCCTCCACGTCGATCGCCACCACCTTGGCGCCGTCGCGGGCGAACACCTTGGCGATCTCGGCGCCGATGCCTCTCGCGGCTCCGGTGATCAAGGCGACCTTGCCGTCGAGCGGCTTGTCCCAGTCGGCGGGCGGCACCGCATCCTGGGCGTCGACGTAGAACACCTGGGCGTCGACGTACGCGGACTTGGCCGACAGCAGGAACCGGACGGTGGATTCCAGTCCGGTGGCAGCGGGCTTGGCGTCGGCCGCCAGGTAGACCAATCCGATGGTCGCGCCGCGCTGCAGCTCCTTGCCGAGCGAGCGGGTGAAGCCCTCCAACGCGCGCTGGGCGATGCGCTCGTCGACGCTGCCGGTCTGGTCGGGCGTGGTGCCGACGACGACGACGCGGCCGCTCGAGCCGATGTTGCGCAGCACCGGGGTGAAGAAGTCGCGCAACGCCTTGAGGCCCTCGGGGGTGGTGATGCCGGTGGCGTCGAAGAGCAGCCCGCCGAACGTGTCGGCCCAGCGGCCGCCGGCGTTGTTGCCGACGAGGTCGTAGTCCTCGGCGAGGGCGTTGCGCAGCGGTTCGGCGACGCGGCCCTCACCGCCGATCAGGAGCGGACCGGCGAGCGGCGGCTCGCCCGCCCGGTAGCGGCGCAGGGTCTCCGGCTGCGGAACGCCGAGTTGCTTGGCGAGGAACGAGCCAGGTCCGGAGTTGACCACTTGCGAGAACAGGTCGGAAGCCACAGAGCTGCCTTTCGAGGAGACGGGTAGTGCGTGCGGGAGTGGGGTACCCAGCACCGCGCGAGATTGTCGTATCGGTCACGAACTTACTCCAGAGTAAGAACGGTAGGTAGTATGACGCTCGACACCAGCAACCACATTCAACCAATGGAGATGAACGTGGCCGACACCCAGTCGCCCAGCAAGGCAGCCCGACGAGTAGCCATTCTCGGCGGAAACCGGATCCCCTTCGCGCGCTCCGACGGCGCCTACGCCAATGCGTCGAATCAGGACATGTTCACCGCCGCGCTCGGCGGACTCGTCGACCGGTTTGGCCTGAAGGGCGAGCGCATCGGCGCGGTCGTCGGCGGAGCCGTGCTCAAGCACAGTCGCGACTTCAACCTCATGCGGGAATGCGTGCTCGGCAGCGCGCTGTCCCCGTACACCCCGGCGTACGACCTGCAGCAGGCCTGCGGCACGGGTCTGCAGTCGGCCATCGCGGTGGCCAACGGCATCGCGCTCGGGCAGTACGACTCGGCCATCGCCGGTGGCGTCGACACCACCTCGGACGCACCCATCGCCTTCGGCGACGACCTGCGCCGCGTCCTGCTCGGCCTGCGCCGCGCCAAGTCCAACGTCGACCGCCTCAAGTTGGTCGGCAAGCTGCCCGCCGCCGTCGGCGTCGAGATCCCGACCAACGGCGAGCCGCGCACCGGGCTGTCGATGGGCGACCACGCCGCCATCACCGCCAAGGAGTTCGGCGTCAAGCGCGTCGACCAGGACGCCCTCGCCGCGGCCAGCCACCAGAACATGGCCGCCGCCTACGACCGCGGCTTCTTCGACGACCTGGTCAGCCCGTTCCTCGGTCTGTACCGCGACAACAACCTGCGCGCCGATTCGACGGCCGAGAAGCTGGCCAAGCTCAAGCCCGTCTTCGGCGTGAAGAACGGCGACGCCACCATGACGGCGGGCAACTCGACACCGCTGACCGACGGCGCCTCGGTCGCGCTGCTGGCCAGCGAGGAGTGGGCGCAGGCGCACTCGTTGCCGGTGCTGGCGTACTTCGTCGACGGGGAGACCGCTGCCGTCGACTACGTCAACGGCCCCGACGGTCTGCTGATGGCGCCCACCTACGCGGTGCCGCGGCTGCTGGCCCGAAACGGGTTGACGCTGCAGGACTTCGATCTCTACGAGATTCACGAGGCGTTCGCCTCTGTGGTGCTCGCGACGCTGAGTGCGTGGGAGTCCGAGGAGTACTGCAAGGAGCGGCTGGGCCTCGACGCGGCGCTGGGCAGCATCGACAGGTCCAAGCTCAACGTCAACGGATCCTCGCTGGCGGCGGGTCACCCGTTCGCGGCCACCGGCGGTCGCATCGTCGCCCAGCTGGCCAAGCAGCTGGCCGAGAAGAAGGCCGAGACGGGCAAGCCGGTCCGCGGGCTCATCTCGATCTGCGCAGCTGGTGGCCAGGGCGTCACCGCAATTCTGGAGGCTTGATCTCGGGTGTAACGCCTCGCGACCACGCGTCGATATGACTTGTAGCTCCGTGTTGCCGTCAGCCCCCCCGACCCGACGGCAACACGGGGCTCTCTTCATGCCTGCGGCGAGTGTGGGCCTTACGTACGGCACATCGACGTCAGGCGTGCATAGCGCCCACACTTGGCGTCGGATGGCTAGGCCGGCGGCGGGTCCTTCTTCGCGCGCACAGGCCCCGCGTTCGCCGGCGGCGGGACGAACAGATTCCCTCGGACGCTGCCGCGGGCCGTCCACACCGCGACCAGCCCCCAGGTGCACAGCAGGCCGGCGTAGGCGACGGCGGCCGCCACCTTGAACGCTGGCAGGCCGGTGTGCACCGCCAGCTGCGTGGTACCCGTCACGAACGTGCCGACGGGGAACGTCAGGCTCCACCACGTCAGCGCAAACGGCATGCCGCGCCGCAGCGTGCGCACCGTCAACTCCGTCGCCAACACGATCCACAGCAGCGCGAATCCCCACACTGGGACGCCGAACAGGACCGCGAAGACGTTCATCGCGCTGGCTAGGTCGGCGGGCACGGCCAGCGCCGCGACGCCACCGAGAAGACCTGCCGCAGTGATGCCCTGCCCCAGCGGTCCCAGCACGATCCACAGCGTCGGCACCCGAGCCGTGCCCGACGTGCCGTACAGGGCGAGCCTGCTCCAGATCATGCTGATGATGATCAGCGCCGCGAACAGCGACAGCCCGAACATGGCGTAGCAGCCGTAGAGCATCGTGGTGCGTCCGGTGCCGGCGGCCATGTGCGGGACCAGCAGCGCGCCAGCGGCGGCGGACACCATCGGCGGGACGACCGGCATCAGCCAGCCGCCGAACGCCGCGTCGGGTTCCACGTTGTGCTGGGTGAACATCAGATACGGGATCGTCGCGGCGGTGAACAGCCCACCGATGGTGCCCGTCGTCCAGAGCACCCAGGCCAGGTCGACCGCCACGCGGGTTCCGATCAGATCCTTGCCGATCAGGATCGCCCCAGACCCAACGGTCATCAGCGCCATCGGGGCCGCTCCGAAGAAGTGGGCCATCTGCGGATTCCTGGAATGCGCCCGCACCATCGTCGGATGACGGAAGCGCTGCACGGTCACCGCGACGAGGAGCACGACGAGCAGCGCCGTCGCCACCACCCACACCACGCGGGAGAAGACGTGCAGACCAGGGACGTGGATCGGCAGCCCGACGCCCGCGGTCGCGACGATGCCGGTGCCCATCACCGACGCGAACCAGTTCGGCCCGAAGTTCTTGAGTCGCGCGGCCTCAGTGGTCATGGGTCGTCATTGAACAGGACGCACTCGTGCTTCGATGGACACCGTGCAGATCTCCATGTTCGGCCAACTCGGCGATGCGGGCAGTTCCAATCCGGTCGACGCCTGCGTGCGCAACGTCGCCCAATTGCACGAGGAGGGCTTCCGTCGGCTGTGGATGAGCCAAATGCCCTATGAGCCAGACCTTCTCACGATTCTTGCGGTGGCGTTGCGCGAGGTGCCCGACATCGAGGTGGCCAGCGGGGTGGTGCCCATCCAGAATCAGCACCCCATGCAGATGGCGCAGCGCGCGCTGACCGTCAGCCTGGTGTCGGGCGGGCGCTTCATCCTGGGCCTCGGCATGACTCATCAGGCGGTCACCGAGGGCATGTGGGGCATCCCGTGGGACAAGCCGGTGCGCAGGCTCAACGAATACCTCGACGGTCTGCTGCCACTTCTGGCGGGTGAGGCCGCCGACGCGACCGGTCAAATCGTCACCACCAGAGGTGCCCTGATGATCGCGGGAGCCCCGAAGCCCGACGTGTACATCGCGGCTCTCGGTCCGCAGCTGCTGCGGATTGCCGGTCGCCGGACGGCAGGCACGTGCACCTGGATGACGGGGCCCAAGACGCTCGCCGGCCACGTCAGCCCCACGTTGCGGCAGGCGGCCGCCGACGCGGGACGGCCCGAGGACGCGGTCCGGGTGGTGGCCGCGCTGCCGGTGAGCGTCACCGACGACGTCGACGGCGCCCGCAAGCACGCCGCCGCGCAGTTCTCGATGTACGGCGTGCTTCCGTCCTACCGCGCGATGCTCGACCGCGAGGGCTACGCCGGGCCCGAGGATGCCGCGATCATCGGCGACGAGGCGACCGTCAGGGATCGGCTCGCCGAACTGAAGGCGGCGGGCGTCGACGAATACGTCGGTGCCACATTCGATTCCTCACCCGAGGGGCGGGCGCGCACGCGCGCGGTGCTCCGCGAACTCGACGACTGATCAGACTCCCGCGACCGGTGCCCCCGCAGGCAGCGGCACGGGCTGGACGCCGGGGGTGTGGATTGACCCCGCCAGCCAGGGCAGCGCCGCGGTGAACACCTGCGTCGCCAACGGCCAGTCGTGGCGTCCCGTCGTCGGCACCACTGAGCAGGTGATGCCCTTGGCCTTGCCGAGCCCGCACAGCGTGTTGGCGGCCTGCGTCTGATCGGTGGGCATGCCGTCCGCGTCGCGCCCGCCGAGCCCGACGGCACCCTCGCTGTGCGGCATGTTGAACTTCTTCGGCGCGTCGGTGGAGATGGCGAACCAGCCCGAGACCCCTTGATAGGGGCCGTGTTTGGCCATGACGGTCGCCGGGTCGAACTGCGCCCAGGCGGCCTCGCTGCCGCCGTAGAGCCGGGCGACCGTCTGATCCTTGGTGCCTGCGTTGGGGCCCGTGTCGCCGGCGATGTCGACGAAGTGGGAGAACAGTTCGGGATGCATGACGGTCAGGTCCACGGCACAGGTGCCGCCCATGGACCAGCCGACGATGCCCCAGTCGGCGCTTGCCGAGCTGGTGCCGAAGGTGGCGTTGACGTAGGGCACCACGTCCTTGGTGAGGTGGTCGGCGACGTTCCCGCGGGTGCCGTTGACGCATTCGGTGTCGTTGTTGAACGAACCGCCGGAGTCGACGAAGACCAGCACCGGTGCGTTGCCGCCGTGGGATTGGGCGAAGGAGTCGACGATGGCTGCGGCGTTGCCGGTGCGGAGCCAGTCGGCGGGGGTGTTGAACTCTCCGCCGATCATCATCACCACCGGTAGCTTGGGCGCCGGGTTGGACGAAAACCATCGTGGGGGCAGGTAGACCAGCTCGGTTCGGTGTTTGAATCCCGATGCGGCCGAGGGAATGTCGACCGGCACCACGCTGCCGTGGTCGAGCACCGTCCCGGCCTTCTGCATGGCGGTCACGGTGTCGAGGTCCGTCTCGTCGGGCAGCGGGCCCGCGGTCAGTTGGTTCCAGGCGATCTGGACGGTGGGAAAGTAACCCACCCAGGTGTTGAGCGCCAGGCCCGTGCTCAGCAGGCACAGGGGCACGGCGGCGACCGCGGCCACGCGGCGCCACTTCACTCCGCGCCAGCCGAATACCGCTGCGGCGAGCGCGAATCCCGTCACGCCGGTCCACACCCACAGCGAGTCGGGTGCGGGATCACCCGCCATGCCCTGGGAGTCGACGTACCAGTGCGCCCACGCGGCCGCACCGATGCCCACCAGGACGGCGACGGGCGCCCAGATCAACCACCAGCGACGCGTTCGCCAGCCAAGCGCGGCGAGCACCACCACGACCGCGACGATTTGCACCGTCAGCGGCAACCAGCCCTGCAGCAGCGACAGTCCGTGGCGGTAGGTGGCAGGAGCATCAGCGGCCAAGAAGTGCACGTTTACATGGTCGCAATGAAACCTGGGCGGTAGCTGTTCGGAGGTTATGAAACGCAAGAGGCCCCCGCCGCAGCGGGGGCCTCAAGCGCGTGATTCGACTTAGAACGCAGCCTCGTCGAGTTCCATCACTTCGTTGTCGATGTTGTCGAGCACCGTACGGGTGCTGGCCAGCAGGGGCAGGAAGTTCTTCGCGAAGAACGACGCGACGGCGATCTTGCCCTCGTAGAAGGACTTTTCCGCACCGTTCGCACCCTCGTCGAGGGCGGCGATGGCCACGACGGCCTGCTTCTGCAGCAGCCAGCCGAGGACCAGGTCGCCGACGCTCATGAGGAAGCGCACCGAGCCGAGGCCTACCTTGTAGATGTTGGCCGAATCCTCCTGCGCCGACATCAGGTAACCGGTCAGCGTGGCCGCCATGCCCTGCACGTCCGCCAAGGCGTTGGCGAGCAGCTCGCGCTCGGCCTTGAGGCGGCCGTTGCCGGACTCGTTCTTGACGAACTGCTCGATCTCGTTCGCGATGTAGCCCAGCGCAACACCCTTGTCGCGGACGATCTTGCGGAAGAAGAAGTCCTGCGCCTGGATGGCGGTGGTGCCCTCGTAGAGCGAGTCGATCTTGGCGTCGCGGATGTACTGCTCGACCGGGTAGTCCTGCAGGAAGCCGGATCCGCCGAAGGTCTGCAGGCTCTCGGTCAGCTTGGCGTAGGCCTGCTCCGAGCCGACACCCTTGACGATCGGGAGCAGCAGGTCGTTGACCTTGCCTGCCAGCTCGGGGTCGACGCCGTGGACGGCCTTGGCGACCTCGGCGTCCTGGAACGTCGCGGTGTAGAGGTACAGCGCGCGAAGCGATTCCGCGTACGCCTTCTGGGTCATCAGCGACCGGCGGACGTCGGGGTGATGCGTGATGGACACACGAGGCGCGGTCTTGTCGGTCATCTGGGTCAGGTCGGCACCCTGGATGCGGCTCTTGGCGTACTCGAGCGCGTTGAGGTAGCCGGTCGACAGCGTGGCGATGGCCTTGGTGCCCACCATCATTCGCGCCTGCTCGATGACCTCGAACATCTGCGCGATGCCGTTGTGCACCTCGCCGACGAGCCAACCGACGGCGGGGGTGCCGTGCTGGCCGAGCGACAGCTCACACGTCGCGGAGACCTTGAGGCCCATCTTGTGCTCGAGGTTGGTGACGTAGACGCCGTTGCGCTCGCCGGGCTCACCGGTCTCGAAGTCGAAGTGGTACTTCGGCACGAAGAACAGCGAAAGACCCTTGGTTCCGGGACCGGCGCCCTCGGGGCGTGCCAGCACCAGGTGCAGGATGTTCTCGCCGAGGTCGTCGGCGTCACCGGAGGTGATGAAGCGCTTCACGCCGTCCAGGTGCCACGTGCCGTCTGGCTGCTGGACGGCCTTGGTGCGGCCTGCGCCGACGTCGGAACCGGCGTCGGGCTCGGTGAGCACCATGGTCGAGGTCCAGCCGCGCTCGGCAGCAAGGATGGCCCACTTCTTCTGCTCTTCGGTGGCCTGGTTGTACATGATCTGCGCGAAACCGGCGCCCATCGAGTACATGTAGACGGCCGGGTTGGCGCCGAGGACGCTCTCCATCAGGGCCCACTGCAGCGCGCGGGGCATCGGCATGCCGCCGAGCTCCTCGTCGAGGCCGATCTTGTCCCAGCCGCCGTCGATGATCGTGCGGACCGACTTCTTGAATGCCTCCGGCAGGGTCACCGTGTGCGTCTCGGGGTCGAAGACCGGCGGGTTGCGATCGCCGTCGGCGAACGAATCGGCGATGGGTCCCTCGGCCAGCCGGGTGATCTCGGCCAGCATCTCGCGCGCGGTGTCGCCGTCGAGGTCGCCGTAAGGCCCCTCGCCGAGCACCTTGTCCATGCCGAACACCTCGAAGAGGTTGAACAGCTGGTCACGGACGTTGCTCTTGTAGTGGCTCACGAATTCTCCTCGATGAGATGGCGTCTGCGGTTGGGTACTCGGGCTAAGTTACCCACCAGTAACTGCAGCCAACTATACCGGCTGGTAACTTGTTCGCAAAGCAGTGTCGAGCAAATATCTGCTGGCTAACCAACCCGACGGTTGATTGGGCGGCTGGCCGACCGTCTTCATGCCATCTGACCTGCGCATATCGCCGGATGTGATGTCTGCCACTAGCTGCCCCAGCATGCCCGCTAGGGTGAGGCGCATGAGGCGCGTGGTGGTCTGGGGAACGGGAAACATGGGCTCGACGGCGATCCGATCCGCGCTGGCGTTTCCCGGGCTGGAACTGACCGGCGTGATCACGTCGTCCCCGGACAAGGTGGGACGCGACGCCGCCAACTTCGCCGGCCGCGACGTCGAGACCGGAATCCTCGCCACCGATGACGTCGACGCCGCGCTCGCCGACTGCGACGCGGTCGCCTACATGGCCTCCGGCGACATCCGCCCCGACGACGCCGTCGCCGACATCGAGCGCTGCCTGCGGGCCGGCGCGCACGTCGTCACGCCGTCGCTGTACTCCCTCTACGACCCGCGGTCGGCACCTCGAGAATGGGTCGACCGGCTGACCGCCGCCGCCGATGAGGGCGGCTCCACCCTGCTGGTCAGCGGCGTCGACCCGGGCTGGGCCAACGATGCGCTCGCCGTCATGGCCGCCGGGCTCTGCACGCGCATCAAGACCATCCACTGCCAGGAGATCTTCGACTACTCGACCTACGACCAACCGCACGCCGTCCGCGTCAGCTGCGGCTTCGGGGGAGCCATGGACGAGACACCGATGATGCTGCTGCCGTCGATCCCGACCATGGTCTGGGGTGGCAACATCCGGCTGATCGGACGGGGCCTCGGCCTCGAGATCGACGACATCACCGAGGTCGTCGAACGGCTGCCGCTCGACGAGACCGTCGAGAACGTCATGGGCCGCTTCGACAAGGGCACGCAAGGCGCGTTCCGGCTCAAGATCATCGGCTGGGCCGACGGCAAGCAACGCATCGTCGTCGACCACATCACCCGCATCGACCCGGCCTGCGCCCCGGATTGGCCACAGCCCGACGAGGGCGTCGGCGACCACCGCGTGATCGTCGACGGCGACCCCCAGCTGACCATCGTCAGCCGCGCCGACGTGCCGGGAGGCACCCGGGCCGACGGTGGCAACACCACCGCAGCCAACCGCCTGCTCGGTGCGATCGAATGGCTGGCGACGCAGAAGCCGGGCATCTACGACGGCCTCGACGTGCCGTTGCACACGCCGCTGCCCGACGAGGTCGAAGCCACCCGCTGGGCCTAGGCCTACGTGGCGGGTTCCGTGACCTCCGCCGTCTCGGTGTCCGTCGCCGGCGCCTCCGCGTCGGGCAGCTGACCAACCAGGTACTCGGCGAGCCCACCGATGGTCGGGTAGTCGAACACCGCGGTCGCGTTGATCGTGAACGCGCCGCCGAACTGGCTGTGCAGCCGGTTGCGAAGTTCGATCGCCATCAGGGAGTCGGTGCCAAGGTCCAGGAAGCGGCTGCTCGCCGCGGGCGGACCCGCGAGGCGCAAGAAGTTCTGCACCTCCCGCTGCAGGAATTCGGTGACGAACCCGGCACGCTGAGTCACCGGGATCTCCTGTAGCTGCTTGAGCATCTCGCTGTCACCCGTCACCTCGCCTGCCGCACTGGGCAACACCAAGTCGAGGATCGGCGGCCTCGAACTGCCAAGCACCTTCGCGGCGCGCTGCCAGTTCGCCTTGATCACCGTGGCCTGGCCGGTGCCGTTGGCGACCACTTCGGCAAGGGCACTCAACGCGGCCGACGGCTCCAGCGGAATCAGGCCTTGGGCACCGATGTTCGCGGTCGCAGCCTCCGACGACGCCATGCCGCCCTGCGCCCAGGGGCCAAAGTTGACTCCGGTGGCGGGCAGGCCCTTGGACCGTCGCTCGGCGACCAAGCCGTCGAGCAGCGCGTTGGCGGTCGAATAGTTGGACTGCCCAGGCGAGCCGAACAGGGCCGACACCGAGGACGACACGATGAAGAAGTCCAGCTCGTCGTCGGCGGTCAGGCGATCGAGGTGGTATGCCCCGAACGCCTTGGGCGCGAGCGCCGTTCGGAACCGCTCCACGCTCTGCTGGGACAGCAGCGCATCGTCGAGAACGCCCGCCAGGTGCACGACGCCCCCGAGGGGCGACAACTCCGCACGAACCCGCTTCAACAGCGTCGCCACCTCTGACTCGTCGCCGACGTCGGCCGAGAACACGTGGACCCGGCACCTGTGCCGCTCGGCGATCTCGTCGATCGCCCGCTGCGCGTCCGCATCGGGCGCACGACGGCTGGTCAGCACGATCTCACCCGCGCCGAGATGCGCCAGATACGCCGCCGTGTGCAGGCCGATCGCGCCGAGTCCACCGGTGATCAAATAGCTTCGATCAGATCGGGGGGCAAGCGGATTCGGGATCTGTACCACGATCTTGCCGATGTGGCGCGCCTGCTGCATCCGCCGGAACGCGGCCCGCGCCTCGGTCAGCGGATAGATCTCGGCGGGAAGTGGAGTCCACTCACCGTTGGCCAAGCCCTCCGACACCTTGGTCAGCAGCGTGCGAATGCGCTCGGGCTCGGTGAACATCACCGTGTCCAACGCGACGATCTCGTATGCGATGTCGGGCCGGGCGTCGGCCATCTGCTCCGGCGTCCAGATGTCGCGCTTGGCGATCTCGGCGAAGCGGCCGTTCGGGGCCGTGGCCTTCAGCGTCGCCTCGATGAACCCATCGCTGGTCAGGCTGTTGAGCACCACGTCGACGCCAGCGCCGTCGGTGTCGGCCAGGATCTGGTCGGCGAAATCCGTTGAGCGCGAGTCGTATACGTACTTCACCCCCAGCTTGCGCAGCGTCGCACGCTTGAACGTGCTCGCCGTGGCGAAGACCGTGGCACCGCACCGCTGGGCCATCTGGACGGCAGCCAATCCGACGCCGCCGCTGGCCGCGTGGATGAGCACCTTGTCGCCCGGCTTGAGCTGCGCCCAGTCGAACGACAACCGAACCGTCAGCGCGGCAGCGGGAATGGTCGCGGCCTCCACCGCGCTGACCCCGTCCGGGATCGGCGCGAGGAACGGGGCGGGCACGTTGAACCGGGTGGCGAATGCGCCCTGCATGGAGCCGTAGACGCGCTGACCCACTTCGACTCCGGTGACCCCGTCACCCAACTGGGTGACGACGCCGGCGAAGTCGCCGCCGATCGGGCCGGGATCGCCGGGATAGAGGCCGAGCACGTTGAGCACGTCGCGGAAGTTGAGGCCGGCGGCCTCGACCCGAACCTGCACGTAGTCCGCATCCGGTGGCGGCACGTCCTTCTCGGTCAGCCGCAGGTTGTCGATCGCGCCGCGTTCGGTGGGCGCCAACACGTAGTCACCGGCGCGCGGCACCGTGAGATGACCGCTGCGGGCCCACGGCAACAACCGCGACGCGAGCAGCTTGCCTTGGCGCAGCGCGAGTTCCGGCTCGTCGACCGGCTTGGCGAGCAGGCTCACCAACGCGTCCACGGCCTCCTCGGAGCCGTCGCAGTCCACCAGTCGGCAGCGCAGCATCGGCTCTTCGTTGATCGTGGTGCGGCCGAATCCCCACAGCGCCGCCTGAACCGGGTCGACCGGCTCGCCGGACTCGGTGGCGACGGCCTGCTCGGTGACGATCCACAGCCCGCCGGGCAGCTTCACCTCGCCGCCCTGCACGGTGTGCACGGCGCTGAGCAGGTTGGCGATCTCGCTCTCCATGCGCTCGGTGGCCTCGGCGGTCGTCTCGTGCCCGACCGGCGCCGCACTGCGCCACACCACACCGGAGAATCCGAGACCCCGCTGGTGCGCATCCGCCAGCACCTGACCGAGGAGCTCGGGGTCGACGTCCCGATTCAGCGGGATGCAGCCCGGCACCTTCGCGGCGAGTTCGTCGAACCCGGCGACCAGCCAGGTGCCGCTTGCGCTCCCGGCTCCGTTGGCGTCGTCACCGGAGGCGGGCACCTCGTGCCAGCCGAGGGTGTAGAGCAGCCGCGTCGCGTCGCCACCGAGGCCACGCAACAGGGCCTCGCGGGGAGCGCGCTTGACGGTGAACTCGCGAATTCCGCCCAGCTGACGGCCATCTCGATCGAGGAAGTCGAGGTCGAAGACCTGGGTTTCGCTGTCGAGGCCGCTGTCGTGCCACCTCGCGCGGCAGTAGAACCGCCGAGGCATCTTCTCGCGCAACGTCACCTGTCCGTACCGCAGCGGCAGGAACAGGTCGTTGACCCCCTGCTCGGCGGCGAGAAGGGCGGGGAAGGCGGGGAAGGCGACACCGGTGCACAGGTCCATCAGGACCGGGTGCATCGGTTCGGTGCCGAGGTGTTCGGTGAGCTCTTCGCCGACGAGGATGTCGCCGATCGCCTCACCGTCGCCAAGCCACAGCGACTTCAACGAGCCCGACCAGGTCGGGCCCCACGCCAGCTCCAGATCGGCGAACGTCTCGAACAGGTCCTGTGGACGCATGCGCTCCAGCCGCTCGACTGCCTCGTCGACCGGTTCCTGCGGCTCGGCGGCCGTCGTGGCGTCGGCGTCGTCGGCACCGGTGGCCACGACACCCTCGGCGTTCAGCGACCACTCGGCGCCCTTCTCGCCGTACGCGCGGCTGTGCACCTGGAACCGCGACTCGCCGTCCTGGCTGAGGGGATGCAGCGTCAGCTGCACTTCACGGGAAGCCTTCTCGGGCAGGATGATCGGCTCGTAGAAGAAGACTTCCTTGGCCCGCGCCGGAGTGCCGACCGCGGCCAACGCCATCGCCGCGTAGGTCGCGCCCGGGACGACGACCGTGCCGTAGATGACGTGGTCGGACAGCCATGGCTGAGACTTCACCGACAGCCTGCTGGTGAAGACGGAGTCGCCGGACGCGAGCTCCTTTGCGCTGCCGAGGATTCCGGACACCGACGCACCGTTGCCCTCGGCCCCGGTGAGACCGGAGGCCTTGGGCCAGAACCGGCGACGCTGGAACGGGTAGGTGGGCAGTTCCAGTGGCGTCGAACTCCCGTTGGCGATTGCCGCGAAGTCCGGCCGGTGGCCACCGACGTAGGCGGCAGCCAGTGCGTCGGCGATCTGGCGGCGGTCGTCGACGCCCTTGCGCATCGACAACACCGCCCTCGGCGCGGCCAGGTGTTCCGGCCAGACCTGCACCGCGGCGCTCGTCAACACCGGTTGCGGACCGATCTCCATCAGCACGGAGCAGCCAAGGGCGGCCACGGTGCGAACGCTCTCGGCGAACTGCACCGGCTGGCGGGAATGACGCCGCCAGTACCCGGCGTCGAGCGGGGTCTGCGGCGCCAGCACGGTACCGGTTCGGTTGCACACCAACGGCAGCGTTGGTGCGGCGAACTGCACCTGCGACGCGTAGGACTCGAACTCGTCCAGCACCGGGTCGAGCAGTTCGGAGTGGAAGGCGTGGCTCGTCTGCAGCCACGTGCAGCGGATGCCCTCCTCCTCGAACCGCTCGACGGCGCTCTCGAGGTCGTCACCGGGGCCCGAGAGCACGGTGTTGGGACCGTTGTAGGCGCCGACCGACACCCGCGGGAAGTCGGCGGCGACCTGCTCGACCTGCTTGGCGTCGGCGAACACCGCGACCATTCGGCCGCCCTCGGGCAGGCTGCCGAACAACCTGCCGCGCTCGGCGATCAGCCGTGCGCCGTCGGCGAGGCTGAACACCCCTGCCACGCAGGCGGCCGCGTACTGGCCGACGCTATGGCCGAGCACCACGTCGGGTTCGATGCCCCACGATTGCCACAGCCGGGCCAGGCCCATCTCGACGGCGAAGAGGGCCGGCTGCGCAAACGACGTGTGCCGCAACGCCTCTCCGGCCTTGCCGCCGGTGTCGAGGTCGTTCGCGAACATCACCTCGAGCAGCGGACGCGGCAGAATGTCCTTGACCGCGTCCGCGCACTGCAGCACGGTCTCGGCGAACACCGGCTCGCTCTCGAACAGTTCGCGGGCCATGCCGGGGTACTGACTGCCCTGACCGGTGAACAGCCACGCCGTCGTCGGGTGGTTGACGTGCTCGCCACGGACGACGCCGGGGCGTAGGCGATTCTCGGCCAGTTCGGCAAGGCCGTCGCGGGCCGCCGCGATCGAGTCGACGACCAGCGCGGCGCGATGCTCGAAGTGCGACCGGCCGGTTCCCGCGGTCAGGCACACCGCGGCGAGGTCGGCGTCCGGGTGCACGCTCAACCACGTGTCGTAGCGTCGTGCCAACGCCGCCAGGGCTTCTGGCGATCGCGCGGACAGTGCGAGGACGCCGACCGGAGCCGTGGCGGCCTCCGGTGCGGGTTCGGACGGCTCGACCCTCGCCGGCGCCTCCTCGATCAGCACGTGCGCGTTGGTCCCGGTGAAGCCGAACGAGCTGACGCCTGCGCGCCGCGGCCTGCCGTTGGCGTGCCACGGAGTCGCCTCGTCGACGACCCGCACGGGCAGGGAGGCCCACGGAATGTGGGGTGACGGGTTGTCGAAGTGCAGGCTCTCGGGCAGCAGTTCGTTCTGCAGCGACAACACGACCTTGATCAAACCGGCTGCACCGGAGGCGGATTCGGTGTGGCCGATGTTGGTCTTCACCGAGCCCATCAGCAGCGGCCGGTCGGCGTCACGCGAGCCGGCGTAGGCGGCCGCTGCGGCCTGCACTTCGATCGGATCGCCGAGCGGGGTGCCGGTTCCGTGCGCCTCCAGGTAGTCGACGTCGCCGCCGTAGAGGCCCGCACGGGCGAGCACCGTGCCGATGAGGCGTTGCTGGGCACCACCATTGGGCACGGTGAGGCCACTGGACGCGCCGTCCTGGTTGACCGCACTGCTCGAGATGACGGCGCAGATGCGGTCGCCGTCGCGCTCGGCGTCACTGAGCCGCTTGAGTACGAGGACGCCGCATCCCTCGCTGCGCACGTAGCCGTCGGCGGAGGCGTCGAAGGTCTTGCATCGTCCGACGGGGGAGAGCATCCGCGCGCGGGACGCCGCGATCATGGTGACCGGGCTCAGCAGGACGTTGACCCCACCGGCCAACGCCATGTCGCAATCGCCGAAGCGCAAGGCCTGAGCGGCCTGATGGACCGCGACCAGCGCCGAGCTGCACGCGGTGTCGACGGCCACCGCGGGGCCCTCGAGCCCCAGCGCGAAGGCGACCCGACCGGAGATGGCGTTGAGGGCGTTGCCGGTGATGAAGTGCGGTTCGATCTTGTCGATCGACCCGGATGACAGCAGATGCGCGTATTCGTTGGCGGCCACGCCCATGAAGATTCCGGTGCGGCTGCCGCGCAGCGAGGCAGGCGAGTACCCGGCCCGTTCCAGGCCCTCCCATACGGTTTCGAGCGTCAGCCGCTGCTGCGGCTCGATCCAGACGGCCTCGCGGGGTGAGATGCCGAAGAACTCCGGATCGAATCCGTCTATCCCGTCGAGGAATCCACCGAAGCGGGTGTACGTCTTGCCCGCACTGTCGGGGTCGGGGTCGTAGAACTCGTCGATGTCGAAGCGGTCCTCGGGAACCTCGCGGATCGCGTCGACCCCGCCGGAGAGCAGGTCCCAGAAGGCCTCCGGGTCCGGTGCGCCGGGGAAGCGGCACGACACCGCGACGATCGCGATCGGTTCGTCCGAGCGAGTCGTCACCGACCGAGCCAAGGCGGGCGCGGCGTCGGGGGTTTCGCTGAGGCCGAGCACGTCACCGAGGAGGTAGTCGGCCACGTCGGACAGGCGGGGGTGATCCATCACCACGGTGACGGGGATTTCCTTGCCGACCCCCGCCTCGATGCGACGCCGCATCTCCACGGCCATGAGCGAGTCCATGCCGAGGTCGAAGAAGCCGGCGTCCTCGCGGATCTCCGAGGCGTCGACCAGCGTGATCTCGGCCACCGCGTCGCGCAGGTAGTCGGTGAGCAGTCGCCTGCGCTGCTGCACCGGGGCGTTGACGAGCCGTTCGACCAGCTGCGTCCTTCCGGAGCTCGTCGTCGACGGTGCGGCCGTCTGCTCGGTGGGCAGCTCACGCTCCACCTCCGAGAGGAACGCCCGCCTGCCCGCCTGCTGATACAGCGGCAGGAAACGGGCCCAGTCGATTCGGGCCACGACGGCGTGCGTCGGCCCGCCTGCGGAGGCTGCGGCCACGACGTCGACCAGTCCTGCCAGCGCATCCGCGGGTGAGAGGGTACGGACACCGCGCTGCTCGAGCCGCGCACGGGATTCCGCGTCGGCCATGCCCGCCGACCACGGGCCGAAGTTGACGCTGGTGGCCGCGACGCCCCGCTCGCGCAGGCGCGCGGCCAGCCCGTCGAGGAAGGCGTTGGCTGCGGCGTACGCGGTCTGCCCGAAGCCGCCCCACACCGAGGCGATCGAGGACGTGCTGATGAAGAAGTCGAGCTGCAGGTCGGTCGCGGCTTCGGCGAGATGCCACGCACCCCAGACCTTTCCGGCGAATACGCGGTCGACTTCGGCGTCGTCGAGACTGCTCAGGGGGGTAGTGCCGATCTCGCCGGCGGCGTGGACGATGCCGGCCAGCGGCGGTAGTTCGGCCTGGATGCCTGCCAACAGGTGCGCTACGTCGTGTGCGTCTGCCACGTCGGCGGTGACCACCCGGATCTCGCAGCCGTGCTGCGCGACCAATGCGTCGACGCGCCGTTGGGTGGCGTCACCGGGAGCTCGCCGGCTGGTCAGCACCAGCTGGCCGGCACCGTTCGCGGCCAGGTAACCGGCGATCTCCAGGCCGATGGCTCCGAGACCACCGGTCACCAGATATGTTGCTTCGCTTCGGAGTTCCAGCGGCTTCCCGCTTGGCCGCTCGGAGCGTCGGATGAGTCGAGGCAGATAGACCGCCTGACCACGCAGCGCGATCTGGTCTTCTCGAGCGGCGGTGTCGTGCGGTGTCGTGACGCGATCGAGGAGCCGGGTCCACTCGTCACCGGTGGCATCGGCCGGCACGTCGGCCAGGCCGCCCCACACCTGCGGAAGCTCGAGAGCTGCGGCGCGGCCGAAGCCCCACAGCGCGGTCTGTTCCGGTGCGACCGCGTCGGTGTCCGTGACGCGCTGTGCGCCGCGGGTCAGCACCCAAATCGGTGCGCGAAGGTCGGCTGACGTCGCGGCCTTGAAGAGATGCCGCGTGCCACTCAGGATTCGATGTTGAATCCGCAGCAACGATTGCGTCGACGGTGACGCGTCCGAATCGAGCGCCGCGACGTTCAGGATGCGCAGCGCCGAACCATCGGCGGCAGCGATGCGCAGCGCCTCGGCGAGCGCGGTCTCGTCGGCGTCGGAGATCGGCAAGTCCACGAACCGATGCCGTTGTCCGCGGGCGGTGATGGCGTCGACCAAGGGCTGCAGCGCGGGGGAGTGCGTGCCGACGAGAAGCCAGCTGAACTCCTCGCCGGACTCGGTGCCGGAGAGCGGGTTGGGGGACTTGTCCCAGCGGATCTCGTAGCGGTCGTCCGACGTCGACTGCGCCACGCGCTGTCGGTTGTGTTGTGCCGCAAACTCGGTCAGAACCTTCATGACCTGGGGGTCCTCGCCCGATCCGCCGAGCAGGGTGGCGAGTTCGGCGATGTGGCCGTCCTCGAGCAGGCGGACGGAGTCGGTGCGCGGCCCGACGACGGCCCGTTCTTCGCCGGCCGGCTCGCGGTCGTCCTTGAACCAGTACTGCCGGTGTTCGAAGGGGTAGGTGGGAAGGTCGACCTTCTGCGCTGGGGTCTGCTGGAAGGCCGCGAAGTCGGGCACGTGACCCTGGACGTAGGCGTCGGCGACGGCCTCGGCGATCTGCCTGTGGTCGACGACGTTTCGGCGCAGCGACGCGATCGCCCGAGGGGCGGTCGCCGCATCGGGCCACGCCCGCAGGGCGGTGGCGGTGAGCACCGGCTGGGGGCCGATCTCGAGCAGCACCTTGCAGTTCAGCGCGGCGAGGGTCTGCACGCTCTTGGCGAACTCCACCGGTTGGCGGGCGTGCCGACGCCAGTATGCACCGTCGAGTCGCGTACTCCAGCCGAGCGGGTCACCGGTCCGGTTGTCGATTAGAAGGCGTTGTGGTGCAGCGTAATTCACCGTGTCGGCATATGACTCGAACTCGTCGAGGATCGGGTCGAGCAGCGCCGAGTGGAACGCGTGGCTGGTGTCGAGCCAGTCGCATCGGACACCGTCGGCGGTCAACGCGACGACGGCCCGCTCCAGATCGGCGGCAGGGCCCGACAGCACGGTGTTGGCGCCGTTGTAGGCGGCGACCGACACGGCGGGGAACTCGTCGGTGACGCTCTCCGCGCGTTCGGCGCCGGTGAAGACGGCCACCATCCGGCCACCCGCGGGCAGACTGCCGAAGAGGCGGCCGCGTTCGGCCATCAGTCGCACGCCGTCCTCGAGCGTCAGCACCCCGGCGACGCAGGCGGCCGCGTACTGGCCGACGCTGTGGCCAAGCACGACGTCGGGTTCGAAGCCCCACGACTGCCACAGGGCGACGAGGCCCATCTCCACCGCGAACAGGGCAGGCTGCGCGTACGCCGTCTGGCCCAGCGTCTCATCTCCACCACCACCAAAGATGACCTCAAGCAACGGCTTTTCGAGGACGTCGGCGACCACTGCGGCGCACCGGTCCACGGTCTCGGCGAATACCGGTTGGGTGGCGTACAGCTCCTTGGCCATGCCGGTGTACTGGCTGCCCTGACCGGTGAAGAGCCACGCCGTCTTCGGGGTGTCATGAGATTCCCCGCGGACCAGTCCCGGAGCCGGGCGGTCGTCGGCGAGCGCGCCGAGGAGCTCGATGGCGGATTCTCTGGAGTCGACCACCAGGGCGGCCCGGTGCTCGAGGTGTGCCCGCGCCGTGCCCGCGGTGAGGCAGACGTCGGCGAGGCTGGCCTCGGGGTGCGCGGTCAGCCACCGGCGGTAGCGATCTGCGAGCTGCGTCAAGGCGGCGGGTGTGCGGGCCGAGAGCGGAAGGATGCTGAAGCGGTCCGCTGGTTGGTCGGCCGAATTGGCAACGGCCACCGCGGATGCCGGGGGCGCCTCTTCGAGGATGACGTGCGCGTTGGTGCCCGCGAAACCGAACGAGCTGATGCCTGCGATGCGGGGTCGGTCGCCCCGCGTCCACGGGGTGGTCTCGCGGACGACCTCGACGGCAAGGCGGTCCCACGGAATGTGTGGTGAGGGGTTCTCGAAATTGCAGTGCTTGGGCAAGGTTTGGTGCTCGAGGGACAGGATGACCTTGATGACGCCTGCGATTCCCGCGGCTGCCTCGAGGTGGCCGATGTTCGTCTTCGCCGATCCGATCAACAGCGGCTGGTCGGACGCGCGGCCTGCTCCGAGCACGGCTCCGGCGGCTTGGGCCTCGATCGGGTCGCCGAGCGACGTCCCGGTGCCGTGTGCCTCGAGGTATCCGACGTCGCGGGGTTCGAGGTCGGAACGCTTGAGCGCATCGGTGATGACCCGTTGTTGCGCAACGCCATTGGGCACCGTCAAGCCGCCCGACGCGCCGTCCTGGTTGATCGCACTGCCGCGAATCACGGCTCGAATGTGGTCGCCGTCGGCAATGGCGTCTTCGAGGCGCTTGATGACGATGATGCCGCAGCCCTCACCGCGCACGTACCCGTCGGCGGCGGCGTCGAAGGTCTTGCACCGGCCGTCGGGCGCGAGCATGTGCGCGCTCGAGAAGGTGATCATGGTGGCCGGGGTGAGCAGCACGTTGGCGCCGCCCGCCAGCGCGAGATCGCACTCTCCAAGGCGCAGCGCTTGGCAGGCCTGGTGAATCGCCACCAGCGACGAGCTGCACGCCGTGTCGACTGCGACCGACGGACCCTGGAGCCCCAGCCGGTAACTGATGCGGCCCGCCGCAGCGGCGTTCGACGTTCCGATCGCGAGGTACGCCTCGATCTCGGCGTAGGACAGCGCATCGGACGCCATCCCCAGGTAATCGTGGGTTGCCAACCCGACGAAGACCCCGGTGTTCGTGTTTGCCAAATCCGTAGGCGCCGTGCCGGAATGTTCGACCGCGCGCCACGACGTCTCGAGAAGGATGCGATGTTGGGGGTCCATCAGCCGGACTTCGCGGGCCGACATTCCGAAGAACGGTGCGTCGAATCCGGTGACGTCGTCGACGAAGCCAGCCCGGCGGGTGACGATCTTGCCGGGGACTCCCGGTTCGGGATCGTAGAAGTCATCGGCGTTCCAGCGGTCTTTCGGCACGTCGGAGACGGCGTCGCGGCCTTCGAGCAGGACGTCCCAGAACTCGTCGGCGTCTGCCGCACCCGGGAATCGTGCCGCGTAGCCGACAATCGCGAAACGCGGGGCCGGCTCCATCGGATGAACTTCGCTGCCCATGGCAGTGCCCTTCCATCGTGACCTACGGTGAGGTAACTTACTCCGCGGTCAGATTAACTTACTCAACGGTCAGTTTAAGGCGGTTCGACGCCGCTGAGTTGCTGAGAAGCAATGTCGCCGCCCACTATGGCACGTGCGGCGCGGCGTCACGGATTCGTCACCGACGATCCGGCGGAGTCGGTTACCGAGGGTATGTTGGGCGCCGCGACGTGAGGTGCCGGCCCCGGCAACCGGGCAAACTGGGAGGACGAAGTTCTTGCGCATCGGCGATATAACCATCGGCGCTCTCCACGAGTGGTCGGTGAGTCCGGGAACCGTGACGTCGTGGCAGCCCACGGCGGCGGCGCAGGAGAAGGCCCGCAATGCGCCCGTCAGCACCGTGCCCGTCAGCTACATGCAGCGCCAACACCTCCGCAACTACCATGACCGCGCGGCCGCGGGACTGAACTTCTCGCGCCAGATCATCGCCAGCTGCGAGGTGGCCGGCGAATGCGACATCGCGGCCATGGACCACGCCGTCAACGCGTACCTCCAACGTCACGACACCTTCCGGAGCTGGTTCGAACGAACTGATGCAGGCGAATTCGTCCGCCACGCCATCGAGGATCCCACCGACATCGAGTTCGTGCCCGTCGACCAAGGGCACATGACGCCCGACGAGATCCATGCCCACGCCGTCAGCATCCCGAATCCGTTGGAGTGGGGCTGCTTCACCTTCGGGATCGTCCAGCACGACGGCAACTTCACCTTCTTCGCCGCCATGGACCACGTCCACGGCGATGCGACGCTGATCGGCACCACGATGATGGAAGCCAACGGCATGTACTCGGCGCTGAGTTCGGGCGGCGACGCCCTGGTGCTCCCCGATGCAGGCAGCTTCGACGACTTCTGCATCCGAGAGCAGGGGTACACCTCGGAGCTGACCACGGATTCACCCGGCGTGCGCAGGTGGATCGACTTCGCGCAGAACAACGGGGACGGCTTCCCGGAGTTTCCGCTGCCGCTCGGCAACCCGGGCAAGGCGACCGCCAGCGACATGACGTCGCACGTTCTGATGGACGCGGCACAGACCGAACGCTTCGAGGCGGCGTGCTCGGCCGCGGGTGCGCGCTTCGTCGGCGGACTGTTCGCGTGTCTCGGCCTGGTCGAACATGAATTCACCGGGGCCCTGACCTACTACGGGCTCACTCCGAGGGATTCCCGGACCGCCGGCGACAACTTCATGACGCAGGGGTGGTTCACCGGACTGATCCCGATCGTCGTCCCGGTGGCGGCGACGTCCTTCACCGAAGCGGCTGCGGCCGCGCAGGCGTGCTTCGACTCGAGCCTGGACATGGTGCGGGTGCCGTATTACCGAGTGTTGGAGCTGGCACCCTGGCTGCGGTGGCCGCAGCCGAACTTCCCCGTGTCGAACTTCCTGCACGGCGGCGCGGCACCACTCAACGCCGTCCTCGCGGCGGGCGCCATGGGGCTGGCGAACAACATCGGGATCTACCCCGACGGACGGTTCTCCTACCAGCTGACCATCTACATATTCCGGTACGGGGAGGGCACGGTCATGGCGATCATGCACCCCGACAACCCGGTGGCCAAGAAGTCGGCAACCCGCTACATGGAGGCCATGAGTTCGGTGGCCGTGCGCGTCGCCGACAGCGGTCACTGGGGACGCGTTGCATAACAGGGAGCACATGGATGGCAACGGTTCTTCGGCGCGACACGCGAATCGTGCGGCGGTGAGGGAGTCATGCGACGGCTAGCTGATCTGGTGGTCCGGTGGCCCTGGGCGGTCGTAGGCGTGTGGGCCGCGCTGTTGATCGCCCTGCCGCTGACCCTTCCGTCCCTGGGTTCGATGGCCGAGAAGCATCCGCTCGCCATTCTGCCCGCGGACGCACCGTCGAGTGTCACCGCTCGCAAGATGACCGATGCATTCCACGAATCGGGCAACGACGACCTCCTCCTGATCGCGCTGACCAACGACAACGGACTAAGCGCGGGCGACGAGCCGACTTACCGCAAGCTGGTGGACGCGCTGCGCGACGACGTGACAGACGTCGTGATGGTGCAGGATTTCGTCAACACACCAGAGCTGCGGCAGTTCCTGACGAGTGAGGACAACAAGACCTGGGTGTTGCCGGTGGGTCTGGCGGGGGAGTTGGGTACTCCGCAGGGCTTCGCGTCCTACAACCGGGTGGCCGACCTGGTCAAACTCAATACCGCGGGCAGTCCGCTGGACGTGCACGTCACGGGGCCGGCGGCCACCGTCGCCGACCTCACCGTCGCGGGTCAAACCGATCGTCTGCCGATCGAACTCGCGATCGCCATCCTGGTGCTCGCGGTCCTGTTGCTGGTCTACCGCAGCGCGGTCACGATGCTGCTGCCGCTGGTGACGATCGGGTCGTCCCTGCTGATCGCGCAGTCGTTGGTGGCTGGATTTTCCGAGCTAACGGGGTCGGGCGTCTCGAACCAATCCGTCATCTTCCTGAGCGCCATCATGGCTGGTGCCGGGACGGACTACGCGGTCTTCCTCATCAGCCGCTATCACGATTATTTGCGATTGGGGGCCGACCCCGAACGGGCGGTCCGACAGGCGATGGCGTCCATCGGGAAGGTGATCACCGCATCAGCCACCACCGTGGGGCTCACCTTCCTGTTGTTGAGCTTCGCGAAGATGGGAGTCTTCCGAACGGTCGGAACTTCGGCGGCAATCGGGATCGGCGTCGCCTACCTGGCCGGCGTCACGTTGTTGCCGGCGATTCTGGTGCTCGCCGGGCCGCGTGGCTGGATCAAGCCGCAGCGCGAACTGACCGCTCGATTCTGGCGGCGGTCTGGCATCCGCATCGTGCGCAGACCGGTGGCCCATCTCGTGACCAGCCTGCTGGTGTTGGGCCTGCTGGCCAGCTGCGCGATCTTTGCGCACTACAACTACGACGACCGCAAGGCCGTGGCGGCGTCGGCACCAAGCTCTGTCGGCTACGCCGCGCTGGAACGCCACTTCCCGATCAGCCAGTCGATACCCGAATACGTCCTCATCCAGTCGCCGCGTGATCTGCGTACGCCGCAGGCGCTTGCGGACCTGGAGCAGCTGGCTTCGCGTATTGCCCAATTACCTGACATCGGTCTGGTCAGTGGCGTCACCAGGCCCTTGGGAACCGTGCCGCCCGAGTTCAGGGCTACCTATCAGGCTGGCCTCGTCGGTTCCCGGCTGGCCGACGGCTCCAACCAGATCGACCAGCGCACGGGCGACCTCAGCCGGCTGTCAGCCGGAGCCAATACGTTGGCCGACAGCCTCGTCGACGTGCGCGCGCAGGTCAACAAGATCGCGCCAAACATCCAGCGTCTGATCGACTCCGTCTCCTCACTGAGAGCCAAGAACGGCGGCGACACCCTGGTGCGCGACGTCGACAATGCCGCAAAGCTGGTCGACGCCATCAACGCGCTCGGTAATCAGATGGGCATCAACTTCACCGCTGCCAGGGATATGTTCGCCTGGATCGGCCCGGTCTTGACGGCGTTGCAGGGCAACCCGATCTGCGACCTCGACACCTCCTGTAGCAATACCCGCGACGTATTCGCGCGACTCGTCGCCTCGCGCACCAATGGAAACCTCGATCAGCTGAACAATCTGGCGCACCAGCTGCAGGGGATGGGTGACAAACAGTCTCTGAATGCCACGTTGAAGAAGCTGAACAGCACACTCGCCGGCGTCTCCTCGGCCGTCAACGCCATGGGGTTGGACAAACCCGGCGGTGCGCAGGCGGGCCTGACCCAGCTGAAGCAGGGCGCCGACCGCCTGGCTGGTGGCAGCCAGCAGGTAGCCGGCGGGGTGGACCAACTCGTCGAACAGGTCAAGGTGATAGCCGACGGCCTTGGCGAGGCTTCAGGGTTTCTGTTGACGATGAAGGAGAACGCTTCAGATCCATCGCAGGCCGGGTTCAACATCCCGGTGGAAGTGCTGAAGCTGGCGGAGTTCCAAAAGGCCGCCAAGGCGTACGTGTCGCCGGACGGACACTCGGTGCGGTACCTGGTGCAAACCAAGCTCGACCCGTTCAGCTCCGCGGCGATGGATCAGGTCAACCAGATTAGAGACGTCGCCATGGGGGCCCAGCCGAACACCACGTTGGCCGACGCCACGATCTCGATGGGAGGGTATCCGGCCGCGCTCAAGGACACCCGCGACTACTACCAGCACGACATTCGGTTCATCATCATCGCGACGCTCATCGTCGTCCTGCTGACTCTGATGGTGCTGCTGCGTGCGATCGTCGCACCCCTGTACCTCGTTGGCACCGTGGTGCTTTCGTACTTTGCGGCCATCGGCATCGGCGTATTCGTATTCCAGTTCCTGCTCGGGCAGCAGTTGCATTGGAGTGTGCCGCCGTTGGCCTTCGTCGTCCTGGTGGCGGTGGGAGCCGACTACAACATGCTCCTGGTGTCGCGAATGCGCGACGAGTCTCCGCGCAGCCTGCGTTACGGAGTCATCCGTACCCTGGGTTCGACGGGCGGTGTGATCACCGCGGCAGGGCTCATCTTCGCCGCTTCGATGGGCGGACTGATGTTCTCGAGCATCGGCATCGTGCTGCAGGGCGGCTTCGTCATCGGGGTGGGAATTTTGTTGGACACCTTCGTGGTTCGCACCATCACGGTCCCCGCGATTGCGGTTCTGGTCGGCCGCGCGAACTGGTGGCCGTCAGGTCGAATGAGTGCGCGGCGGTCGTCGACGCCGAAGGCCGAACCGGTCGAGCAACCCGGTTAGCGCGGGCCTGCGATGTATGTGAAACTACGACACGAAGCAGACGGGTCAGGACTACGGATGAAGAAGCTCCTCGCGGGACTTGCGGTAGTGATAACTGCTGGCGTCACTGGATGTTTCGGCGCAGGTTCCGCCGCCGCGGACGACGCGCGGCCCGCCGATCCGCCTGCGCCGGGATCGCCGGCCGGCAACACCCCGGCCCCCGCCGCGGCGGTGAACGGGACGGCGTACGCCCTCGGCGGCGCCCACGTCCTTGGGATTCCCTACGACGAGTACATCCGACTCACGGGCGCTGACTGGTTCCCTGGGATGAAGCGGGAGAAGGTCGACTATCCCGCGGGCCAGGTTCAGGGCCACGTTCTGGAGCGACTGTTCCCCGGTATCGGCCCCATCGGAGAGCAGATCCGTCCCGGTTTGGGCTTGGACGGCCCGAGTATCGGCGAGTCCGTCGACGTCGGCGAGCCGAACCTCGAGGCGGCCATTCGCAACGGTGGTCCCGGGGTCGCGATGGGCTTGTCCGAGGGGGCCTTCGTCCTCGGGGCCGTGAAGGATCGATTGGCCACTGATCCGACCGCTCCGCCGCCGAATCAGTTGAGCTTTGCGACGTTCGGCGACCCACTTGCGAAGAGCTCCTTCGGGGAGAGCTTTCTGACCCAGATGTTCCCCGTGGGCAGCGTCGTGCCCGCGCTGGACTTCCGCATGCCCGCTCCGGTCGACAGTCAGTACCACACCGACCAGTTCGTCTCTGCCTACGACAGCATTGCCGACTTTCCCGATCGTCCGGACAATCTGTTCGCCCTTGCCAATTCGATCGCCGGGCTGGCCACCGGCCACACTGCCATTGCGTTCACCAAACCGAGCAACGTGCCGCCGCAGAACGTCAGGACGGAGGTCAACTCCAGGGGCGGGACGACCACGACGTATCTGATTCCGGAGGAGCACCTCCCGCTGGTCCTGCCCTTCAAGTATCTCGGTTACCCGCAGGACACGCTGAATCAGCTCGACGCGATACTGCTGCCCCGCGTGAACGCGGGCTACTCGCGAAACGACGATCCGGCGACGGCTCCGGTCCAGGTGGACCCCGCGCGCGGCTTCGATCCCGTGGCTGTCACCGCGCCTGCCAACGAGGCGACCTTCAGTGGCAGCGATGATCCACTCTCGACGCTCGCCAACAGCCTGATGTCCGCGTTCTCCAGTGGCCCCGAGTAGCCGTGCGGACAGTCAGATTTCCACGAACTACGACGGACGTGACGTGACGCCTGCCCCCCAGTCGAGCATCCTCTCGATATTGCACGGTCGCGCTAGCATGCGCCCCGATGAGGTCGCCTTCACCTTCACCGACTACGACCACGACTCTGGAGGCGTTGCCGAGAGTGTGACGTGGTCGCAGTTGTCCCGCCGAACGTTGAATGCGGCGCGCGAACTCGGCAATCACGCATCGGTCGGGGACCGGGTCGTGATTCTGGCACCACAGGGACTCGATTACGTCCTGGCATTCCTGGGGTCCATGCAGGCCGGCCTGATCGCGGTGCCGCTGCCCCTGCCGCACCGCGGCGCCAGCCATGATCGGGTGAGTGCCGTCTTCGACGACACGTCGCCCGCGGTTGTGCTCACGACGTCCACCGTTGCAGACGACGTCGCCGAGTACCTTGATCGCGCAGGCCTCGACGTCGTTCCGAAGATCGTCGAAGTCGACGCGATGAATCTGGACGGCCTGCTCGACGGAGGGTCCGGCGCTTCGTCGACGGAGTTCCCCAGCACGGCGTATCTGCAGTACAGCTCGGGTTCGACCCGGCTGCCCACCGGAGTGATCATCTCGCACCAAAATCTCCAGGTGAACTACGAGCAGTTGATGCGCAAGATCTTTGGCGGACGGGTCACGTCTGGAGCCGATCTCACCATGGTGTCGTGGTTGCCCTTCTATCACGACATGGGTTTGGTGCTTGGTGTCTGCGCACCCATCCTCGGTGGCTTTCACGCCCAGCTCACCAGCCCGACCGCGTTCCTGGAAAGTCCGGCCAGATGGATGCGTGCATTGGCACAGAACCCGCATGCGTTCTCGGCGGCACCGAACTTTGCCTTCGACCTGGCGGCCCGCAAGACCACCGACCGTGATCTCGCCGGGCTCGACCTCGGTGGAGTCGTCGGAATCATCAACGGCGCTGAACGCGTCGTGCCCGCGAGCCTGGAGCGCTTCGCAGATCGGTTCGCGCACTTCAACTTTCGCGACCACATGCTGCGTCCCTCCTACGGCATGGCGGAAGCGACCGTCTTCGTGACGACCGCCACCTGGGCGGAGTCGTCGGCCGTCGCATTCGACGTCGGCGAATTGTCCGCGGGCCGCGCTCGACGGTGTCCGGCCGGAACCGGGTCGTCGCTGGTGAGCTACGAACTGCCGCAGTCACCCATGTTGCGGGTGGTCGACGCCGAGACGGAGCGGGAAGTGCCGCAGGACGTGGTCGGCGAGCTCTGGGTGCACGGCGACAACGTTGCGACCGGATACTGGGGTAGGCCGCCCGAGGAGCAGCGCTGCTTCGGGGCCACGATCGTCGATCCCTCGTCGGGTACACCGGATGGACCGTGGTTGAGAACGGGCGACTTGGGTTTCGTCTCCAAGGGAAAGCTCTTCATCGTCGGCCGCATCAAGGACCTGCTGATCATTCGCGGTCGAAACCACTATCCCGAGGACATCGAGGCGACGATCCAGGAACTCACCGGCGGTCGTGTCGCGGCGATATCGGTCCCGGTGAACGACGTGGAGCAATTGGTCGCCGTCGTCGAGCTCAAGAAGCGTGAAGATTCGCCCGAGAGCTGGCTCGATGTCGTCAAGAGCGACGTCACCGCGGCGATATCCAATGAGCACGGTGTGACCGTCGGCGATCTCGTGCTGGTAGCGCCCGGGTCGATCCCGACCACGACGAGCGGCAAGATTCAGCGTGCAGCGTGCGTCGGTCTGTATGGCGAGGGGCAATTCGACCGGTTGGACGCCTGAGCCCAATCGCGGGGCGCGCCAGGGTCATCGATGTTCCTCACCGTTCTGGTCATGGCGCTTGCCGTCAGTGTCGAACCGTTCCGAATCGGCATGACATTGCTGATGCTGAACAGGCCCCGGCCGGCGCTCCAGTTGCTGGCGTTCCTGTGTGGCGGCTTCGCCATGGGAATCACGGTGGGCCTCGTCGTGCTGTTCGTGTTTCACCGTGCACTACGGGAGTCGAACTACGTCACCTTGCCGAACGTCCAGATTCTGATCGGGCTCCTGATGTTGTTCTTCGCGCTGATCGTCGTGATCCCCGGACGCCTACGTCTGCGGCCGACACGCGTGACGGGGCCAGCCGAACGACTGCTGCGCGGACCGTCGCTGGTGGTCGCAGGCGTTGCCGGGCTGGGCATCGCGCTTCCGTCGGTCGACTATCTTGCCGCGCTGGCCGTCATCCTGACCGCGGACGCGGACGCCGCGACACAGGTCGCCTTGTTGTTGGCGTTCAACGTCGTGGCCTTCGCGCTGGTGGAGATTCCCTTGCTTGGCTATCTGCTGGCTCCACGGGCGACCTTGAGATGGGTCGCCTCGCTGCATGGCTGGATCCGAGCGCGTCGCCGGGTCGAGGTGGCAAGCGTACTGACGGCGATTGGCTGTGGGTTTCTGGCGGTCGGCGTGGCCGGCCTGTGACTGGAGTTGCAATCACGGCGAGCGCGAATCTGGCGACCACACCTTGATACGTGTGAAGATGGAGACCTCATGACCGGTACCGATCTGAGCCCGACCTCCTTACGCGAGGCCTTCGGCCACTTCCCGACGGGTGTCATCGCGATCGCCGCGGAAGTCGACGGTGTCCGGGTGGGCCTGGCGGCAAGCACCTTCGTCCCGGTGTCCCTCGATCCGCCGTTGGTGTCGTTCTGCGTGCAGAACTCGTCGACGACGTGGCCCAAGCTGAAGGATCTGCCGTTTCTCGGCATCAGCGTGCTCGGCGAGGCTCACGACGCCGCCGCCAAGACCCTGGCCGCGAAGACCGGTGACCGCTTCGCCGGCCTGGACACCAGGTCGACCGAGCGCGGCGCACTGTTCATCCACGGCACCAGCGTCTGGTTGGAGAGCGCCATCGAGCAGGAAGTCCTGGCCGGCGATCACACCATCGTGGTGCTTCGGGTGCACGACATCACGATCCACGACGGTGTCGCACCCATCGTGTTCCACCGGAGCGCGTTCCGCCGCCTCGGCGCCTAGTTCTCCTTGGCGTCGAGCTCGCTACGGGCGAGCAGCCAACTCGTCGCGGTAGCCCGCGACGCGCTGGTCCAACTCGGCGGCGTCGTCGGGCCTGCCCTCCTTGCGAGCCAGCTCGGCGCGCACCGTCAGTTCGCGGATCGCGGTGCGAATGTCGTTGACGCTCTTGGTTTCTTGAGGACCCATGCGGCTAGCCTTTCGTCGTTGAATGGCGTGGATCGGCCTGCAGTCCACGGTACGCCGCTACCGCTTGAAGAGTTTGTTTCCGAGCCACACGATCGGGTCGTACTTACGATCGGCGACGCGTTCCTTCATGGGGATCAGGGCGTTGTCGGTGATCTTGATGTGCTCGGGGCAGACCTCGGTGCAGCACTTGGTGATGTTGCAGTAGCCGAGGCCGAACTCCTCCTGCGCCATGTCCTTGCGGTCCACGGTGTCCAGCGGATGCATGTCCAGCTCGGCGATCCGCATGTGGTAACGCGGACCGGCGAAGTTCTCCTTGTTCTCCTCGTGGTCGCGCACCACGTGGCAGACGTTCTGGCACAGGAAGCACTCGATGCACTTGCGGAACTCCTGGCTGCGGTTCACGTCCTCCTGCTGCATCCGGTACTCACCGGGCTGCAGATCCTTTGGCGGGGTGAACGACGGGATCTGGCGCGCCTTTTCGTAGTTGAAGGACACGTCGGTCACCAGGTCACGCATGACGGGGAAGGTCCTCAGCGGGGTGACGGTGACGGTTTCGTCCTCGCCGAAGGTGGACATGCGCGTCATGCACATCAGCCGCGGACGCCCGTTGACCTCGGCCGAGCACGAGCCGCACTTGCCCGCCTTGCAGTTCCACCGCACCGCGAGGTCGTTGGCCTGGGTGGCCTGCAGCCGGTGGATGATGTCGAGCACCACCTCGCCCTCGTTGACCTCGACGGTGTAGTCCTTGAGCTCGCCGCCCGTGTCGTCGCCGCGCCAGACCCGCATGCTCGCTTCGTATGCAGCCATGTCAGCCCTTCCGTTCCGGGTGCTCGGTCAATTCGGCGTCGGTGTAGTACTTCTCGAGTTCGGAGAGCTCGAAGACCTCGAGGAGGTCCGGCCGCATGGGCAGCTGTTCCTCGGCGTCGACGGTGACGCGGGGGACCATCGCCTCGGCGGTCGCCGCCTCTGTCGTCCGGCACACCAGCAGCGTGTTGCGCCAGTTGGCGTCCATCGCCGGATGGTCGTCGCGGGTGTGTCCGCCGCGGCTCTCGGTGCGCTGCAGCGCCGCCTTGGCCACGCACTCGCTGACCAGCAGCATGTTGCGCATGTCGATCGCGAGGTGCCAGCCCGGGTTGTAGACCCGCCCGCCCTCGACGGCGACGTTCTGCAATCTGCCCCTGAGTTCGTCGAGCTTGGCCAACGCCTCGTGGATCTCGTCTTCCTTGCGGATGATGCCGACGAGGTCGTTCATCGACTGCTGCAGCTCGGCGTGCAGCGTGTACGGGTTCTCGGGATTCTCGTGCGGCTCGTAGGGTGCCAACGCCATCTTCTCGGCCTCGTCGAGGGAGTCCTGCGAGATCTTCGGCCGCTCGCCGAGCGAGCGGACGTAGTCGGCCGCCCCGAGTCCGGCCCGCCGGCCGAACACCAGCAGGTCGGACAGGGAGTTGCCGCCGAGCCGGTTGGAGCCGTGCATGCCACCCGAGCACTCGCCCGCGGCGAACAGGCCGGGAGTGGCGGCCCCGCCGGTGTCGGGGTCGACCTCGATGCCACCCATGACGTAGTGGCAGGTGGGGCCGACCTCCATCTCGTCCTTGGTGATGTCGACCTCGGCCAGCTCGATGAACTGGTGGTACATCGAGGGCAGCCGACGCTTGATCTCCTCGGTCGGCATGCGCGAGGCGATGTCGAGGTAGACGCCGCCGTGCGGGGTGCCACGGCCTGCCTTGACCTCGGCCACGATCGCGCGGGCCACCTCGTCGCGGGGGAGCAGGTCAGGGGTTCGCCGGGCGGAGTCGTTGTCCTTGAGCCACTGGTCGGCTTCTTCCTCGGTCTCGGCGTACTGGCCCTTGAACACCGGGGGGATGTAGTCGAACATGAAGCGCTTGCCCTCGGAGTTCTTCAGCACGCCGCCGTCACCGCGGACGCCCTCGGTGACGAGGATGCCCTTCACCGACAGTGGCCAGACCATCCCGGTCGGGTGGAACTGGATGAACTCCATGTTGATCAGCGACGATCCGGCGCGCAGCGCCAGGGCGTGGCCGTCGCCGGTGTACTCCCAGGAGTTGGACGACACCTTGAACGACTTGCCGATGCCGCCGGTCGCCAGCACCACCGCCGGTGCTTCGAAGAGGATGAAGTTGCCGGTCTCGCGCCAGTAGCCGAAGGCGCCGGCGATCCTGCCGGTGGGTCCGTCCGAGTCAGGCTCGGCGCTGGCGTTGTCTCTCGGGCCCTTGTCGAGGATGAGGTCGGTGATCGAACACTCGTGGAACACCTTGATCCGGGCCTCGTAGTCGCCGAGCTCGCGGAAGTCCTCCTGCTGCAGCGAGACGATCTTTTGCTGCAGCGTGCGGATGATCTCCAGGCCGGTGCGGTCGCCGACGTGTGCCAGCCGCGGGTAGGTGTGCCCGCCGAAGTTGCGCTGGCTGATCTTGCCGTCCTTGGTGCGGTCGAACAGTGCACCGTAGGTCTCCAGCTCCCACACCCGGTCGGGGGCCTCCTGCGCGTGCAGCTCGGCCATCCGCCAGTTGTTGAGGAACTTGCCGCCGCGCATGGTGTCACCGAAGTGCGTCTGCCAGGAGTCCTTGGTGTTGACGTTGCGCATCGCCGCCGCGCAGCCGCCCTCGGCCATCACGGTGTGCGCCTTGCCGAACAGCGACTTGGTGACCACCGCGACGCGCTGGCCGCGCTCGCGGGCCTCGATCACCGCGCGCAGTCCTGCCCCGCCGGCGCCGATGACGACCACGTCGTATTCGTGCCGTTCGAGTTCACCCATGAATTCGTATCCCTACGTCGTCAATTGTCTTGTCGGCCAACGAATCAGCCAATGAATCTGAGGTCGGAGATGGTGCCGCTGGCGACCAGCATCACGTAGAAGTCGGTGAGCATCAGGGTGCCAAGCGTGATCCACGCGTACAGCTTGTGCCGGGTGTTGAGCCTGCTCACCTGACCCCACAGCCAGTACCGCACCGGGTGCTTGGAGAAGTGCTTGAGCCGCCCGCCGACGACGTGACGACAGGAGTGGCAGGACAGCGTGTAGATCCACAGCATCACCACGTTCACGACGAGAACGACGTTGCCCAAACCGAATCCGAAGCCGGACGGCGATTGGAAGGCGTTGATTGCGTCGTAGGTGTTGATCAGCGAGATGATCCCGGCGATGTAGAAGAAGTACCGGTGGGTGTTCTGGATGATCAGCGGCAACCGCGTCTCGCCGGTGTACTTGGCGTGTGGTTCGGCCACGGCGCAGGCGGTGGGGGACTGCCACACCGAGCGGTAGTAGGCGCCGCGGTAGTAGTAGCAGGTCAGCCGGAACAGCAGCAGGAACGGCAGCGACGCCGCCGCGTACGGCAGCCACCACACGTCGGGCAGGATCTGCGGCCAGAAGTGGCTGGCTTCGGGCAGGCAGCCGGTGCTGATGCAGGGTGAGTAGAACGGCGTCAGGTAGTGGTAGTCGGCGACGTAGTAGTTGTTCTGCATGAACGCCCGCACCGTCGCGTAGATCACGAACGCGGCAAAGCCGAGATCGGTGATCAGCGGCGACTTCCACCACGCGTCCGTGCGGAGCGTGCGTTGCGAGATTCGAGCTCGCGTCGGCGAAAAGACCCCGGTACCGCTGGAATCGCTGCGGTCGGCGGTGGGTGCGCTCACGGGGTGTGCCTCACTTCATCTTTGAAATGTGTGTCGGTGCGCTGGCGTCTCAGTCGAACGGCGATGGGCTGATCGGACCTTCGTCGTCGACGTCTTGCCAGAAGTCGCTGGCGTACTGGGTGTCGGGGATGCCGATCTTCTCGGCGGTGTGGTGGTGATGGGTTACCCCGCGAACGAGGTTCAACTCGTCGGCGTCGATGTCGAGCCGGTCGATGTCGTTTTGAATGCGTTCGGCGTCGTTGACGATGCGCCGCATCGCCGCGCTGTCGCCGTAGCGTGATGCCAGTGACGACACGCAGCGGCGAAGGTCTCCGATCAGCAGGTGCAGCTGGTCGAGTTCGGTGGTTGTGGACAACGGAGTTGACCTCCTCGGGCTGAAGGGTGTCACGGATCACAGTACGACAATTGATGGTAGTCACCCTCGGAGTTCAGAGTGAGACAGGTCACGTCGAGAGCAAAGGGTTGGGAAGTGTCCAAAGAGGTTCTGCGGGAGCGCGCAACATTGTTGAAGGCCCTACACGTGGCTGGTGACCCGGTGATTCTTCCGACGGTGTGGGACGCCTGGTCGGCCAAGCTTGCGGTCGACGCCGGGTTTGCGGCATTGACGGTCGGAAGTCATCCGGTGGCCGATTCGGTGGGCAAGGCGGACGGGGAGGGCATGTCGTTCGACGATCTGACCGCCAGGGTTGCGCAGATCACCGGCGCGGTCGACGTGCCGGTGTCGGTGGACGCCGAGTCCGGCTACGGGGAGTCGGCGCAACGGCTGATCGACGGGCTGTTGGAGGCAGGCGCGGTGGGCCTCAACGTCGAGGACACCGTGCACTCCGACGGCAAGCGACTGCGTTCGCCGGAGGAACACGCCGAGCTGATCGGGGCGCTTCGCGCGGCGTCGGACGCGGCGGGCGTGCACGTGGTGATCAACGCGCGCACCGACCTGTTCATCCGGAACGACGGCGAGGACTCCGATCGCGTCGACCGCGCCATCGCCCGGATGATCCTGGCGGCGGACGCCGGTGCAGACAGCCTGTACCCCGTCGGGCGCCACGATGACGACACCATGCGACGGCTGACGTCCGAACTGCCCTTGCCGGTGAACGCCATTGCGTTGCCGGACACCGACGACCCGGCGTCGTTCGGACCGCTTGGCGTGGGCCGCATCAGCTTCGGGCCGTTCTTTCAGCGGGTGCTGTCCGGGCATGCGGAAACCTTGCTCGCCCGCTGGAAGTAGCGGCGTCCTCCACGAGACATAAGCGTTGGCGGCGTAACGCGGCGTGTCGTCGCCAGCGCTTATGTCTCGCGGTTCGTCAGCCGTGTTCACCGGTTATTGGTCTGGCGTACCTACCCTGCGTCCGTGGACGAGCATCCGGGAGCGGTCTGGGCGGCGGGAGTAGCTGCCATTGGGTTGATTGCCGTGCTGGTGGTGGCGGTGATCCGCATGTCGGACTCGACGGGCGCCCCGGTCGTCGGTCCACCCGCTCCGTCCCCGGACGCCACGTCGGCATCGGCGTACACGACCTCCTCGTCGTCGACCAGTTACGGCGTGCCGAGCGTCCAAACCAGCGAGGACACCGGTGCCCCGGCGGCGACCGACGTTCCCACGCCAGACGTCCCGTCTACGGACGAGTCCACCCAGACGCCGACGACCACCACCAACCCCTACGGCACGACGACCCCGACCAACGCCGGACACGTCTGAGTGCTCACAGCCCGGGGACAGTGCGGGTGAGCACACCGTGACGGGCGCTTCACGCGACGCGACATGATGGCAACGTCGGCTCCATAGCGTGGCGCCATGGGTTCGCAGAAGCGTGTCGTCGTCGTCGGGCACGGCATGGTAGGTCACCGGTTCGTGGAGGCGTTGCGCTCGCGCGACGGTGACGACGTCTGGTGGGTGACGGTCCTCGCCGAAGAACGCGACGCCGCCTACGACCGCGTCGGTCTGACCGGTTACACCGAGCACTGGGACCGCAATCGGTTGGCGTTGCCCGGCAACGACTATGCCGGTGACGACCGCGTCGAGCTGATCCTGCGGGACCGCGTGACGCGGGTCGACACCGCAGGGAGGTACGTGACGACCGTTCTCGGCCGCCGCATCTCCTACGACGCGTTGGTGCTCGCCACCGGATCGTCGGCGTTCGTACCGCCGGTGCCGGGGCACGACCTTCCTCACTGCCACGTCTACCGCACCCTCGACGATCTCGACGAGATCCGGGCGGATGCCGTTCGCGCGGGTGAGGGCGCGGCGGGTGTGGTGATCGGCGGCGGTCTGCTTGGCCTGGAAGCCGCAAATGCGTTGCGACAGTTCGGCATGACCCCGCACGTCGTCGAGCGCTCGCCGCGGCTGATGGCCCAGCAGCTCGACGAGGCGGGCGGCGCGTTGCTGAACCGGATGGTCGGTGAACTCGGCATCGTGGTGCACGTCGACGTCGGCACCGACGCGATCGAGAGTCGTGATGACGGGCTGCGCGTCACCCTCGGCGACGGATCGGTGATCGACGCGGGCCTGGTGATCTTCGCGGCTGGCGTGCGCCCGCGTGACGAGTTGGGTCGCGCCGCCGGGCTTCCGGTCGCCGAGCGTGGCGGAGTGCTCACCGATTCCAGCTGTGTGACGGCCGACCCGCACGTGTACGCGATCGGCGAGGTCGCCGCGATCGACGGTCGCTGCTACGGGTTGGTGGGCCCCGGGTACACCAGCGCCGAGGTCGTCGCCGACCGATTGCTCGGTGGCGCAGCCGAATTCGGTGAAGCCGACATGTCGACGAAGCTCAAGTTGCTCGGTGTGGACGTGGCGAGCTTCGGCGACGCCATGGGTGTCACGCCGGACTGCCTCGAGGTGGTGGTCAACGACGCCGTCAACCAGACCTATGCCAAGCTCGTGCTGTCCGACGACGCCGCCACGCTCCTCGGTGGCATTCTGGTCGGTGACGTCGCGGCCTACGGCGTGCTCCGGCCCATGGTCGGCGAGCAGCTGCCCGGTGACCCGCTCGCGATCATCGCACCGCGCGGATCCGATTCGGGCGACTCGGGATTGGGTGTCGGTGCACTACCCGCCGCCGCTCAGATTTGTTCGTGCAACAACGTCAGCAAGGGTGATCTCACCGACGCGATCGCCGACGGCTGCACGGATGTGTCCGCCTTGAAGAGCTGTACCAAGGCGGGCACGTCGTGCGGCTCGTGCATCCCGCTGCTCAAGCAACTCCTCGAGGCGCAAGGCGTTCAACAGTCGAAGGCGTTGTGCGAGCACTTCACCCAGTCCCGGGCCGAGCTCTTCGAGATCGTCTCGGCGTCGGGCATCCGGACGTTCTCGGGTCTGATCGCTCGGTACGGCGCCGGCCGTGGTTGTGACATCTGCAAACCCGTCGTCGCGTCGATCTTGGCGTCGACCAGCTCTGGGCACATCCTCGACGGCGAAGAGGCTTCGCTGCAGGACTCGAACGACCACTTCCTGGCCAACATCCAGAAGAACGGCAGTTACTCCGTGGTGCCCCGGGTGCCCGGCGGTGACATCACCCCCGAGCAGCTGATCCTCATCGGTGAGATCGCCCGCGACTTCGGCCTTTACACCAAGATCACCGGTGGTCAGCGGATCGACATGTTCGGTGCGTCGGTCGACCAGCTGCCCGAGATCTGGCGCCGTCTGGTCGACGGTGGCATGGAATCCGGTCAGGCATATGGCAAGTCGCTGCGCACGGTGAAGAGTTGCGTGGGCAGTGACTGGTGCCGGTACGGCCAGCAGGATTCGGTGCAGATGGCCATCGACCTCGAGCTGCGCTACCGCGGACTGCGGGCGCCGCACAAGATCAAGATGGGTGTGTCCGGCTGCGCGCGCGAATGTGCAGAGGCGCGCGGCAAGGACGTCGGCGTCATCGCCACCGAGACGGGTTGGAATCTCTACGTCGGCGGAAATGGCGGTGCCACACCGAAACACGCGCAGCTGCTGGCCGGTGACCTCGACGACGAGACGCTGGTCCGCTACATCGACCGCTTCCTGATGTTCTACTTGCGCACCGCGGACCGGCTCCAGCGCACCGCCCCGTGGGTGGAGAGCCTCGACGGCGGCCTTGACCATCTGCGGGACGTGGTGTGCAACGACTCGCTCGGGTTGGCCGCGGACTTCGAGGCCGCGGTGGCCAGGCACGTGGACGGCTACGCCTGCGAATGGAAGGGCGTGCTGGACGATCCCGACAAGCTGTCGCGGTTCGTGTCGTTCGTCAACGCCCCCGACGTCGCCGATCCGACCATTGAATTCACCGAGCGCTCGGGCCGCAAGGTACCGGCGGGAAGCACGACGGGACTTGGTATGCCGAAGGTTCGCAGAGGAGAACACGCGTGACACTGCTAGACGATGTCAGAGACGTCCAGATCTGGACGCGGGCTTGCGAATACGACCGGCTGCTGCCGGGCCGCGGGGTGGGCGTGCTGCTGCCCGACGGGGTGCAGGTCGCACTGTTTCGGCTCGACGACGGATCGCTGTGGGCGATCGGTAACGTCGACCCGTTCTCGGGTGCTGCGGTGATGTCGCGGGGCATCGTCGGAGACCGTGCCGGCCGAGCGTGCGTGCAGTCGCCGATCAAGAAGCAGGCGTTCGCATTCGACGACGGCACGTGCCTCGACGACCCCGAGGTGTCCCTGCCGGTGTACCGGACCAGGATCGTCGACGGCGGTCGGGTCGAAATCGGTTCCTAGCCGCCGAGACTGCAGAAGATGACGTGACGAGCGCGATCTACGTCAACAACCGTAGTCTCGGCGAGGTACTCAGGCTGAGATCGGCAGCCGCGCCCGGCGGAACCGGCGGGCGATCAACCGTGTCACGCCGGGATGGGTGACCAGCGGCGCGGTCACCACGTCGGCGCCGGACTGGTGCAGCCGGTCCTGGAAGAGCCCGTCGGCGAGCAGGTACGACGCCACGACGACTCGGCGCGCACCCTGCGAGCGCATGGTTGCCACGGCGTCGGCGACGCGCGGCTCGCCGGTGGCGGCGTACGCGAGCTCGACGCGTGCGCCGATGGCGGCCGACAGCAGCGTTGCCGTGACGCGGAGGTCGCGCTTCGCCCGGTCGTCAGAGGTACCCGCTGCCGCCAATATCACGGAATCGGTTGGCTTCCAGCCGGATTCGACGAGACGGTCGACCACCACGCGGACGATGTCGGCCGACGGTCCGAGTGCGTCGGTGACCGTCACGTCGGGATGCCCGCTGGCCGTGACGAATGCCGGAACGTCGACGCGCACGTGGTAGCCGCTCGCGAGGAAGGCCGGCACCACGACGGCGGGCTCGTCGGGAAGCTCCGCCAAGACCTCGGCGGGCGTTGGACCCAGCACGTCGACGAACGCGGTACGCACCCGCTGACCCAGCTGACGTCCCACCCGGTCGGCCAGGTCGGCGATCATCGCCACCCCGTCGGCCTTGCGGGTGCCGTGGGCGACGAGCAGCGGGTTCACGCGTCACCCGCCGCGTCGTCGACGGCGAGGCGGTAGCCGCGCTTCACCACCGTCGCAACGATGTTCTTGTCGCCCAATGCCGTTCGCAGTCGAAGCACCGCGGTCTCGACGGCGTGGGTGTCGGTGCCGCCACCGGGCAGTGCGTTGAGGAGGTCGCCGCGCGACACCACCTGTCCCGGCCGATGGGCCAGCGCGCGGATGGTGGCCATGCCCGCCGGAGGGAGTTCCTTGACGACGCCGTCGACCATCACGCACGTGCCGCGGATCTCCAGGACGTGGCCCGCCACCGTGACGGTCCGCGACTGCAGCAGCGGCAATTCGTCGGTGATGTGCCGGGCGAGGGCACCCAGTCGCATCCGTTCCGGCGCCGACGTCGGGACCCCGAGTCGCACCAGGGGGCGCGCCGTCACCGGGCCGACGCACATCGCGTGTACGTCGGTCCGCAGCGCCGCGAGCATCTTGGCGTCGACGCCCATCTCGGTGGCTCTCATCAGCATCGCGGCCACGGCGGGTGCCGAGGTGAAGCTGACCGCGTCGAACTTGTGCTCGGCGACGCCGGCGACGAGCGTGTCAAAGGCGCCGTCGCGTGGGACGGGGTGCCAGCGGTACACGCGGATCGGCACGACCTCGGCCCCCGCGGCCCGCAGTTCGTCGAGGAATTCGGGGAACGGGTCCCAGTCGGCGGTGGCGCCGTGGAGCTGGACGGCGACGCGCAGCCCCTCGATGCCGCCTTCGCGCAGGTACTGCATGACTTCGCGGGAGGACTCCGATTCCGGCGACCACTCCTCGGGCAGCCCGGCTGCCCGCAGCGCGCCGGTGGCCTTGGGGCCCCTCGACACGATGCGCGCCTTGCTCAACGCGGCGGTCAGGTCCGCGGCCAGTCCCCAGCCGTCGGCGGCGGCGATCCAGCCCCGCAGCCCGATGCCCGTCGTCGCGACGACGAGGTCGGGGGGCGCGGCGATCAACGCCTCGGTGTGCACGTGCAGTTCGTCGTCGTCGGGCAGCGGCACCATCTCGATGGCGGCGGCGCTGGTGACGGTCGCTCCGCGGCGACGCAGCAGCGTGCTCAGCTCGTCGGCACGTCGGGCTGAGGTCACCGCCACCCGGAATCCGGTCAGAGGTGCCCAATCTGGTTCGGGCATGGCACCAGTCAAGGCATCCCGTGTTGCCGTTTGGTTTCGTGGCCGTTGCCGACGCATGTCGCGGTAGCGTGACCATGACTCGGCCGTGAACATCGGCTCACCACGGCCGGGCGCCATCGGTGAGATGTGAATTCGCTGGTCACCACACGTCGCCGTCGCGA
This sequence comes from Mycobacterium sp. AT1, assembly GCF_002043095.1. GTDB lineage: Bacteria > Actinomycetota > Actinomycetes > Mycobacteriales > Mycobacteriaceae > Mycobacterium. The sequence continues at coordinate 66,785 of NZ_MVOC01000044.1, read as the reverse complement.
AAGTCGCACGTGATTTCGCCCGTCGTGTCGAGGTCGGCGGTCACGGGAAAGACGAAGACGGATTCGTCGTCGTCGGGGGTCGCGACCACTCCGGACGGCGTCAGCACCGACGTCATACCCTCCCACGGCTGCCACCCTCGGGTGGCGTAGATGTGCCTGCCCGCCTCCGACGCGCTCAGCGCGCCCAGCTCATAGGCGCCGCGCAGCACTTGTTCGAGGCCGTCCATCACGGCCATCGCCAGGCCTTGGCCACGCCAGTCCTCGCGCACGGCGACGGCTTCGAGGTAGCCGCAGCGCAGCGCGACGCCCCGGTGGATCAGCCGGCGTTGCACCACCGCGCCGTGCGCGATCAACGCTCCGCGCACGCAGATCAGGGCATGCATGCCGCCGAGGGCGTGCTCCCAGTCGGTGTCGGTGAAGTCGACCTCGCTGTCGGCGAAGGCGTCGACGAGCATCCGCCGGGCGTCCTCACGGGTCTCGCCGTCGAGATCGGACGTGTGGACGAGGCGCGCGGTGTGGAGCACACCTCGTTCCTACCAGGGCCGTCAACCGCGCGGGCGGGACCAGTGCAGTCGGACGTGCTGACCCGGACGGGCCTGAGCCACCCGGTCGACGTCGTGGTCGACGACGACGCCGATCACCGGGTATCCGCCGGTCACGGGGTGGTCGGGTCCGAGGATGACGGGTAAGCCGTTGGGCGGCACCTGGATTGCGCCGCGGGTGGCGCCCTCGCTGGGAAGTTGCCGGTCTGGGAAGCGGGCGTCGAGCGGGCGACCCGTCAGCCTCATCCCGACGCGATCACTGCGCTCGGACGCCACCCAGTCGGTGCGCACCAGTGCGTCGGGATCGGCGAACCAGTCGTCGCGCGGGCCTGGCACCACGACGAGGTCGAGGACGTCCCCGGTGATGGGCGCGACGGGCGCCTGGTCGAGTTCGGGGAAGTCCGCGGCGTGTGGGCCGATCGGCAGGACGTCACCGGGTCGCAACGGCCGAGGGCCGATCGCCGACAACACGTCGTGGCTGCGGGAACCGAGGACGGGCTCGGCGTCGACGCCGCCGCGGACCGCCAGGTAGCTCCGAAGCCCGGAGCGCGGCGTCCCGAGCGATATCGTCTGCCCGTCGCGCACGTAGTGAATGCTGTTGGTGCCGAAGGGAAGTCCGTCCACCGACGGGTCAGCGTCGGCCCCCGTCACGGCGATCGCTACGTCACCGCCGCGGACGCGGGCGGAGAACCCGCCGAAGGTGATCTCGATCGTGGCGCGGTCGGGCGGGTTGGCCACCAGCCTGTTCGACAGGGCGTGGGAGTGCCTGTCGGCGGCGCCGGAGCGGGTGACGCCGAGGTGTGCGAGGCCCGGCCTGCCCAAGTCTTCGAGCAGGGCCAGCGGGCCGGTGGCCAGGATCTCGAGTGTCGTCATCGAACGGCCCGGAACTGGACCCAGGTGCCGGGTATCAGAAGGGCGGGAGGGTCTCGGTCGACGTCCCACAACACCGCGTCGGTGTGGCCGATCAGCTGCCAGCCACCGGGAGTCTCCCGTGGGTAGACGCCGCTGAATTCGCCTGCCAGCCCGACGGATCCGCCGGGAACCTTGGTGCGAGGCGCGGCGCGGCGCGGAACGTGCAGTCGCTCGTCACCGCCGACCAGGTAGGCGAAGCCGGGGGAGAATCCGCCGAAGCCGACGCGCATCGGCGCGGCCGTGTGGGCCGCGACGACGTCGTCGGGCGAGAGTCCGGTGAGACGCGCCACCTCGTCGAGGTCCGCACCGTCGTAGACGACGTCGATCGTGACGTCGGTGCGACGGTCGGCAGGGGTGATCTCGGATCGTTCCACGTGCAGGCGGGCGAGGTGGACCCTGGTCGCCGCTTGATACCGGGGCCCGGCGAGCACCAGCAGTACCGTGCGGGCGGCAGGGACGACGTCGACGACACCGGGGAGATCGGCCTCGCGCACCGCGTCGCACCACGCCAGCACGTCGGCCGTGCCGTCGAGGTCGAGCAGCAGCGCCCGGTCTCCGTAGTCGTGAATCATGCCGGTTCCCAGGCTAGACCGCGGGTTGGTAGGTCGGCTCCCGGCGCTTGATGACCGCGATCACGCGGTAGGTGATGGGCAGCAGGACCACCTCGACGGCGGTCTTGTAGATCCATCCCAGCGCGGTGTATACGGCGAAGTCCCGGAAGCTGGTGATGCCGATCGCGCCCGCGGCGATGCTGCAGAACACCAACGTGTCACCGAGCTGGCCGGCGAACGTCGACCCGACCAGCCGCGCCCAGAGGTGCTTCTCCTTGGTGCGTTCCTTGATCGCGACGACGACCCAGGCGTTGATGGTCTGCCCGACGAGGAAGCCGGCGAGCCCGGCGACGATCAGCTGGGTGTAGGCGTGCACGACGTTCTCGAGAGCGGCCTGATTCTCGTAGAAGTCGGCGGCGGGCAGGTAGATGGTCACCCAGAACGCCGCCGCGGCCAAGACGTTCATCGAGAAGCCGAGGACGATCGCGCGCCGGGCCGCCTTGAATCCGTACACCTCACTCAGCACGTCGCCGATCACGTAGGTCAGGGGGAAGACGATGAAGCCGCCGTCGGTCAGGATCGGGCCGAATGCCACGCCCTTGGTGGCCGTCACGTTGGAGATGATGACCAGTGCGGTGAACACGGCGACGAGAACCGGATAGTAGGCGGACCCTACCTGTGCGAATCCTGGGCGCTGCTCTGATGTTTCGGGCGTTGTCACCCGGTCATCTTGTCAGGTCAGCACCTTCGAGATCATCGGCGGTAACCGATCGGCCACCACCGGGTACGAGAGCACCGAGGAGAAGGCGAGTGCGCCGGCGAGTTCCTTGCCGGTGAAGACGTTGCGCTTGGCGAGCGTCGACTTCAGCGCGGTGAACACCGGGTCGGCGACGAGCGCAGCCTGCTCGTCGTCGCTCTCCGTCTTCCACACCACGACGTCGGCGGCGTCGAGAACCGAGGCCAACTTGTCGCGCGGAACCTGAGCCCGGTCGTTCTCTACGAAGGCGTTGACCTCGTCCGGGATCGCGAAGCCCATCTGGGTCAGGAACTCGGTGCGCCACCCGGGCGGGGTGACGTCGTATTGATCTTGGAAGGCCGTCGCGCTGACCACGACGACCTTCTTGCCGCTGAACGTCGTGTTGTTCTTGCCGACGTCGGTGAACCTGGCGTCGATGGCGTCGACGAGCTTGGTCATCTCGTCGAACTTGAACACCGCCTGGCCGATGGCGCTCGCCTGGTCCTTCCAAGGTTCGAAGAAAGCGTGCTGGCCGGATTGGGCGATGGTCGGCGCGATCGCGGACAGCTTGGCGTAGGTGTCCGCATCCAGGCCCGCGTTGGTGGCGACGATGAGATCTGGTTTGAGTGCGGCGATCTGGTCGACCGAGATGCCGTCGACGAGGTTGAGCACGACCGGTTGGGCGGTACCGAGTTTCGGCAGGGCCCACGGCCACGTGCCGAACGGTTCGCCTCCGAACCAGTCGGTGACGGCGATCGGGACGACCCCGAGCGCGAGCAGATCGTCCTGCTCGGTGAGTCCGGCGCTGACGACCCGTTTGGGTGCCGACGGAATCTTGGTCTCGCCGAAGGCGTGGGTGACGGTGACGGAACCGTCGCCGGCGACCGTGCCCGGCTTGTCGGACCCGCAGGCCACGGCAGTGAGGGCGAGGCCGGCGGTCATTGCCAGGAAAGTCCGTCGGGACCATGGTGGTGGCACGCGGCGAGCGTAACTTGCCGTCCGGCGTAGGGGTTGCCCAACACTCGGGTCAGTCGTCGGCGGACAGGGCCTCGAGGTACTCGTCGTAGTCGGTGACGGCGCCGCGGATCTCGTCGGCGGCACGGTCCCACGCGCCGACGACGTCGGCGCGAGCGGCGCGCGTTCGGTCGGCGATCTCGCGTCGGCCCTGGCTCAGCGCGTCGGTGACGTCGCCACCGCGGACGGCGGTCGTGGCGAGGGTAAAGGCGTTGTCGACGGCCGTGGCGGCCACCGTTCCCTGTGCCCGCAGCATGGTCTCGGCGACGTCGGCGGCGCCGACGACGACGGCGTTCGGAAGGGTGGCCTGGTTTCCGACGTACTCGCCGATGGCGGACCGCATCCGGGTGCCGGTGCTGGCGGCGACGTGACGCACCTCTGCGCCGGTGTTGGCCAGTGCGGCGGGCAGCGTTGCGCCGCTGCGAATTTCGTCGACGACGGCCGCCGGTGCGTGCGCCATCGAGGCAGAGAGTTCGGTGGAGGCGCTCACCAGCTCGGTGCCGAGGCCGTGGCCAGCTCCGAGTTGCCGTTCCAGCACGTGGCGGATGACGAGCGCCCTGGTGGGCCTCGGGGCGGTGACGGTGACGGTGGCGGTGATCGTGGCGTCGTTCTCTGACATGGGTGGGTCCTTCCGGCGCGGTGATCGGACGCTCGTCAGTTCACAGGGCGTGGGCGACGCTGCGGCGAACGACGGTCGACGTCGGAACGAATTCGTGGCGTTGCGCTGGCAGGTTCCTGGGGGTGGCCCGCAGCCTGATTCAGGTGCGGTGACGGGGGTACCCGGTGAGGCCGGCGAACGACGCCGGACAACGGCTCATCGCGGAGGCACCGGCAATGCTGAACAACGTCGTACTACTCGCTTCGGACAACGTCGAGGCGGCAGGGTTCATCCTTCGCGGCATCAAGGGCATCTTCGTGGCGATCGGCAGCATCATCGCCGCCGTCATCTGCGCGGTGATCGCAGGAACCAAGGGGCGCAGCGCGATTGGCTGGGGAATCCTCGGACTCTTCTTCAGCATCATCACTCTCATCGTCGTGATCGTGATCCCAAGCAAGAAGAGCTGACTATCCCGAGAGGGTGAGCGCTTCCGTTGTGCGCGAGCGGAATCCGGGATCGGGGTGGGGCAGTGCTCAGGCGTCAGCTGTGGGCGAGGCGCTTGTTGACCAGGCGAGTCAGCCACGCCGGTGAGAACCGGGCGCCCACCGCCAGGGTCTTGGCCTGCGATCCGACGGGGAAGTGGACCTGGTGGATCAGCCGTCGCGCGAAGGACGGGTTGACGGCGGCGACGATGTCGTCGGCGATGTCCTGCGCGGTGAGCCGGATGCCGAGCGAGTCGGTGGTGCCAGTCCTGACGTCGGCGGTCATCGCGGTCTGGACGTAGAGCGGCCACATCGCGATCACCCGGATGCCGTAGCGCTTCCATTCCAGGTCGAGGGCCTCGGTCATGGCGCGCACGAAGAATTTGGTGGCGCTGTAGTTCGCGAGTTCGGCCTGACCGTAGATCGCCGACGCCGACGCCAGGTTCACCACCACCGCCCCCGGCGTGGCCCGCAGGAACGGGAACGCCGCATGCAGACCGTTCACCACGCCCTTGGTGTTGACGTCGATCTCCTTGTGATGCGCCGTGACGGCGATCTCCTCGAAGCGCCCCGCGATGAGGATGCCCGCGTTGTTGATCATCACGTCGAGGCGGTTGCCTGCGGCGGAGGCGAATTCGCCGACCCGCTGGGCCATCTCGTCGGCGTCGGTGACGTCGAGGTGACCGGTCACCGCCGTGGCGCCGAGGTCCTCGATCTCCTTGGACAGCGTCTTCAGGCCCACCTCGTCGAGGTCGTAGGCGCCGACGACGTAGCCGTTCTTCGCGAAGTTCAATGCGGTCGCGCGGCCGATGCCCGCGGCCGCGCCGGTGATGAAGACCGACTTCTTTGGGGTCATGTTCACCATGATGTCTCGTGCGGGTGCATGCTTGTGGGGCACCTTGGGAGTGATCATGCGAATACACCTGCGCTGGGCCGTGGCCGTCGCGACGTTCGGCATGGCCGCGGCCGCACTCGTCGGGGCGCCGGCGGCCGTCGCCGGGTGCAACGACTCCAGTGGCACGGTGGTCTGCGCCCAGGGTGACATCCGTGGCACGGACGCCCCGCCGCCGGTCCAACCCGGGCTCGGTTCCTACGGCACGTGGTGCAACGACGTCATCTGCTTCCCCGGCGGTCTGTTTGGGGTCGTCACCCAGCCCTAGCGGGTCGCGAGCAGCACCCCGAGGCCGATCATGGTCGCGGCGATGACGCAGTCGAGCACCCGCCAGGTGGACGGCTTGGCAAACAGTCCGGACAGCCGGCGGGCCCCGAAGCCGAGGCAGACGAACCAGACCGCGCTGGCGGTCACGGCGCCGACGCCGAACAGCCAGCGTCCCTCTCGTTGTTCGTTGGCGAGGGCCCCGAGCAGGACGACGGTGTCGAGGTAGACGTGCGGGTTGAGAAACGTCAGTGCGGCGCACGTCAGGAGGACCCCGGCCAGTCGCGCGGGCGCGGCGTCCGACGGCGTCAGGGACTTGGGCTTCCACGCGCGCCTGGCGGCCAGCAGGCCGTATCCGACGAGGAAGGCGGCGCCGCCGAACTTGACCACGTTCAGTGCGCCAGGGTGAGTGGCGATCAGCGCGCCGACACCGGCGATTCCCGCGACGATCAGGACGGCGTCGGACAGGGTGCACAGGGCGACCACCGGCAGGACGTGTTCGCGGCGGATGCCCTGGCGCAGGACGAAGGCGTTCTGGGCGCCGATGGCGGCGATCAGGGCGGAGGACGCCAGAAAGCCGACGACCAGTGGTGAGTGCATGCCCCGACGCTACGATCCGGGTCTCACGCAGTACAGCTAATCATTCTGGTGAACCATTAGAATCGCTAATGTGAGTCTGGATGCCCAGCAGTTGGCGGCCTTCGCCGCCGTCGTCGAGCTGGGCTCCTTCGATGCTGCGGCGTCACGGCTGCACGTGACGCCTTCGGCGGTCAGTCAGCGCATCAAGACGTTGGAACACGCCGTCGGCCAGGTGTTGATACGGCGTGAGAAGCCCTGCACGGCAACGGCTGCCGGCATCCCGCTGCTGCGGTTGGCGGCCCAGACGGCGCTGCTGGAGTCCGAAGCGCTCGCCGAGATGACTGGACTTGCCGATCGGCTCACCCGTGTCGCGCTTGCGGTCAACGCCGACTCGATGGCGACGTGGTTCACCGACGTGCTCGGCGCACTGCCGAACGTGTTGTTCGACGTTCGGATCGAGGACCAGGATCGGTCGGCCCGGTTGTTGCGGGAGGGTGCCGTGATGGGTGCGGTCACCACCGAGCGCACCGCGGTGGCCGGTTGCCGGACGCAGCCGCTCGGGGTCATGCGATACCTCCCGGTGGCCAGCCCCGACTTCGTCAACCGGTATCTCCGGGACGGCGTCACCGCGGCGACGATGGCTGCGGCGCCGTCGTTGGCGTGGAATCACGCCGACGCACTTCAGGATTCGTTGCTTCGCAAGCTGTTTCGTCGGTCCGTGCCGCGACCGGTGCACTACGTGCCAACCTCGGAGGGCTTTCGGGCGGCGACGACGGTCGGATTGGGGTGGGCCATGTACCCGGAGCGCGCCGCGGCGGAGTCGTTGGCCGACGGCACGTTCGTCCGGATCGCCGACGCGCACCTCGACGTGCCGCTGTTCTGGCAATGCTGGAAGCTCGACAGCCCGGTCGTCGACGCGGTGACCGACGCGGTGCGCGCGGCAGCCGCGAGCCTGCGTCACGGTCGCTGATCGGGCGTCGCCATGAGTTGGTCCACCAATTCCGAAGCTAGGGTGGCGCCGCGAGCGCACTATCTGACTTCGTCGCAACCGCAACCGCCCCCGTGGTGCGGTTCTCCGGCGAGTTCGGTTTTCGGTCGGTTGGTGTCTGCACGGCAACCAGGAAGAGCGACGAACGGATGATCAGCGATCGTCAACGCACGGCGCTGTGTGTCATAGCCGGGGCCAGCCCGAGCGAACACTGGGGTATCGACGAGATGATCCACAGACTGAGCACCCGCTTCGCAAATCTGCCAGTACGGACAGTGGCCGAAGTGGTGAACGGCGCGTACGGCAGGTTCGCCGGAAGCCCAATTCGCGAATAATTGCCGTTGCTGGTGGCACGAGCCGCCCGCGAGCAGTTGGCCCAGACAAGTGCAGTTAGTAATAAGTGGTCGCGGCTATTCGCTCTGGATCGAGTCGCTTCGCAGCGGTGGGAAAAGTGATTGTTTGGAGCCGCACAGAGGTGTTTAGCGGGTTCGCCGCCCTTCGACGCAGCACGGACACGACGGCAACGTCCCGGTCGGCAAAGCCGAAACGTAGTGGCGACGGATGTGCGGCAGCCCTCACGTGGTGTCGTGCCCACGGGTTGACGACAGGGCCGACAGGGCCGGCACGTCGACGTCGAGGTCGGCGCCGATGTCGTCGAGCGCGCGCCCGGCGGGCTCCCGAATCAAGAAGGTGGCCAGGATGGCGGCCACGTAACAGCCGAAGGCGAGGAGAGTCACGGCCCGCAGACCCGCTCCGGCGAGGATCAACGGCACCACTAGGGCGCCGGCGAAGGCGCCGACCTTGGCGACGCCCGCGGACAATCCATGAAAGGTGCTGCGGATGGCGGTCGGATAGGACTCCGCGGCCAGCAGCATCGTCGTGTAGTTGGGTCCTACGGCGATCCCGAACAGAGAGACGCCGAAGACCACGGCGAACGGCAGGACCGTGCCGCTGAGCGCGGGAATCACGGTGATGGACAACATCGCCACAGCGCACAGCCCGAACCCGACGTTCTGTAGGACTCGTCGCGGCAGGCGGTCCAGGACGACGAGACCCACCACCGCGCCCCCAAGGCTGAACAGCACCACCAGGACCGCGTTGATCGCGATGTTCGACACCGTGGAGCCGTGCGGAACGATGCTCTTGAGCAGCAGCGGTTGACTCACGGAGTTGCCGTAGACCGCCACGTTGAAGAAGAACCAGCTGCCCGCCGTGCCGACGAGGGTCAACAGCACTCTGCGGTTGCCGACTGCAGCGCGGATCCTGCCACTCTGCCGGTGCGCGCCCGACGCGGCGGCGAATGTGGTGTTGCCCGCTCGGGTGAAGGCCTCGAAGTCCTGCCGGGCACGCTCCTCGTCTCCGTTGGCTGCGGTCCATCGTGGTGACTCGGGCATGTGGCGACGCTGGTAGAGCACGAGGAGGGACGGGAGTACCCCGATCCCCAGGATGAGCCGCCAGGCGATGTCGTCGGGAACTCCGGCGGTGAGCACCAGGAGGCTGACGAGGTAGGCCGTCACCTGCCCGAAGACGTAGAAGACGAACGTCAGCCCGACCAGCCGTCCTCGGTTGCGGGTGTTGGCGTACTCGGTCATGAGGACGCCGCTGGCGGGGTAGTCGCCGCCGATCCCCAGCCCGAGGATGAGGCGGCCGACGAGCAGGACGGTGAAATTGGGTGCGAACGCCGACACCAGCGCGCCGATGATCATGAGCACTGCTTCGAGTCCGTAGATGCGCCGCCGACCCAGGAGGTCACCCAATCGGCCGAAGGACACCGCGCCGACGGCGACTGCCAACAGCGTCGAACTCGTCAGCATCGAGGTCTGAGCGGCACCGAGGTGCAGTTGCGGTCCGGCCAGTAGCGTCACGGTGCCGATGACGTTCAGGTCGTATGAGTCGGTGAAGAATCCGGCGCCTGCGGTGGCGGCCGCCTTGAAGTGAAAGATGCCGAGCGGCGCGTCGTCGAGCGACGTCCCCACGTCGGGACGAGAGGCGGTAATACTTGTCATGACTAGTACCGTCCGCCGACGGCCGATCGGTTGTCAACGCTCTTCCAGCTCCGATAGCTTCTGTTCGAGAAGTGTTCACTCGCAGGTCAATTCCGCTGACGAGCTGCTGGACACGCTGATCTAGACATGTATAGTCAAGTCACATGGGCGTCGCTCTGCACGAAGTCATCGCGGACAGCCTCCGTGCCCAGATCCGCGCCGGTGAACTCGCCGTGGGTGCCGCCCTCCCGTCCGAATCTCAACTGTGTCAACGGTGGAACGCCTCGCGGGGTCCGGTGCGGCAGGCTCTGACCACGCTTCGCGCCGAAGGCCTCATCGCCGGTGGCCGCGGCAAGCCACCGATCGTGAGTTCGACCTCGGTCGGCCAGCCCTTCGACACCTTGCTCTCCTACTCGGCGTGGGCCCGCTCGATCGGCCGCACGCCCGGACAGCGCACGATCGAGTTGGCGGTGCGACGGGCCGACGAGCACGTCGCGTCTGTCCTCGACGTCGAGGTGGGAGCGCCGGTCGTACAGCTGCTTCGCCTGCGGTACCTCGAGGACGCGCCGGCCATGCTGGAGCGCGCGACCTTCGTGGAGTCGGTCGGGCGCCGCCTGTTCGACTTCGACTGCGATTCCGGATCGATCTGGGCGCATCTCCTGGCCCAAGGTGTCCGCTTCGCCACCGCCTCGCACGTAATCGACGCCGTCGCAGCCGATCCCATCGATTCGCTGAACCTCGACGTGCCCGAGGGGTCACCTCTCCTGCGGCAGCAGCGTTCCACGCGTGGCGCCGACGGCGAGGTGATCGAGTACCACGACGACCGCTATCTGCCCGGTCTCGTCAGCTTCACGTTGCACAACGCCTTCGACGAACGATGCGCGCTGGCCCGCAACGCGACGGATTCGACCCCCACCGACACCAGCAGGAAGGGCTCCACACCATGACCTCGTCCACCCCCGAACTCGTCGTCCTCGACATGGCCGGAACCACCGTCGACGAAGGCCTGCAGGTCTACCGCGTCCTCGGGGAGACGGCTACCGCGCACGGTGCGTCCCCGTCATCGTCGGACATCGCACGTTGGCATGGGGCCTCCAAGCACGAGGCGCTGCGCGCACTGCTGACGTCCCGTACGGGCGCACCACCGAGCGCCGATCGGCTCGACGCCGTCGTAGCCGACTTCCGGGCACGGCTCAAGGACGCCTACGTGCAGCGGCCGCCGACGCCGTTGCCGGGTGTGCCCGAGGCGCTCGCCGACCTGCGGGCGGCGGGCATCCGGGTCGCGTTGAACACCGGGTTCGACCGCGACATCGTCGACTCGCTCCTGGGGGCACTGGGGTGGGACGGCCAGTCGGTGGTCGACGCGGTGGTCTGCGGCAGTGACGTCACGGAGGGTCGCCCCGCGCCCTACATGATCTTCCGCGCGATGGAGGCCGTCGGCGTCACCGACGTGGCCCGCGTGTTGGTCGCCGGTGACACCCCGCGAGATCTGCAGGCCGGAGTCCACGCCGGCGCTGCCCTCGTCGTGGGGGTCCTGTCCGGAGCTGGCGACGCGGTGGAACTCGGCGCCCACCGTCACACCCACCTGGTGCCTTCGGTGGCCGATCTTCCCGCTCTGCTCGGAGTGTCCGTCGGCGCACTGGCCAGCGCATGACGATCCGACCGCTGACCGAGACGACAACCGTTGCGGCACATCTTGATCGCACTGACGCCGCCGTCTGGCGCGGCGGCCGCGACATCGCGGTCGAGTCGGTGCCGGTACCTGCTCTGCAGCGCGGCGAGGTGCTGGTGCGGGTTCGGTTGGCCACCGTCTGCGGATCCGACCGGCACACCGTCAGCGGGCGACGCGACCAGCCCTGCCCGTCGGTGCTCGGTCACGAGACGGTGGGCGAGATCGTCGAAATCGCGGCTGGGGGAGCGAGGGGCGCCGATGGTGATGCGCTGCGCGTGGGGCAACGGGTCATCTGGTCGGTCACCCTGGGCTGCGGTGCCTGCGACCGGTGCCGGCGCGGGGTTACGGCCAAGTGCCGGACCGTGCGCAAGGCGGGCCACGAGGCGCTGGACTCCGGGTGGGGACTGTCCGGTGGATACGCCCGGCACGTCCTGCTCCCTGCCGGCTTGGCGGTCGCCGTGGTCGACGACGCGCTCGCCGATGCCGTCGCCGCGCCTGCTGCGTGCGCCACTGCCACGGTGATGGCCGTCGCGGAACGCGCCGGGCGGCTGACCGATCGCCGGGTCGTCGTCGTGGGGGCCGGAATGCTCGGGCTCACGGCGATCGCGGCAGCGGCGTGGGGCGGCGCATCAGCGGTGACGTCGGTCGACGTCGATCGCGGAAGGCGGTACTTGGCAAGGCGATTCGGAGCGACGGAGGCCGTCGCGTTGGTCTCGGAGGCCGGACCCGCCGACGTGCTGCTGGAATTCTCCGGGTCGTCGTCGGCACTGCAGGAGGGGCTTCGAGCGCTGGACGTCCAGGGTGTCGCAGTCCTCGCCGGTGCCGTGGCACCCGACGCCGACGTCGCCATGACGCCCGAGTCCGTCGTCCGCCGGCAGCTGGCCATCTTCGGTGTGCACAACTACGAACCGCGCCATCTGACCGCGGCGCTGGGCTTCCTCCGCGACAGCAGCCTGCGGTTCCCCTGGGCCGACCTCGTCGCCCCGCCTCGGCCGCTCGAGGACGTCGTCGGCCTGCTCCTCGAACCAGCCGGGGTGGCGCCCCGGGACGCGGTAGCCCCCTAGGTGACCGTCCGCGGCGAACGACGCTCACGCCGTGGACGTTCGAGCCTGGCCCGTCACCAGCCCGTCGCGAGAACCCGTTCGAGCGAGTCCACGAAGTAGTCCACCGACTCCTTCGAAATGCACATCGGCGGCTTGATCTTGAATACGTTTAGGTAGTCGCCGGTGGGTTGCATGACGACCCCGAGAGTGAGCAGGCGGTCGCAGATCGCGGCGGTCTCCTCGGTGGCTGGTTCGAGAGTGACTCGGTCGCGGACGAATTCGAGGCCCAGATAGAAGCCCGAGCCGTGGACGGTGCCGACGATCGGGTGCTCGTCGGCCAGCGCGAGAAGGCGGGCCTTGAGGTGTGCGCCGACGACGCGCGCGTTCTCCTGCAAGCCTTCCTGTTCGATCACGTCGAGCACGGCAAGGCCGATCGCGGACGAGACCGGTGAGCCACCGGTGGAGGAGAAGAAGTATCCCTCCGAGCGGTAGCGCTCGGCGATGTCACGTCGGGTGACGACGACGCCGATCGGCTGCCCGCCGCCCACGGACTTCGCGACGGCCACCACGTCGGGGACTGCCTGCTGCTGCTGGAAACCCCAGAACCATTCGCCGAGCCGGCCGTAGCCGACCTGCACCTCGTCGGCGATCGCCAGGCCGCCGTGCCTGCGCACCGCGGCGTACACCTGCGCGAGATAGCCGTCGGGGAGCGCAACCCCACCGGCGTTGCCGAAGTAGGACTCGCAAATGAACCCGGCGGGAAGCGTTCCCGCGGCAGCCAAGTCCTCGATGACCTGCACGGCCTCGGGAGCGTAGCGGACGGCGTCGGCACCGCGGTGCACGCCGCGATAGGAGTTCGCCGCGTCGACGGTGTGCACCCAGGACGGCCGCGTGGCAAGGGCATTGGGATTGTCGGCGATCGACGTCGAGACGGCGTCACTGGCATAGGTCCAGCCGTGATACGCCTCGCGCATCGCCACGATGTCGGTTCGTCCGGTCGCGGCCATCGCGATGCGGATGGCGAGATCCGTTGCCTCCGAGCCGGAATTGACGAAGAACACCGTGTCGAGTTCGGCGGGCAGCGTCGCGGAGATCCGCTCCGCGTATTCGGCGATCACACGATAGTTGAAGCGGGAGTTGGTGTTCAGCAGGTGCATTTGCCGGTTGGCTGCCTCGACCACCCTGGGGTGGGCGTGCCCGACGGAGGCGACGTTGTTGACCATGTCGAGGTAGACGCGACCGTCGACGTCGGCGAGGAACTCACGCCATCCCCGCTCGATGCGCGGGGGACGGGCGTAGTAGTGCTCCTGCACGTCGGCCAGTACGCGCTCGCGCAGGGCGAGGGTGTCGTCGTCGACCTCCTCGACCGTCGCAGGCAGGCCGAGGCTCGGACCGGGATCACCGGCGAGAATCTGCCAGCCAACGGCGTACGCCTGCTCCACCAGAAGTGGCACCTCGCAGGCGTCCGCGCGGGTGAACTGGACGTCGACCGGGGTGCGGGCCGGAAGCTGCCCCCGGTCCCCGGCCCTGGCTGCGACGCCGGTGAATCGCACGGCGTGCTCGCCGGTGACGATCGTGAAGCCGTCGTCGGTCGGCACCAGGCGGCCGTCGGCCGGGACGGCGACGGTGGTGTCCTCGGCGAGCCACAGGGTGAGCGCGGTGGGCACGGTGGCCGGCGCGGCGGGAGTGCGTGCAGGGGCGCCCGCGAGCCGAGGGCGCCACGCCGGCGCGACGGCCGCACTGGCGCCGCCGTCCAGCGCCGCCAGTGCGGTGTCTCCCAGTGCTCCCTGGTCCAACCAGCGTCCCTCGTCGTTGAGCGGCGACATCGTCCCGGCGTCGAGGGTGACCGCACCGGTCAGGCCGTCGACCAGGGGGGCCGCGTCCCACACCGGGCGCGGGCGGGACGCGAAACCGACTGCACGACGGATGCATTCGCCCATCACCTCGAACGGCACCGACGCCGCCTGCCGGAGCACGAGGAATTCGCGTTCCAACGCGGCGTCGGCGTAGGCGTTCCCCGCGTCGAGCCGGACCTGCTGACGGCCGCTCAGTGCCAACACCACCCCCCGAAGGGCAACCAGCGGCCAGATCGCGTCGACCTCGTCCTCGCTGAGCGGGCGAATCGAGTGGAAGGCGCGGATGGCGGGCAGCGCGTCGGCTGGGGTGACGCCGTCGTGATGCAGCAGTGAGGAGACGGTGACGGCGATTTCGCCGACGGCCCACGACTCGATGACGTCTCCGAAGTCGATGACGGCATCTGGCAGAGCGCCGGGTCTACCGATCACGTTGTCGTCGGTGATGTCGAAGTGCCCGAGCTGGGTGGGCAGGCGCGAGGAGACCGCGTCGAGGCGGGTTTGCGCCGATTCGGCGACGGCGTAGGCGAACCCGCGCACCGCGGTGTCGGGTTCGTCGGGTGCGAGCGTCGCGATGACGCGCGCGGCGTGGCGCAGATCCCACTGCAGCACCCGGACGGACGCCGGGTGCCGAAGGTCGGCGAGCGCGACGCTCACCTTGGCGGCGAGCTCTCCCAACCGGGCCACCGTTGCGGGGGAGAGGTAGCCCGACCCCGTCAGCGTGGCGCCGGAGACGTGGGTGATGACGCGGGCGTGGATGCGGCCCTGGGAGGTGTTCCACCACGCGGACATTGGCCCACGAGGGCCGTCGACCACCTGAGGGACGCGCAGCGTCGGCTCGCGCTCGGCGACGGTCGCTGCGGCGAGGTCCTGCAGGTCGATCTCTGCCTCGCTGAAGACGGGGTTGCTGAGTTTGAGGACACCGATCGGCATGGTGTTCGCGACGTCGGACACCACGAAGTTCTGATCCTGCTGGCTTCCCAGCTCGGTGGCGCTGCAAGAGATCCCGAATGTCTCGTCCATCAGTCGCCGAACCTCGTCGATCTCCAGCGTCGGCGAGGGAAGCTCGGGGTTGGCGAAGAAGTCGAAAACCTTTTCGGTCATGGGCGTTTGGCTGCTCTCTTTCGAAGACGGTGTGCTCGAGGTGCTCACAACGGCGACCCGGCGGTGATGGTAAGTGCCCCGGCGACGGCGCCGTCGGTGAACCAACCGTCACCCTCACCCAGCGCCCGGCGCAAGCGGTCGACGTCGGCCTCGGCGACCCTGAATGCGGCGGTGATCATGACAGCACTAAAACATACGCTGTAGGTTTACGAAAGAGAGTATCCGCGCGCGCTGACGTGCACCCAGGAGGAGGCGACCATCGCACGACCACCTCGCGCACTGCTCAGCCGCGACCTCATTGCCCGCACCGCCCTGGCCCTGGTCGACCGGCACGGCGTCGACGGCGCCAGCATGCGGCGTGTGGCCCAGAAACTGGGGGTGAACCCCACCTCGCTCTACAACCACGTCGCCAACCGGGCGGCGATGATCGAAGACCTCCGAGCCTTGGTGTCGGCCAACATCGATTCGGCACCGCTGCGCGAATTGCCATGGGAGGACGGCCTTGTCGCCTGGGCCAGGTCCTACCGGGTGGCCCTCGCACGGCATCACCGGGCGGTCCCGCTGCTCATGACCACGCGCGCGTCGGCGCCGGTGCTGCTGGCGGAGTACGAGGACTTCGCGGTCGCGGCAGAGGCCGTCGGGTGGCCGAGCGCGGAGGTGCTTCCCCTCTTGACCGCGTTCGAGTCCTTCATTCTCGGCAGCGTGCTCGACATGTCGGGGCCCAGTGTGGTGTTCGATCCGGTCGGTCAGGAAGAGTGTTTTCCGCGCCTGGCCGCGGCCTACGAGACGCTGCTGGACGAAGACCCCGACGATCCCATCGCTACTCGCGCATTCGAGCGGGGTCTCGCGATGCTCGTCGCATCGGCACGACCCCCACGTCCACCGGGTCGCCGCAAGCGCAAGCGGTGACCGACCTCGTGCGCAATCCCTTGCAAACATTGACTTCTCGAGAAAGACGGTACTCATGACCTGGCGCATGCCATCCGAAACGGCCCCCCACGACCGGACGTGGATGGCCTTCCCGCGGGAGGGCTTCACGATGGGCGACAGCGCCGCCGAGCGGGAGGAGTGCTACGCGGCGTGGACCGAGGTCGCGCACGCCGTTGCCGAATTCGAACCGGTCAGCATGGTGGTCGACCCCACCGAGATCGAGCGCGCCCGACGAATGTTGTCCACCGACATCGACGTCGTCGAGTTGCCACTCGACGAATTCTGGATGCGTGACTTCGGGCCCACGTTCGTCGTCGACGACGACCGTCCCAATGTTCTTGGCGCAGTGGACTGGACCTTCAACGGGTGGGGCTCGCCCGACTGGGCGGAGTGGAAGAAGTCGGCCGAGGTCGTCCGAGGGGTGGCTCCACTGGTCGGAGCGGAGATCGTCAGCTCTACCCTCGTCAACGAGGGCGGCGGAATCCACGTGGACGGCGCGGGAACGGTGTTGGTCACCGAGACGGTGCAGCTCGACCCGCGCCGAAACCCGTACGCCGACAAGCGTCGCGTCGAGGCCGAGCTGGAGCGCACGATCGGTGCCACGCACGTGATCTGGCTGCGGCGCGGCCTGACCCGTGACTACGAGAGCCTTGGCACCAACGGCCACGTCGACATCGTCGCGACCATCCCGTCACCGGGCCGCCTGCTCGTGCACGCTCAGACCGATCCCGCGCACCCCGACCACGAGGTGAGCAGGGAAGTGCGAGCTGCCCTCGAGGCGACGACGGACGCCGCGGGACGAGCATGGGACATCGTCGACGTGCCCGCACCGGCCACCCTTCGCGACGCCCATGGTTTCGTCGACTGGAGCTACGTCAACCACCATGTCGTCAACGACGGTGTGATCGCCTGCGGCTTCGGAGAGGCGGCGGCAGATCAATGCGCCACCGAATTGCTGGGAGAGGCCTACCCGGGTCGGCGGGTGGTGACCGTCGACGCGCGGCCCATCTTCGCGCGCGGTGGCGGCGTCCACTGCATCACGCAGCAGCAGCCCCGAGTCGACGCGTCCTGACGAGAACGCCGGTCGATCCTCAGACGTGTAGGTGCCGCATCGCGTCGACGATCGGTCCACGCTCTGCCGGATGAGCCATCAGACGCCGGGCCACGTCGCTCATGTGCTCGCCGTTGACGCGGGCGTACTGCCGCAGCAGGACGAACGCCGACTCCACCGAGACCCCGAGGCGTTCGCGTAGGAATCCCTTGGCTTGCTCCACCAGCACCCGGCTTTGCAACGCGTGGTGCAGGTGCGGTAGCACCGTCGCCGGGCTGGGGGAACGTTCCTGCAGGATCGCCACGCAGGCGACGTGGGTGAGGGTTTGGCCGACGAGCTGATCGGCGTCGTTCAGCTCACCGACCCGCGTTCCGAACAGGCCCATGGCGCCAAGCACGGTGCCGCCCGCGCGCATCGGCAGGGCGTGCACCGAGGCGAAGCCGGCCCGGGTGGCGGCATCGGCGAAGCGGGGCCAGCGGTCGGTGGCCCCCCGCACGTCCGCCACCGACAGCGGCCGGCCCGTCGTGAAGCAGTCCAGGCACGGCCCCTGTTCGGCCTGCAGTTGGAACAGCTCGAGATCTCGAGCCTTCTCCGACGTCGCCGCCATCAGATGCAGGTCGCCGCTGGGGTCGGCGAGGAGCAGACCGGCGGCGTGTACGTCGAGGACCTGGGTGCAGCTCTCGGTGAGCTGAGTGAGGAGCTCCACGACGTCGTAGTCGTCGAGCAAGGTGTCCACCAGGGTGACCACCGCTGCCAAGACCTGGGTTTCCCGAGGAAGTTCCGTCACGCGTGTGCACCCCCGTCGACCTTCGTCCGGTGCGTCGTCGGCCCCATTAGTCGGCGTCCAACCGGAGGCGGCGCTCGATGATGTCGCGAGCCACCTCGGTCGCGCTGCGCCCGGTGGCGTAGGCGTGCGCCCTGAGCCGGACCAAGGCCTGGGACGGGGTGACGTCCAGCTGGGCGACCAACATCCCGGTGGCCTGGCTGACCTCTGCCCGCGCGAACTGGGACAGCTCCGCCCACGCGTCGCTCGACGGGTCGCTGATCGCCGCCACCGAGTCGTCGGCGAGTAGATCCATGAACGGCACGGTCGCCATCTGCGCCGCTACCAGTGCGCCCGCCGACGTCTCGGCAGGCCAATCGCCGGGCAGGGTGCGGAACAGGTCGAGCGCGCCGACGTATTCACCGGCCACCACCACCGGAGCGGCGTAGACGCTGCGGATGGTGTGCGCCACCAGGGCGGGCCGAAAGGCCGGCCAGCGCACCTCGTCGCGGTGGGCCAGGTCGACGGACGCGACGGGCCCCCGGAACTGGACGGCGTCGAGACACGGTCCCTCGCCGAAGGTGAACTGCAGCTCGTCGTACGTACGCGCCGATGGACTCGAAACGCCGACGGTGCCCATGTTGATTCCGTCGTACACCGCCGAAATGGCTGCCGCTTCGACGTCGAACAGCATCACGCACGCCAGGCAAAGCTGGTCGGCCGCATCGAGTCCACGCCGGTCGCCCACCGCGGCGATCAGCTGTTCCTGCAGTGTCACGTCAGTTCCCGCAACGAAGCTTGCTCATGGGTCAAGCATGAGCCATTGGATGCGCGTGGACACGGGATGGGGTGAGATCGGGTCAGGCGGCGGGTGCGTCGAGCGACGGCGCCGCGCAGTCCTCGACGTATACGTAGCCGCAGGGCTGGCAAGACACCTCGTAGCGCAGGAAGCCGCCGTCTCCCTCCTGGAAGGAGTAGTCGGCCTGAACCATGCACCGTGGGCACCGTGCCGTGCCTCGTTCGACCACGCTCATCGGCGGAGCCTTCCGTCCTGGGCGGCTGGGTAGCCACCTGCGGACAGGGGATACCCCGACCATCCGGTCGTCAATCACGGAGTCGGCTCAGGACGGGTCGACGGCCCGCGGGTGCGTCACCGGGCCACAGGCCGCCCAGGTGTAGGGCTGCTCCGGGGTGGTGCCGCTGCCGAGCATGAAGGTGCGGTCCGTCCGTCGCGCGCGGGCGATCGTCGACAACCAGGTGGCCACCGTGCTGACCCGGTTCTGCACGCCGGTGAGGAAGGCGATGTGAATGAAACCCCAACCGAGCCAACCCAATACGCCAGTGAGCTTCACGGGACCGGCCTGTAGCAGGGCGTGGCCTCGGCTGATGTACGCCGCCGAGCCCAGGTCGCGATATCGGAAGGGCTTGCGGGGCTTGCCCTTTAGGTCACGTCGGAGGCAGGACGCGACGTGTAGGCCGCCCTGCATGGCGTTCTCGGCCACTCCGGGCAGGTGGTCCCGGCCGACGAGGTCTCCGATGACGAAGATCTCGCCGTGCCCTGGGACGGTCAGGTCGGCCTCCACCGCGATCCGGCCCGCGTGATCCGACGTCGCACCGAGCACGTCGGCGACCCTCCTGGCGAACGGCACCGCCTCCACCCCTGCGGTCCACAGCACCGTCCGTGCGGCGTGGTCCTCGCTGGGTCCGCCGGCCTTGGGGGTGACGGTGATGCCTTCCCGACGGACGTCGGTGACGTGCACGCCCATGTGCATCTCCACCCCGAGGTCCTCGAGAATCGTGGCGGCCTTGGCGGCCAGACCCGGCGCGAAGCCGGCGAGGACGCACTGACCGCCGTCGAAGAGCAGCACGCGGGCGTCCTCGGGCTCGATGCTGTGGAACTCGTTGGCCAACGCGCGGGTCGCCATCTCCCGAATCTGGCCGGCCAGTTCGACTCCGGTCGGTCCCCCGCCGGCGATGGCGAAGGTGAGCCATCCGTCGCGTTCCGGACCGGGGGCGAGGGTTTCGGCGATCTCGAACGCGGCGAAGAGTCGGCGGCGAATGGTCAGGGCGTCGTCGAGCGTCTTCATCCCCGGCGCCCACTTCGCGAATTCGTCGCGCCCGAAATAGGACTGACGCATTCCGGCGGCCACCACCAACACGTCGTAGTCGAGTTCGAACGTGCTCGCGTCGGGCCGCCGCGCGGTGACGCGGCGGGCGTCGGCGTCGAGGTCCACGGCCTCGCCGAGAAGGGTGGTCACGTTGCGGTGCCGAGCCAGTTCTTCGCGCAGCGACCTGCTGATCTGGCCGATGCTGAGCGTGCCGGTCGCGCATTGGTAGAGGAGGGGTTGGAAGACGTGGCACGCCGCCCGGTCGAGCAGCGTCACGTCGACGTCGTCGCCGCCGAGGCTGCGTGCGCAGAACAGTCCGCCGAAGCCGCCTCCGATGATCAGTACCTTGGTCCGACCGTTGCTCATCGCTCGACAGTACGCAGCGCAGGACCCGTCGCCCTATGGCACCGAGGCGGCCAGGCCCTTGAGTGTCAGTTCGAGAACCATTTCGAATGAGGGCTGCACCATGTACTCGCCGAGGTGTGGCGCCGCGGCGTGGGTGTGGGGATGTTCGTCGTGCGGCAGCCGGGTCGACAGCGTCTGCCAGGAGGCCTTGTCGGCGTCCTGAATCTCGGCAGGCAGCGTGACGATGGCGCTCTGCAGCATCGCCTGGCCGAGCACGAAGTTGGCGATGGCGCCGAACCACTTCGCCGCGGACTCGTCGTCGAAACCGCCCTCCCGCAACAACCCAAGGGTGAGCTCGACGGCTCGAATCTCGTTGGGCAGACCGGTCGCCCGGCTCGCGACCGCCAACCCCGCCCTGGGGAAGTCCTGTGCGTAGACCGCGAACAGGACCCGCGCCAGCCTGGCCAACGACTCCAGCCAGTCCGGCCCGGGTGTCCAGCGGTCGAGGCCGAGACCGATCATCCGGTCGGCCACCGCCCGCACGACGTCGTCGACGCCGGTGAAGTGTCGGTAGAGAGCGGTGGCGTCCGCGCCGACGGCCGCCGCGAGCGTCCGCGCGCTCAGCACGGACGCGCCCCGGTTCTCGATCAGGTTGACCGCGGCGTCGACGTAGGCCTCGCGCGACAACTCGGTGCCGGTGCCGGTGCGCCGGCGTCGCCTGCCCGCGGCCTGCTGCCTGCTCGACTCGGCCACGGCTGTGCGCTCCTTATGTCAACACCGTTGACGTCAACGTCTCGATGCCGGAGTCTGGGGCGCCAAGGGGGTGAAATCGGTGCCTGACAGACATCCGACTGTTCGTAATTTTAGGCGCGTCGCGGGGCAGGCGGGACACGTAAATTACTACCTAGAGGTCGAGGGCAGCGGCGACGACTCACTCCACCTCGTCTTCGCAGGCAACATCTTCGTCGGGCCGGTGCTGATGTCCCGCAGAAACGGCGACGGCCGATGGGATCACGAGTTGATCGACAACCCCCGGCAGTTCGGCGAGTTCGTCTCGGCGGAATGGGTCGACCGCTTCTTGGACTCCTGGTACGAGGCCCAGGCCGCCTGACGGTTTGACCGGCCCAACGCCAGGGAAGAGTGGGGCCATGAGCTCGAACGGCCCAGGCGAATGCTGAGCACGGCACGCACGATGGCCGTTCCGGTCGATTCGGTGTGGCGGGTACTGACCGATCTGGACGCATGGCCGCAGTGGGGACCAACGGTGCAGCGTGCGGAGCTCGACGACCCCGGTCCGCTGCGACTCGGATCCCGAGGCAAGGTGTGGACTCCGGTCGGCGTGGCGCTGCCCTTCGAGATCACCGAATTCGACGACGGCCGGGTGTGGGCGTGGAAGGTCGCCGGTGTGCCCGCGACGCGGCACGTGGTGACGCCGCATTCGCGGGGGTGCCGGGCATCGTTCGGCGTGCCGCTGTGGGCGCCGGCGTATCTGCCCGTGTGTGCGTTGGCGCTCAAGCGAATCGAGAAACTGGCTAGGGCCTAGCGAGCTCCTCCAGCAGTGGCCTGGTGCGGTAGGCGACGACCTCGTGCATCGCGACCGACATGGTGGTGCGCTCGACCCCCGGCACCCCGAGTATCAGCCCGGCGACCCGGTAGAGGTCGTCGGCGTCCGTCGCGACCACACCGATCAGCAGGTCGGCCGCCCCCGACAGGCCGGTGATCTGGGTGACCTGGGCGATGGTCTCCAGTTCGACGAGCACCTGATCCAGGCGATGCTGGTCGACCACCGCGCTGATGAACGCCTTCAACGGGTAGCCGAGATCGCGCGGTGACACGCATCGGTCGACGGGGGCGAGGACCTTGTCTTCGTCCCACCGTGCCAGCCGGGCCGCGACGGTGTTGCGGGCAAGGCCGAGCGCGGCGGCCAGCTGGACGCCGGTGGCCCGCGGCGCGTCACACATCGCCAGGAGCATCCGCGCATCGGTGCGATCGAGCTTCGTCATGTCGCCCAGTATTCCACGTCACACTTCACCAATAATGGGCAACATGCTCAAGAGAGTCGGCACTGCTTGCTCACTATGCGTACCGATGGTTCCCTGGAGTCAGCAATACGCCCACTACAGCCAAGGTGGTGACCTCCCATGACGGACCTCGACACCCGTCCGATCGACCGCCAGCCCTACGAATTGGGCGACCGCTACCGATCGGGCTCGGGCGCGGTGGTGCTGACCGGTGTGCAGGCCATCGCCAGGGCGCTGGTCGAGCAGCACGAACGCGACACCCGCGCGGGTCGACGGGTGGCGACGTTCGTGTCCGGCTATCAGGGCAGTCCGCTGGGCGGAGTCGACCGGATGCTTGCGGGCATGCCCGAGGTGCTGGACGCCAACGACATCACCTTCGTCCCCGGTCTCAACGAAGAGTTGGCCGCGACCTCGGTGTGGGGCAGTCAGGCCGATCTCGCCGCGTTCGCGGCGGCGGCAGGCATCGCTCACTCCCCGCCGAAGTACGACGGCGTCGTCGGGGTTTGGTACGGCAAGGGGCCCGGCCTGGACCGCGCCACCGACGCGCTGCGGCACGCCAACATGTACGGCGTCAATCCGCATGGGGGAGTGCTGCTTCTCGTCGGCGACGATCCGGCGTCGAAGTCCTCCACCGTGCCCGCCGTCAGCGAACGGTCCCTGGCGGCGCTCGGAATCCCGGTGCTGTTTCCGCGCAACGCCCGCGAGGTCGTCACGATGGCGATGCACGGCGTGGCGATGTCGCGCGCCTCCGGGTGCGTCGTCGCGCTCAAGATCGTGGCCGACGTGGCCGACGGCGCCTGGTCGGTGGATGGCAGCGTTGCCGACGTCGACGTGGTGGTGCCCGAAGTGCATTGGGAGGGAAGGCCTTTCAGCTACCGGCAGCGACCGATGGCTGCGCCCTCCAGCAGCCTCGACGCCGAGGCCGATCTGTACGGGCCGCGCACCGAGATGGTGCGCGCCTACGGCGCGGCCAACCACCTCGACGTCGTCGACCTCGACCCTCCCGACGCGACGGTCGGGATCGCCGCCACGGGACCGACGTTCGACGCGGTACGGCAGGCACTGGCCGATCTCGGCGCCGACGACGTGGCGCTGCACCGCGCCGGGATCCGACTGCTGCGCATCGGCATGCCGACCCCGTTGGGGCCGGACGCCGTCACGGCCTTCGCCGACGGATTGGACGAGATCCTCGTCGTCGAGGACAAGACGGCATTCGTCGAGACGCAGGTGCGCGAGATCCTGTACGGCACGACGGGCGCACCGCGCATCCTCGGCAAGCGGGACGCCGCCGGTCGGCCGCTGATCCCCGCGGGTGGCGAACTCACCGCGGGACGGTTGCTGGCGCCGCTGCGTCGCGTCTTCGCCGGCCGGCTCGAACTGAAGACGCCGCCGCCTCCCGCCTTGACGCTCGACGTACTCCCCGCCAAGCGTGCGGCCTACTTCTGCAGCGGCTGCCCGCACAACCGGTCGACCGCCGTGCCCGAGGGCTCGCTGGCCGGTGGCGGGATCGGTTGCCACACGATGGTGACGATGTCGGACCGCACGGACAGCGCCGTCACCGGACTCACCCAGATGGGCGGTGAGGGCAGTCAGTGGATCGGCCAGGCTCCGTTCACCGACGTCGCGCACATATTCCAGAACATCGGCGACGGAACCTTCTTCCACTCGGGCCAACTCGCCGTGCAGGCCGCCGTCGCAGCGGGTGTCAACATCACCTACAAGCTGCTCTTCAACGAGGTCGTCGCCATGACGGGCGCGCAGAATGCCGAGGGTGCGCTCACCGTCGCGCGGCTGACCCACAAGCTGACCGCCGAAGGCGTCAAGCAGATCATCGTCTGCGCCGACGAGCCCAAGCGTCACGATCGCCGCGCGATGGCCAAGGGCACGACCGTCTGGCACCGCGATCGACTCGACGACGCCCAGAAGCGGCTGCGCGAAGTCGAAGGCGTCACCGTCCTGATCTACGACCAGCACTGCGCGGCCGACGCCAGGCGGCAACGCAAGCGCGGAACCTTGCCGACACGCACCACCCGGGTTCTCATCAACGAAGCGGTGTGCGAGGGCTGCGGCGACTGCGGGGTCAAGTCCAACTGTCTGTCGGTGCAGCCGGTCGACACCGATCTCGGCCGCAAGACCCGGATCGACCAGACGTCGTGCAACACCGACTACAGCTGCCTGGACGGCGACTGCCCGTCGTTCGTCACGGTCGAGGTAAAGCCGAGCGGGAAGGTTCGTCGGACCCGGCGGGTCGACGCGCCACAGCTGCCCGACGCGCCACAGCTGCCCGACAACGACGTCGAACCGATCACCTCGACCCACAACGTCTTCTTCGCAGGCATCGGGGGAACCGGCATCGTCACCGTGAACCAGGTTCTCGCGACGGCGGCTCTGCGCGCCGGCTACGAAGTGGAGAGTCTCGACCAGATTGGGCTGAGCCAGAAGGCCGGACCCGTCGTGTCGCACCTGAGATTCGCCGCAGGCAGGCTCGAACCCTCCAACCGGCTCACGCCGGGGGCCGCGGACTGCTTCGTCGCCTTCGACCTGCTGGCCGCGGTGGACGGCAAGAACCTCGAGTACGGCGACCCCGCCCGGACGATCTCCGTCGCGTCGACGTCCAAGACGCCGACCGGCGCCATGGTCTACGACAAGTCGGTCGCCTATCCCGAGACGCCATACCTGCTGAACCGACTCGGCCGGGTGTCTCGCAGCGTGCACTCGTTCGACGCCCTGGCAGCCGCTCAGGCCTTGTTCGGCAGCACGGCGGCGGCGAACTTCCTGCTGATCGGCGCCGCCCATCAAAGTGGAGCGCTCAAGATACCGGCGGAGTGCGTCGAGGAAGCCATCCGCGTCAACGGGGTCGCGGTCGAGGCGAACCTGGCCGCCTTCCGCTGGGGTCGAGTCGCCGTCGCCGACCCGTCCCGCTTCGGCGACGCCGTTGCTCCCGCGCCGGCGCGCAAGCGGGTGCCACCGCCTGAGCGCGTCCTGGCCGGAACGTCCTTCACCGGGCAGCTGGGCGATCTGGTCTCGCGGCGGGCCGCCGATCTGATGGAGTTTCAGGGCGAGCGGGTGGCTCGTCGATACGTCACCGTGATGCACGAGGTGTGGACGGCCGAGCGGGCGGCGTCGGACCGCACGGAGTTCAGCGAAGCCGTCGCCCGCGGGCTCTTCAAGTTCACCGCCTACAAGGACGAATACGAGGTCGCCCGCCTGCTGACGGATCCGCGATTCGTCGAGCAGGTCCAAGCCGAGTTCCCCACCGGGGAGAAGCTGACCTACAAGCTGCACCCACCCGCGCTTCGGGCTCTCGGGAGGAAGAAGAAGATCGGTCTCGGGCCGAGGAGTCACGTTGCACTGCGCGTGCTCGCCAAGGGAAAGGTGTTGCGGGGAACCGTTTTCGACCCGTTCGGCCATGCACACGTCCGCAGGGTGGAGCGTCGTCTGCGCGACGAGTACGAACACATCGTGACCGAGTTGGCAGCCGAGCTGCCCGGCGGGGACTACGACCGTGCGGTCACCGTCGCCGCACTCCCGGACGTGGTCCGTGGCTACGAGGGCGTGAAGCTCGCGAACGTCGACGCCTATCGAGCGCGATTGCGAGAACTCGGCGTCGACCGTGGCGCCAGCTAACAAACGAGTCTGCAGGTGACGGTGTAGCTTTGGACGCGGAGAGGTAACGCAGGCCGGCCTGCGATCCCCTCAAGCCCTTGGCGGTTTTGGCATCAAGCCCTCAAGGGCGCTCCTCGTCAGGCGCCCCCGGACCCCGGGTGACCCAAGCCGGTTCGACGTGACGAACACGTCATATCGGCCGAAGTGTTGTCGGCGCGTCCTCGGTTGGTCGAGAATGTGAACCGTCGGGGAAACTTTGACAGACGGGGGAACGATGATGAGTGAAGTCGCAGCCAGCGGCGGCGGTGACGCGCCTGCAGGCGTCGGCATTACCACGCGGGTCCGAGTGTTTCCCAGCTCCGACCGCGAGGCGCACGGGGTGATCGTCGACGACTTCGGCGAATCCATCGGCATCCCGGTCGAAATCGGCGGCAACCTCATCGCCGGACCCGCGCGCCGCTGGGCGGTCATGCTGGACGACGACAATCTGCTGTTCGTCGACAGCGAGGATCTCGAGGCCGAGTAACCCGCTCCGAATCTTCTAGCCAGGCAGCCGCAACCCGGCCCGTCGAGTTTTGCCGTACCAGACGCGGGTACGTGCCCTCCGCAAGGCGGACTCGGACAGCGGACGGAGCACACGGTGAAGGCAGTGACCTGGCAGGGCAAACGCGACGTGAGGGTCGAGCAGGTTCCCGACCCACGGATCGAGGAACCCAACGACGCGATCATCGAGGTCACGTCCACCAACATCTGTGGCTCCGACCTGCACCTCTACGAGGTGCTCGGTGCGTTCATGACCCCCGGCGACATTCTCGGCCACGAGCCGATGGGCATCGTTCGCGAAGTCGGCAAGGACGTGTCGAACCTGGCGGTTGGCGACCGGGTGGTGATTCCGTTCCAGATCTCGTGCGGTCACTGCTTCATGTGCGACGCCCACCTCTACACCCAGTGCGAGACCACCCAGGTTCGAGATCAGGGGATGGGCGCAGCCCTGTTCGGGTTCTCCGAGCTCTACGGCGCCGTTCCCGGCGGGCAGGCTGAGTTGCTGCGGGTGCCCCAGGCCCAGTTCACCCACATCAAGGTGCCCGACGGCCCGCCGGATTCGCGCTTCGTCTACCTCTCCGACGTGCTGCCCACCGCGTGGCAGGCGGTGCAGTACGCCGACATTCCCGACGGCGGCACCGTCGCGGTGCTCGGGCTCGGCCCCATCGGCGACATGGCCGCGCGCATCGCGCATCATCTCGGGTACGAGGTCATCGGCGTTGACCTGGTTCCGGAACGCCTCGCGCGCACCGCTGCCCGCGGCATCCGCACCGTCAACCTCAACGAGATCGACTTCGCCGTCGGCGACGCGATCCGCTCGATGACCGACGGTCGGGGCACCGATTCGGTGATCGACGCGGTCGGCATGGAGGCACACGGCTCGCCGGTCACCAAGATCGCCCAGCAGGTGACGGGACTGCTTCCCGACGCACTGGCCAAGCCGTTCATGAAGAAGGCGGGCCTGGACCGCCTCGGAGCCCTGTACTCCGCCATCGACGTCGTGCGGCGCGGCGGGAACATCTCGGTCATCGGCGTGTACGGCGGTGTGGCGGACCCGATGCCGATGCTGACGATGTTCGACAAGCAGGTTCAGCTCAAGATGGGCCAGGCCAACGTCAAGCGGTGGGTCGACGACATCATGCCGCTGCTCGGCGACGACGACCCGCTGGGCGTCGACGACTTCGCCAGCCACGTGCTGCCGCTCGACGACGCTCCCCACGCGTACGAGATCTTCCAGAAGAAGCAGGACAACGCCGTCAAGATCATGCTCAAGCCGTGACGTGACGGCCCGTCCGACGGTCGAGAGTTGTCCCAAGCGAATGGAATTCGGGCCTTGCGGTGGGGTCAGGCTCGACGGGCAATGTGAAATGCTGCCCGCCCCATGCGTATTCGACGACGCGGTACCCTGGTCGGGAGCCGTCGCGGAGCCGATCCCGGTGCCGGCGCCACTGATCCTCGGCGACTTCAGCTGCAGTCCGTTCGACGCCGCGGACGTCGTGGCCACCGCGGGGATTCTGGCGAGGTCGTGTGACGCCGTGCTGGTCGGCGAGCACCAGAATCGCCCCGACTTCCCGCCGACGATCATGGGTGGTCTTCTCCTGGAAACCGGTGTGACGCCGTGGATTACGTTGTCGTGCCGGGACCGAAACCGCATAGTGCTCGAGCAGGAACTGCGCGGGCTGGCACACGTCGGCGTGCGCACGGTCTTCTGTGTCACCGGCGACGGCCGCGGCTACGACGTGCGCCCGGACGTCACGCAGACCTTCGACCTGGACGGACCTCGGCTGGTGGCGTTGGCCGATTCCCTCGGCATGGTGGCGGCCGTACCCGAGACGCCAACGGCGCCGCCGGTGTCCGCACGTCCCCTGCGCCTGGTCTACAAACAGCGCGCCGGAGCCAGTCTGGCGGTACTCAACCACGTGCCGTCACCGTCGGTGGCGCAGGAGTTCGTGGCCGCGGCCCGAGCGGCCGGCCTGACGATGCCGGTGGTGGCCGGCGTCGCGGTGTTCACCGACGTCGTCTCGGCCGCGGTGTTGCAAGGCCTGCCGGGGCTGGAACTCGACGAGCGCGTCGTGGACGACGTCCTCGCCGCGGACGATCCCGTCGAGGCGGGTATCGAGGCCGCCGTGACCGAGGCGCGGAATCTGCTCTCGATCGACGGCGTCGACGGAGTCAACCTTTCGGGTTCGGCCACGGCCCGCGGCACCCGCTTTGGGGCCGAGATCAAGGCCGAGGTCGGCGCTCGCATCCGGAGGGAGCTCGGCCGATGAGTGACGCCATGTCCGCCGAATTCGACACGGTCGCCGAGTGGACCGCCGACGTCGCGGTGCAGCTAGGCCCCGACCATCACGTTCCGGCCGCTTGTCGCGGCAGCGGCAGCCCCGCCGCGCTCGACTGGTTGGTCGCGCGGCTCGACCTCGCATCGGGAGAGACACTGGTGGACTGTGGCGCAGGCGTGGGAGGGCCCGCCGCGTACGCCGCTCGGCGAACTGAGGTGCGGCCGCTGTTGGTCGAGCCCGAGGCGGGTGCCTGCCGCGCGGCGCAGACCCTGTTCGCCCATCCGGTGGTTCGCGCAGATGCCGCCGCCCTGCCGGTGGCCGACGGCTCGGTCGACGCGGCATGGGCGTTGGGGGTGCTGTGCACGACCGAGGCGCAGCTGGAGCTGTTGCACGAACTGGTGCGGGTGACGCGCACGCCCGGTCGGATCGGCCTCTTGGTGCTCGTCGCCGCAGAGCCCCTCGGGGAGGCGGAGGTGCCCGATGGCAACCACTTTCCGACCATGGACGCGTTTCACCGGCTGGTGGACGAGGCGGGCCTTCGCGTCGACGACGCGTGCGGTACGGATCAACTCGACGCGGTCCCAGGGGAGTGGAGCCGCCGCGTCGACGCGGTGACGGCCGAGCTGACCGCCCGTCACGGCGACGCGCGCGCATGGCAGCAGGCCGAACACCAGTCCGACCTCATCGGGGAATTGATCGCCGACGGACGGATCTCGGCCGAGCTCTTCTCGCTGCGACGCCGTCGGTGACGGGGATGGAGAATCCTCGGGTGACCGATCGAGAGTCCGTTGCCCTCAGCACGCTTCCGACACCGCTCGAGGCGGCGCCACGGCTGGCCGCGGCCATCGGGCTCGGCCCGGACGATCTCTGGGTCAAGCGCGACGACCTCTTGGGGCCTGGCGGTGGTGGCAACAAGGTGCGCAAGCTGCAGTACACGGTGGCCGCCGCGCTCGCCGCAGGCGCAACCACTCTGGTCACCACCGGCGCGGCGCAGAGCAACCATGCCCGGCTCACCGCCGCTGCGGGGGCTCGGCTCGGCCTCGACGTGGTTCTGGTGCTGGCCGGAACCGGCGGCGTCGCCACCGGGAACTTGGCCTTGGACGCGATGCTCGGCGCGCGGATCGTGTGGGCGGGCGACGTGGACTCGGGGGAGTTGGAGCGCCACGCGGCACGGATCACCGCGCAGCTGACCGCGGATGGCCGCGTCGCCAGGCAGATTCCATTTGGCGGATCGAACGCGGTCGGGGCCCGCGGATACGTCGACGCCGGCCACGAACTGCTCGCCCAGCTGCCGGAGCTGGCGCAGGTGGTGGTGGCGGTGGGCTCCGGGGGTACCGCGGCCGGTTTGACCCATGCCCTTGGCGCCGACCGCGTGCTTGGCGTGCACACGGGGGCAGTGCCCGATCCCGAGGCGCGGATCGGGGACCTCGTCGTCGGGCTTGGTGGTCCAAGCGGTGACGCCGCCCCTGCGCTGCGGCTGCGCACCGACCAGGTGGGTGCGGGCTATTCGGCGTTCACCGAATCGGTGAAGGACGCCCTGCTGCTGGCGGCGCGCACGGAGGGGCTGATCCTCGATCCCGTCTACACCGGCCGAGCGCTCGCAGGGCTCGTCGCGGCGGTGCGCGACGGCGACGTGCGCCCCGGTCAATCGACCGTGTTTCTGCACTCCGGCGGGCTGCCGGGACTGTTCGGTTCCGATGCCGCGATGACCTGGGCTGATTCGTTGGCCGACGGCCAAGGAAGTTAGCGAATTCGGGGCGGCCGGCCCGCCGAGTACTCGACTGCCCGTCGGAACGGGTTTAGCGCGGACCATTTGCGGCAAAATAGCTACCGTGGCTAACCAAGTCGGTGTCCGCTCGACGAAGTGCGGATTTTGCCCTCGGAGAAGATGTAACGCGGACGCCGTCGCCGACGGTTAAACTCGTGACGACACTTCGATGATGCCGTCGTATACACGTGTCGGAAGGTGGACGAAATGACTTTTTCAACGAAGATGGCCGCTGGTTTGGGTGGTTTGGCTCTCGCCGCAATGGCGGGAAGCGGAATTGCTTCGGCAGCCCCCGGTGACGCCGTGATCCTCAACTCGACGTGCACCTACCCCCAGGTGATCGCCGCGGCCCAGGCTCAGGATCCCGTGGCGACCGCCGCGCTGCAGAAGGATCCGGCGGCAAACGGGTTCCTGCAGGGTCTGGTCGCCTCGCCTCCCGGGTCGCCCGAGCGCCAGCAGAAGATCAACTTCGTTCGTAGCTTCCCGCAGGCGGCTCAGTTCAACGGGCTGATCATGTCCGTGGCGACCAGCTGCAACAACTACTGATCGACTGAGTAATCCGGGGCCGTCGTAGCGCGGCCACCGACACGAATGCCCACCTCCGAGCAAAGTCGCTCAGAGGTGGGCATGTTCGTGTGACCGATTAGAGAAGCCCGAGCAGCTTCAGGTCGGTGGCGTACTTGTCGATGACCGGTGCCGTCAGGTGGGGGATGTCCTTGTCGGGACCAATCTTGGCTTCCTGCACTGCCGTGCGGAAGTGGTCCACCGGCGCCATGGATCCGTTCACCGGAAGCTGCGGTCGCCCGTAGTTGTGCAGTAGCGGCAACAGCGACGCCTGACGCTGCCTCTCCGGCAGGGCCCGCAACGCCGTTTCGAACCGGGCCAACCAGTCGGCGTAGCCGGGGATCCGGACGATCGGGTGGCCGGCCTCGGCCAGCCAGTCCACGAAGGTGTCCATGCTGATGCCGTCGTCGTGGGGGTTCATGACGTGGAACGTCTCGAATCCGGTGACGTGGGCACTGATCGTGTCGACCGCGTCGGCGATGAATTCGACGGGCAGGCCGTCGAAGTGCGAGCGCTGCCGACTTCCGCCGCCGTCCAATTCGTAGAACGACGCCGGGGCCACGCCGGTCGCCACCACACTCAGCATCATCCGGGTGAACATGTCCGGCACGTTCAGCTGACCCGCATAGGTGGTGTCGGCCATGATCATGTCGCACCGGAACACCGAGACCGGCAGACCGCACAGGTCGTGCGCCTCACGCAGCAGCACCTCGCCTGCCCACTTGCTGTTCCCGTAGCCATTTGCGTAGTCGTCGTTGACATTTCGCGCCGCGCTCATCTGCCGGATGTCGGTCTCTTCGACGAAGTGACCCGGCTCGATGCCGTCCCCGACGCCGATCGTCGAGATGTAGACGAACGGCTTGATGCGGGTGGTCATGGCGATGCGGATCAGCTCGGCGGTGCCGACCACGTTAGGCCCGAACAGCTGGCTGTAGGGCAGCACGTGGTTGACCAGGGCGGCCGGGTCGACGATCAGGTCGACGGTGTCGGCCAACCGCTGCCACGTCGTCTGCGACAAGCCGAGATTCGCGTCGCCCTTGTCGCCGGCGATCACCTCGAGGTGGTCGGACAGGGAGCGGTAGTGCTGCAACAGCTTTGGATCCCCGCTGTCGAACGTCGCGTCGAGTCGGGCCCGCGCGTCGTCGTCGGACTTGGCCCGCACCAGGCAGATGACCTTGCCGTCGACGAGATCCATCCGCTCAAGCCAGTCCAGGGCCAGGTAGCGGCCGAGGAAGCCGGTGGCACCGGTGAGCAGCACCGTGCGCACTTCGCCTGACGGCTTGGGCAACGACGGCGCCGCGGCGATGGTGGCCTCGTCGACGAACTTCTCCAACGTCAGATCGCGGGCGTGCACCTCGACCGCGTCGCGGCCGTGGACCGCGTCATACGTCGGTCGCTTGGTGCCGCCGGCCAGCTGCGCTTCGACGTAGGCGGCGATCGACGCGAGGTCGCTGGCCGGACTCACGATCACGCCGACGGGTACGTCGACCTCGAAGATTTCGTGCAGCAGGTTGGCAAAGGTCAACGCAGACAACGAATCCCCACCGAGATCGGTGAACGCCGAGTCTGGCGACACGTCGGTGGCAGCGGTCCCGAGCAGTGCGCTCGCGGCGCGGCTTACGGTCTCCGCAACGGGGCGCTGGGCACCGTCGCGCCGCAGGGAGCGCAGCACGTCGGCCTGACCGTCGGCGAGGTCCACGTACAACTGCTCGAGCCGTTCGGCGTAGAACTCCTTGAGCTTTGGACGCGCGAGCTTGCGGATGCCCGTGAGCAGTCCGTTCTCCAGCGTGAACGGTGTTGTCTCCACGAGGAAGTCGCGGGGAATCTCGTAGCCCTGCAGCCCGGACTCCCTTGCGACGCTCTGCAGCGCCTCGGCCAGCACCGACTTCACCGCGGTGACGTCACCACCGACGCTGGCGAGCACGTCGTCGGTCGGCACGACCACCGCCAGCAGATATGAGCGAGAGCTGTTGCCGTAGACGAAGATCTGGCGGACCGATGGATGACCGCCGTAGGCCGCTTCGAGTTTGGAGACGGTGACGAACTCGCCCTGCGAGAGCTTGAGCACGTTGTTGCGGCGGTCGACGTAGGACAGATGCTCGGGCGCGGTCTCCGCGAAGACGTCACCGGTGTGGTACCAGCCGTCGGTGTCGAAGAGCTCGGCGGTCACGTCGGGTCGCTTGTAGTAGCCGGGGATGACGTCGGCCGTCTTGACCCACAGCTCACCACGGGGGTGGGGGCGATCGGTGGCGAAGTAGCCGAGCTCGGGGACGTCAACCAGCTTGTAGTCGACGACCGGTGGCCGTCGGATCGCGCCGTCGACGAGCACGACGCCGGCCTCGGTGGAGCCGTAACCGTCCTGTACGTGGACGTCGACGAAGTCCTCGATCCAGGAATGCAGCTCGGGTGAGATCGGCGCCGAGCCGGTGATCGCCGAGAACTGGCGTCCACCAACGAGACTCGTGCGCTGCTCGGCCATGACCTCCTGCTCGACGGCGGCCCGGTCGGCGCCGTCGAGGCCGCCGGCCCGGCGGTCGGTCTCGCTTTGGACTTCCTGGAACAGCATTTCCCAGATCCGGGGGACGAAGTCGAGCTTGGTCGGACGTACCAGCGAGAGGTCCTCGAGCAGTGTGGACAGGTCGCTCTTGGCGGCGAAGTAGGCCGTGCCGCCCGCGCCCAGCGTCGAGTAGAGGATCACGCGGCCCATGACGTGGCTGATGGGCATGAAGCTCAGGCTGATGGCGGGCAGCTTGTTCTCGGTGTCCCACTCGGGGCTGAACCAGCCCCGCCAGCAGTTCGCCATCAGGCGGTCGGTGTACATCGCCCCCTTGGGTGCACCGGTGCTGCCAGAGGTGTAGATCAGCAGTCGAAGGGCGTCGGCGTCGCCCGTGCGGGTCTCTGTCGCGGCGGAGTGCTTGGCGCCGCCCTCGACGACGTCCTGGAGCGTGGTGACGTCGACCTTCAGGTCGGCGAGTCGGGTGGCGGCGGACTCCAGTGCCTCGCGGTGGTCGTCGACTTGGGGGTGGTAGTCGAACACCACCAGGCGCTGCGGCGCGTGGGCGGTGAGTGCGAGCTCGACCGCGTCGTCGAGGTGGTCCATGCTCGAGAGGATCACCACGGGAGTGGTCTCGACCATGATCGGATGCAGCTGGGCGACGGGCGCACTGGTCTGCAGCGGGACGGACACCGCGCCCGTCAGGGGCAGCGCCATGTCGACGACGGCGTAGTCGGCGCTGGTGAATCCCAGGGTTGCGACGCGGTCGCCCGGCTCGACGGGGTTTCCGGCCAGCGCGTCGGCCAGCGCACGGACCCGCTGCCACGTCTCGCGGTAGGTGAGGGTCTCGAATCGGGGCTGCAGTGAGGCCACCGTGCGGCCCGACTCGTCGGGGACGAACTCGACGGCACGCTGGCCGAGTGCGGGTCGGTCGGCGTAGCCGGTCATCGCGATGCGGATCACGTCGGCGAGCATCTCGTCGGGACCCTGCATGGCGGCGGTGACCGCCGGATCGGGTTGGGCCGCAACGAGTTGCGGATCGCCGGAACCCGACCGCGAGGTCAACTCGTCGAACCGACGGGAGAGGCGCACTTCGCGGGCAGTGGTGGGAGTTGACATTGGGGTCTCCTCAAAATTCCAGGTGGTCGTATCGCCAACGAGTGCCGTCGTCGGCTCCACTGCCGAAAACTACGTTAGCGAAACTAAATATTCCTGGACGCTTACTGTGAGGAGGCTTGTCGTTCGGGCCGCCAGGCCCCGGAGCGGCGCAGTCGTCGACGCGTCGTTTCCTCGCCGGTGATCGATCTCACTCGACGCTCAGTGCACCGCGACGTCGACGCCTGCGCTCAGCACCACCGCGCTCACGACGAACGAGGCCACCGCCCAGCCGACGGCTGCGCGCTTTGTCTCCATCGCGACGACGGCCGCGATGACGGCGAAGAAGATCGACCCTACGAACACCGCGATCGCGGGCCCGCCGTGCGGGATGACCGCGAAGGCAGCGTTGGTCGTCGACATGGTGCGATGGTGGCACGACGACCACCGGTCAAGCTGTGGATCTACTTCTCGTCTGCTGGGACCGAGTCAGCTACCTGGCCACTCGCCGGTCCACCGCTCGAAGGCCCGCGCCCCCTGCCGGTCGATCACGGTCTTGACCAGTGAATACACGACACCCTGCACGGCGGCCGCCACCAAGATCTCCTTGAACGGATACTCGGTTTGCAACGCCGTCGGCGGATCCGGCTTGTCGCCGGGGCTGGCCCGCTTCCAGATCTGCTTGAAGATGGCGCTGGCCACCAGCCCACCAAGAATCGAGCTGACCAGACCCACCGGGCGGTAGAGGATCTTCGCGGTGGCCGACGGCGCGGCGGGGCTCATCGCCTGCTCCGACGCCAGAAGAAGACGCCGACGACGAGTGCGGCGACGGCGATGGCGGTGACCGGAAGCGCGGGTTTGACCGAGCCGTCGGACGTGGTGGTTGTCTCCACGACCTTCTCCTTGGCCTCGGCGACCGCGTCGCCTGCCCTCGCCTTGACGTCGAGCTTGTGGGTCAACGCTTGCGCCGTCTCGCCGAGGTCTTCCCGGGTCTCCTCGATGTCGGCCTGCAGATCATCGAGGCTTGCGTCCGGCCCCGGTTCGGGCGGAGTGGGGTCAGGTGCGGTCATGGGTGGCGTCCTTCACTTCGCGGATGTCGTCCTTAACGTTCGCGACCGTTCGTTGCGGGACCGGTGACGCCTCTTGCACCTGTCGCTTGCCCGTCAGCGCGGCGATACCGCCGACGGCGAGCAGCACGGCCCCGACGATGAGGGCGGCCGCCCACACGGGGAGGACGAGGGCGAGGGCGGCCACGGCAGCCGCAATGAGCGTCGCGACACCGAAGACGGCGAATGCGCCTGCGACGCTGAACAATCCGGCACCGATGCCGGCATGCTTGGCCGACTCCTGAAACTCCTTCTGTGCCAGCCGAATCTCGTCGCGGACGAGTCGCGACGTCTGTGCCGCCAGCTGGGTGATCAGTTCGCCGGTGGAGGCACTGTCGGTCGGCGTCGAGCCTGCGGTCATCACTCCTCCTTCACGCGGTTTCCCGGTCAAGGCGGCGTTCCCGCTGTCGCCTCGCTCAAACCTGACTGCCGGCGAGCAGGCGTCCCCGCAGGTCAGTCGCCGTCCTTGTCCTTCTTCTCGTCGTCGGAGTCCTCGTCGGCCGTGTCCTTCTCGGCTGTGTCCTTCTCGTCGATGTCGTCGCGATCCTTCGGCCGGTTTCCGCCCACTTCGAGCACGGCCCAGTGGCTGGGTGAGACGAGGACGGACCACTCGCCCTCGCGGCGCCCCATCTTGAGGACGCCGTCGTCGACCTCCCATGCCGTGTCGTCGTCGTAGTCGGTCTCTTGCCCGTCGGAGTAGGTCAGTTTGAATGCCATTGCCCGAGCCTGCCACCGGCGCGGTGTCTCCGGGGCGAGCTCGGAAAAATTCATCAAGATCAGTGCCGTTGTGGCAGTGGCCCTTTCGTCAACCAGTCCGTGCGGCATTTGATACTCGTGGAGGCTGCGCCCACACTGACGTCGTGTCAACGCCACCCGAAGACGTCGATCCCTTCGTCCGCGTCGTCGGATCGCAGGTCCACAATCTGAGGACCGTCGACGTGGCCGCACCACGTGACGCGTTCGTCGCGTTCACCGGGGTGTCGGGGTCGGGTAAGTCGTCGTTGGCCTTCGGTACGGTCTACGCCGAGGCGCAGCGCCGGTACTTCGAATCCGTCGCGCCCTATGCCCGCCGACTGCTGTTGCCCGCCGGAGCCCCGAAGGTCGACGACATCACCGGTCTGCCCCCCGCGGTGGCGCTGCAGCAGCGCCGCGGCGCGGGCACCTCACGGTCGACGGTCGGCACCGTGACGACGCTGTCGAACCTGCTCCGGATGCTCTACTCCCGGGCCGGCACCTACCCGCCCGGCGCCACCATCCGGCTGGACTCCGACTCGTTCTCGCCGAACACCGCGATCGGGGCGTGCCCGGAGTGCCACGGGCTTGGTCGAATTCATCGCGTCACCGAGGAGACGTTGGTCCCCGACCCGACGTTGACGATCCGAGAGGGCGCCGTCGCGGCCTGGCCGGGGGCGTGGCAGGGCCAGAACCTGCGCGACATCCTGATCACGCTCGGCCACGACATCGACGTGCCGTGGAAGAAGCTGCCCAAGCGCAAGCGTGACTGGATTCTGTTCACCGACGACCAGCCGACCGTGGAGATCCATCCGAACCGTGCCGCGGTGACCGCCGACTACTTCTACAACGGCACGTTCTCCAGCGCCGAGCGCCACGTGCGGCACACGCTGGCCAACTCGCAGAGCGCGATGATGCGCAGGCGGGTGTTGCAGTTCGTCGACTCCGTCGAATGCCCGGTATGCGGCGGCTCGGGGTTGCGGCCGGAGGCGCTCGGCGTCACCTTCGCCGGGAAGACGATCGCCGAGCTCGTGGCGCTGCCGCTGACCGATCTGGCGGCGGCGCTTGCGCCCGCGGCCAACCGCGTCGACTTCGAGGCGGCCTACGAGTCCATCGAGTCTGGCGAGTTCACCGAGGTGGCCACGATGATCGCGGCCGATCTCGTCGCGCGCATTCAGGTGCTCGTCGACCTCGGCCTCGGGTATCTCAGCCTCAACCGGCGGACGCCGACCGTGTCACCCGGTGAGCTGCAACGGCTTCGGTTGGCGACTCAGTTGCGGGCCGGGCTGTTCGGGGTTCTCTACGTGCTCGACGAACCGTCGGCCGGGCTGCATCCCGCCGACGCCGAGCCGTTGCTCAACGTGCTGGATCGTCTTCGGCGAGCGGGCAATTCACTCTTCGTCGTCGAACACGACATGGACGTCGTCCGGCGCGCCGACTGGATCGTCGACGTCGGACCCGGTGCGGGCGAGCTCGGCGGTGAGGTGCTCTACAGCGGTCCGGTGCCTGGCCTGGCCGACGTGACGACGTCGGTGACGCGGCGGTACCTGTTCGGCGGCGGGGTGTCCGAGCCGCGAGCCAAGCGGGTGGCGACGCAGACCCTGCGCCTTCGCGGCGTGTGCTTCCACAACCTGCGCGACCTCGAGGTGGAGATCCCGCTAGGGGTGTTCACCGCCGTCACCGGGGTGTCCGGATCTGGCAAGTCAACCCTGGTCTGCAAGGTGGTGGGTGACGTCGTCGCCCGGCATCTGGGGGCCGCCAGCACCGCCGAGGCCGAGGACGCCGATCCCGCCGACGTCGACGCCGGGGTTGCCGACGTCGACGTGGACGCCAGCGTCGGGGTGACCGTCGAGGGCGTGGAGGTGGTCGACCGGTTGGTGATCGTCGACCAAAAGCCCATTGGCCGCACGCCACGGTCGAACCTCGCCACCTACACCGGCATGTTCGACGCCGTCCGCAAGGCGTTCGCGGCCACCGACGAGGCGCGAAAGCGCGGCTGGAGCGCGGGGCGCTTCTCGTTCAACGTGGTCGAGGGGCGGTGTCCGACCTGTCAGGGCGAGGGGTTCGTCGCGGTCGAATTACTCTTCCTCCCAGGCACTTACGCGCCGTGCCCCACCTGCCACGGCGCCAGGTACTCCGAGGAGACGTTGACGGTGCGCTATCACGACCGCACCATCGCCGACGTTTTGGCGATGACCGTGGACGAGGCCGCGGAGTTCCTCGCCGACGTGCCCGCCGCGGCAAGGAGTCTCGCCACGCTGCGAGACGTCGGACTGGGCTACCTGCGACTCGGGCAGCCCGCCACCGAATTGTCGGGCGGGGAGGCGCAGCGCATCAAGTTGGCGTCGGAGTTGCAGCGGTCCCGCCGCGGACACACCTTCTACGTACTCGACGAGCCGACGACGGGTCTGCATCCGGCCGACGTCGAATTGTTGGAGCGCCAACTGCACCTGCTGGTCGAGGCGGGAAACACCGTTGTCGTCGCCGAACACGACATGGGCGTGGTGGCGGGAGCGGACTGGGTGATCGACCTGGGTCCGGGCGCAGGCGACGCCGGCGGCCGGGTGGTCGCGGCGGGGACGCCTGAGCACGTCGCCGGCGCGGCGGACAGCAGGACGGCGCCCTACCTGGCGGCGAAGCTGCGCTAGTTCTCGGCGCGGTGTCTGCCCCGGTAGGAGCCGACGTCGACCGAGACGGCCTTGGTCGGCGACCAGCCGTGTCCGAAGAGTTCCAGTGACGGGTCGCCGACCGGCGGTGTGAACATGGGTTTGCTCTCCCGGGCCGGGCTGACCGCGAAGTCGTCGGGTTCGATCACGCAGGCTATTTACCCGCACGTCAACCTTTGCCAAACCTGTCGATTCGCCCAACCCGTGGTGTGCCCGTGTCAGCCGCGCGCAAAGTCCGCAGGCGTGAACTTGCCGGCGCTGAGCTTGGACTCGATCTCCTCCAAGCTTCGTCCGGTCAGATCCGGCATGCGGAAGTAGACGAAGACCCAGGCTGCGACGTTGAACAACCCGTAGAGCCACATCGACGGCCCGACACCGATGCCGCTGATCAGCGTCAACAGCGTCAAGGTGATCAGCAGATTCGTGCCCCACAGGGCCGCGGACTGCACCGCCGTACCTGCCGGCCGCACCGCGAGCGGGTAGGTCTCCGAGCCGGTCAACCAGCCCATGAGCTGCAACCCACCGGCGTTGAAGAGCATGAACACGACCAGGCAGGCGATGATGAACGGGGTGGATTCGCGTCCGCTGTTACCGGAGACGAACAGCCACCCGAGAACGAACAAGCTGACCGCCGCACCGGGAATCATGATGAGGGTCAGCCGGCGCCTGCCCACCTTGTCGATGATCGCCAGCCCGACGAGCTGAGCCACCAAATAGCTCACGCCGAGGGCGACCGACACCTCCAGCGCGACCGATTCCGAGAAGCCGTTGTCGGTCAAGATCGTCGGCGAGTAATAGATGATCATCTCGATGCCGCTGAGCTGGGTGAAGATCGCGATTCCGCAGCCCAGTATCAACGCAGGTCGCACCCACGCTGCGCGCAGTCCCGGCCAGCCGCGGGTCTTGGCCGTCTTCTCCTCGTGGGCCAGCTCGGCCATCTCGTCGAGCTCCCCGTCGACGTCGTAGTCCGACGGTCGGACCCGCTCGAGCACGCTCCGTGCCTCGTCGCCCTGGTCACGCTTGACCAGCCAGCGCGGGCTCTCCGGAAGCCGCAGCAGCAGAACCAACATCAGCGCGGCGGGGACGGCCGCAGCTCCAATCGACCACCGCCACGGAATCGACTCCGAGGCGCCGACGATGGTCGCGATCACGATGCCGACGCCGATTGCGATTTGGAAGCACAGCACCAGACGACCGCGATACTTCGGCGGTGCG
Source organism: Mycobacterium sp. AT1 (assembly GCF_002043095.1). Lineage (GTDB taxonomy): Bacteria > Actinomycetota > Actinomycetes > Mycobacteriales > Mycobacteriaceae > Mycobacterium. The sequence goes on along the minus strand of NZ_MVOC01000044.1, from coordinate 26,284 downwards.
AGCTCGGCGACGTACATCGGGGCGGTCTGGGTGGCACCGCCGACGGCGAAGCCGAGGACGAGCCGTCCGACCGAAAGCAGCACGGGGTTGGGCGCCAACGCACACCAGATCGAGCCGACGGCGAAGACGACGGCGAGCATCACCAAGGTGCCCTTGCGGCCGCGTCTGTCGGACAGGTAGCTACAGGTGAGTGCGCCGATGACGGCACCAAGCAGGATGCTCGCGGCGATCACCTGTTTCCAGGCCTCTTCGATGCCGAAGTCCTTGGTGATCTGCAGCAGGGCTCCGGAGATGATGCCCGTGTCGTAGCCGTAGAGCATGCCTGACACCGCCGACACCAACGCGACGATCACCACCGCCCCCGTCAGCTGGCCGGGTGCCTTCTCTCGGGCCTCCGCCGAACCCTTGGTGCCCTCGGTCGAACCCATGCGTGGTCCTCCAGCCTGTGATGACGTCGTCGTCTCGGTGGTGCTGTGCCGTCATACCCACAAAACGCCGAAATGACGCAGGGTGCGGCGCGCTCCGACCTCGAGGTATTCCGCCACGGAGGGTGAGAAGTTGCACAGGCCCGGCACGGCGTTTCCACGAGGGTGGAGGCGTACTGTCCAGAATTAGGAAGACGGCATAATTAATTGTCGCTTCCGTTATCGCACAACGGTTTTGGATTGAGGTTCAGATGATCGACGTGAAGGCCATCGCCGCGGGCGCCGCCATCGCAGGAGCCATCGGCGTCGCAGCGCTGGGAATGGGGTCGGGCGTCGCCAACGCCGCGCCGTCCCCCGTCGCGACGCATTCGGCGTGGGCGCAGGACCGCGGTTGGGGTCACGGCCCGGGCCCCTGGGGTGGCGGCGGTCCCGGGTGGGATCGCGGGCGAGGCTGGGGTCCCCCGCCACCACCGGCGTACTACGGCGGCTACGGCTATCCGGGTGGCGCGTGCGTCACCGGACCGCTCGGACTGCTCCACTTTGGCGACTGCTAGAAGCCCGCCCAACGAAAATGCCCACCCCCGAGCGATGCTCGGAGGTGGGCATTTCCCATGAAGAGGAAGGCCGCGGTTAGCGGGCGGGCTGAGCCAAGGTGGCCCTGTGGTGGCGCTGCAGGAGAAAGCGTAGCCAGCGAACGTCGATCAGCATGTCGTGATTCCTTTCGCTCAGGCGGACTTGGTGAGGATGGGGAGGATGCGCCGGCGTTCGCCCGCAACGTCCGAGAAGTGGTGCAGCGCATCGGGAACCGACGGCGTGGCCGGGAAGACATCGTCCACCCCGCACAGCCGCAGCGTGCGCGAGACCGCCTGGCTGATGACGAGTGACCATTCGTCACCCGCGGCGTAGCAGGCCTCGTCGATGGCGTCGAGCAGTTCGATGCCCTGGGCAGCGAAGGAGGTAACGCCGCTGAGATCTAAGACGAAGGGCTTCTCGGCAATGATGCAGCCCTTGGCCTGGGCGACCACCTGGCCGACGTTCACCTCGTCGACGGATCCGGTGATGGTGAGGACGGTGGCCAGCTGACGGCACTGCTTGTGGAGCTCGGCGCCGTTGCACTCGACCGACGGATTTCCATAGCGGAAGCGGGAATTCGTTGCTGAGCTGGTGCTCGTTGCGATCATGGCACTGCCTCCCTTCGGTAGTTGCCGATGCGTTGGCGGCGTCGCCGTCACTTCGACTTGAATCCCAAGGTAAGGGGCCAAAATAAGGTACCGGGGAGTAAGTCCTAAAACATCGTTAAGACTTCCGCGAGGGCCTGACAGCAAACCGTGCCGGAAAGCGGTCAGTTCCGGGCACCCTGGTTACCCGTGTAGCCCTCCCAGGGGGAGTAGTCGGCGATGAGTGACTCCTGCGCTGGCCGTTGGTCTTCGGGCACGTGCTGCAGGTTGATCCTGACGCGATACCAGATCGAACTGGGCCCCCGCATGCCGTCGACGAGGACGTCGACCGGTGTCAGCCGGTCGGCGGCGGACGCGTACTTCGCCTTCCACGTCTCGAGGGCGGCCATCGCTTCGTCCTTGGTCTTGGTCCTGGCGATCTCGATGAGCGGCTTCGTGGATACTCGCTGGCCGGCTCCGCCGCCGTCGCGGCGTGCGCCCTTCGGCGCCTTCTCCGCAGGACCCAACTCCTTGGCAAGCGCGAGCAACCCCTCGAGGCCGCCCGCGGCGTCGTCCATTCCCTCCCACGGGTCGCCGATGTCGGCGTAGCGCTCCGGCACCGTGGCGACGGTGAACGCCTCCGGTCGGCATCCGGGCACCTCGTCCCACCGCAGCGGCGTCGAGACCCGCGCGTCCGGCCGCGAACGCACCGAGTAGGCCGACGCGACCGTCCGGTCCTTGGCGTTTTGGTTGAAGTCGACGAAGACGCCCTCGCGTTCTTCCTTCCACCACCGGCTCGTCGCCAAATCCGGTGCGCGCCTTTCGACTTCGCGCGCAATCGTCTCCGCCGCCAGGCGTACCTGCCGGTATGGCCAGTTCGGCTCGATGCGGGCGTAGACGTGGAAGCCCTTGGAGCCCGAGGTCTTGGGCCACGCCGTCAGGCCGTAGTCGGTGAGCACGTCGCGGGCCACCAGCGCGACGTCGACGATCTGCGCCCACTCCACCCCGGGCATCGGATCCAGGTCGACGCGGAGCTCGTCGGGGTGTTCGAGGTCGTGAGCGCGCACCGGGTGCGGGTTGAGGTCGACGCAACCCAGGTTCACCGCCCACGCCAGCCCGGCGGCATCGGAGAGCACGGCCTCCTTGGCCGACGTGCCCGAGGCGTACTTCAGCTCGGCGACGTCGACCCATTCGGGCCGCTTCTCGGGTGCGCGCTTCTGGAACACCGCCTCTTCGGTGATGCCCTTGACGAAGCGCTTGAGGATCATCGGCCGCCCGGCCACTCCGCGCAGGGCGCCGTCGGCGACGGACAGGTAGTACTCGATGAGAGCAAGCTTGGTCACGTCCGCCCGGCCGTCCGCACCGGGGAAGACGACCTTGTCGGGATTGGTGACTCGCAAGGTCCGACCGCCGATGTCCATCGACAGCGAAGACGCCATGACGACGATGCTAGTCAGGGATCCCGACGTGCACCGGGCCCGCGTGCGACCGCGGTCACATATTGTGGGGCCATGCCCAACCTCACAGAGCTACCCCTGCAGGCAGCGGCCAAGGTGCAGCAGTACCTCGAACGCGGCTCGGCCGAACTGCACTACGCCAGGAAGATGTTCGAGGCGGGCGCCCTGAAGGTCGAGCCGCCGCAAAACGTGGCCGCGATGCTCGCCGACATCCGGCGGTGGGGCGAGATCGGAATGATCCCGGCGCTCAACGCCCGTCGCAATCCCACCGGGACGGCGATCGTCGACGACGACGGCGAGCTCACCTTCGCCGAACTCGACGAGGCGGCCAACGCCGTCGCCCACGGGTTGATCGGCATGGGCGTGCGGGGCGGCGACGGGGTCGCGCTCCTCATCCGCAACCACCGCTGGTTCCTGATCGGGCTGTACGGCGCCGCCAAGGTGGGTGTGCGGCTGATCTTGCTCAACAGCGAATTCTCCGGACCACAGATCAAGGAAGTCTCCGAGCGCGAAGGCGCGAAGCTGATCATCCACGACGACGAGTACACCAAGGCGTGCGCGGCCGCCGAGCCGGAGTTGGGCAAGCTCCGCGCGTTGCCGACGAACCCCGACAATCCCGATCAGCCGTCGGAGAGTACCGACGCGACCTTGGCCGACGTCATCAGTCGGAGCAAGTCCGGCCCGCCGCCCAAGGCGAGCGCCCATTCGAAGATCATCATCCTGACCAGCGGAACCACGGGAACTCCCAAGGGCGCCAATCGAAGTAGCCCACCGTCGTTGGCTCCGATCGGCGGTGTGCTGTCGCACGTCCCGTTCAAGTCCGGTGAGGTGACGTCGCTGCCCGCGCCGATGTTCCACGCGCTTGGCTTCCTCCACGCGACCATCGCGATGATGTTGGGCAGCACGCTGGTGTTGCGTCGCCGATTCAAGCCGGCCACCGTGCTCGCCGACATCGAGAAGCATCGGGTGACCGCCGTTGTCGTGGTCCCGGTGATGTTGTCGCGCATCCTCGACGAGTTGGAGAAGACGAGTCCCAAGCCGAACCTGTCGAGCCTGCGCATCGTCTTCGTCTCCGGGTCCCAGCTCGGTGGCGAGCTCGCCACCCGCGCGCTGAAGGATCTTGGCCCCGTCGTCTACAACCTCTACGGGTCGACGGAGATCGCGTTCGCGACCATCGCACGGCCCAAGGACCTTTCGATCAACCCGTCCACGGTCGGCCCCGTCGTCAAGGGCGTCAAGGTCAAGCTGTTCGACGACAACGGCAACGAGGTGGCCCCGGGTGAGGTTGGCCGCATCTTCGTTGGCAACACGTTCCCGTTCGAGGGCTACACCGGCGGCGGGCACAAGGCGATCATCGACGGCCTGATGTCCTCGGGCGACGTCGGTTACTTCGACGAGCACGGTTTGCTCTACGTCAGCGGCCGCGACGACGAGATGATCGTCTGCGGTGGCGAGAACGTCTTCCCCGCCGAGGTCGAGGATCTGATCAGCGGCCACCCGGAGGTCGTCGAGGCGACGGCGCTGGGCGTCGAAGACGAGGAGTGGGGCCACCGGCTGCGCGCCTTCGTGGTGAAGACCGAGGGCGCCTCCGTCGACGAGGATGCGATCAAGGCCTACGTCAAGGACAACCTGGCGCGCTACAAGGTGCCACGCGAGGTGATCTTCCTCGACGAGCTGCCGCGCAACCCGACGGGCAAGATCCTCAAGCGCGAGCTGAAGGATCTCGAGGTCGGCGGAGCCGAGTAGGCAGCGTGCGCGGCCTAGCCTGCGACTAGGTACTCCAGATCGGTCCAGCGGCCGTGCGGGGTGCGGTCCAGCAGGTCCGCAATGCCGGCGTCGTGGAATGCGGCGGCGACGTCCTCGATGCCCTCGGTGAAGTGTGCCCAAGAGTCGAGGTGTGCCGCCACCACCAGGCGCGGCGCCAGCACCTCCGCCGCCGCGGCGGCCCTGGCGCTGGTCAGGGTCAGCGGGCGACCGTCCTGCTTCGGCGGCACTCGGGCCGCGCCGACGAATAGCACCGCGACGTCGATCGCGCCGACGGTGTGAGCGATCTCCGAAACCGTTGCAAGAGAAGCATTGTCGCCGCTGATGTAGACGGTCGGCAAGCCGTCGCCGGACAGTACGAAACCCGTCACCTCGCAGTTGACGTGGCCGGAGTCGTCGCGGTCGCCGTCGACGGGTCCGTGCACCGCGGGCACCGCTTGGACCCGAAGTCCGTCCAGCTCGACCGTCTCCCACGGTGCCAGACCCTTGGCGGGTGACCCGAGCCGTCGTGCCGCACCGGGATGGGTGAGCACCCGCGGGGCCGCCAGCGCCAACGCCCGGCCGGCGTCGTCGAAGTTGTCCAGGTGCTGGTCGTGGCTGACCAGGACCAGGTCCACCCGGCCGAGTGCCGCGGCGTCGACCGCTGGTGCGGCCGTCTTGGTGAGGTATGCGTGCGGCCCCGGCGGGTCGAACGTGGGGTCCACCACGATCCGATGCCCCGCGACGTCGACGACCGTCGTCGGTCCGCCCACCACGGCGACCGCGCAGCGACGCCTCGTCTCGGTGACCTGGTCGTCCATGACGGTCCTCCAGTCGCGCCCTAGGTGGCGGTCGGGACGGCGCCCAGCACCCGCTGCACGTCGGGCTTCATCGCCTGCAATTGCTGACCCCAGTATCCCCAGTCGTGCGTGCCGCTGTCCGGGAAGTTGAAGACGCCGTTCTTCCCGCCGCCGGCCAGGTAGTTGTCCTGGAACGTCTTGTTGGTGCGCAGCGTGAAACTCTCGAGGAACTTGGCGGGCAGATTGTCGCCGCCGAGTTCGGACGGGGTGCCGTTGCCGCAGTAGATCCAGATGCGGGTTCCGTTGGCGATCAGCGTCGCCATGTTGACCATGGGGTCGTTGTACTTCCACGCCGGGTCGGTTTCGGCGGGACCCCACATGTCGTTCGCCTTGTAGCCACCCGCGTCACCCATGGCGGTGTTGACCAATCCCGGCCACCAGCCCTCGGAGAGGTTCAGGAAGCCAGATAGCGAAGCCGCATAAGGGAATTGCGCGGGGTGGTGGATGGCCAGCGTTAGTGCCGCCGAGCCGGCCATCGACAGTCCGACCGCGGCGCTGCCGGTCGGCTTGACCTGCTTCTCACTCGCCAGATAGGAGGGGAGTTCCTGCGTGAGGAACGTCTCCCAGTTGTAGGTCTGGCACCCGTTCGTGCCGCACGCGGGCTTGTACCAGTTGCTGTAGAAACTCGACTGGCCACCCACCGGCATCACCACGGACAGGCCCGAGCCGCTGTACCACTCGAAGGCCGGGGTGTTGATGTCCCAGCCGTTGAAGTCGTCCTGTGCGCGAAGACCGTCGAGAAGGTAGATGGCGGGCGCATTGGCGCCGCCGCTCTGAAACTCGACCTTGATGTCGCGTCCCATGCTCGCCGAGGGCACCATCAGGTATTCGACCGGCAGTCCGGGCCGGGAGAAGGCGTTCGCGGTGGCGGCGCCGCCGGCGAATCCGACGAATACGGGTAGTAGCACTGCCATGAAGGCCGTGACGAGCAAGCGGCGCACGATGTTCTCCTCAGGTGTCGAACTCAGTGCAGTCCACGGTGGCACGCGCTCCTGTCAAACTCTCGTGGCTGCCGCTCGTAGCGCGTCGGGTGCGGGAATAGCCTCGGCGCGTTGGTGGTACTACTCCCAAGTGATCATCGACTTGACAGGAAAGACCGCACTCGTCACCGGCTCCACCCAGGGCATCGGCCTGGCCATCGCAAAGGGGTTGGCGCAGAGCGGCGCCCGCGTCGTCGTCAACGGGCGCACGGCGGCTCGCGTCGACGAGGCGGCCGACGAACTGCGCTCGAGCACCGGCGGTGACGTGCTTGGCATCGCGGCCGACGTCACCACCGCCGAGGGCGTCGAGGGTCTTGTCGACCAGCTTCCCGCGGTGGACGTTCTGGTCAACAACCTCGGCATCTTCGGCGCGGCACCTGCCCGTGAGATCTCCGACGACGAGTGGCGTCGCTACTTCGACGTGAATGTGTTGTCCGCGGTTCGCCTGATCCGCACGTATCTGCCGGGGATGACCGAGCGTGGCTGGGGGCGGGTGCTGCAGATCGCCAGCGACTCGGCAATCGTCATCCCCGAGGAGATGATTCACTACGGCACCTCGAAGACGGCCCTGCTGGCGGTGTCGCGGGGCTTCGCCAAGGATGCCGCGGGGACGGGTGTCACGGTGAACTCCGTCATCGCCGGGCCAACGCACACGGCAGGGGTCGAGGACTTCGTCTACCAGTTGGTGGACGCGGACCTGCCGTGGGAGGAGGCGCAGCGTGAGTTCATGCGCAAGCACCGCCCACAATCACTGCTTCAGCGTCTGATCGAACCCGACGAGATCGCGAACATGGTCACTTATCTCAGCTCGCCGCAGGCGTCGGCGACCACTGGGGCGGCGGTTCGCGTCGACGGTGGATACGTCGACTCGATCGTCCCCTAGACTCGTCGCCATCACGTCGACGTGATCTGGCCCGGTGCTTTGTTTTGGCTGCGACCCGTCTGGGTAAGGATGGGCCGAGAAGATGCGCTTGCCGCGCCTCCCCTGACACTTGACCGGAAAGACGTGGTGAGCCCATGAGACGCGAAGTTGGCGCGCAATTACAGGTCGAGGTGTTCGACACCACGACACTGGAATTCCAGATCGCCGTTGCACCCCAGCCGGGTGCCGAGGTGACCGAGGAGTTGTCCTTCACCCTGAACGGCAACGCCGTCGAGCCGATCGAACTGGTCGGCCAGCACGGCACCCGCATCCACAAGTTCGAGGCGGGCAAGGGAACGGTGCTGGCGAACTACTCGGCCACGATCATCGGCCAGGCCGACCCGGCTCCGGTCACCGAGATCGACCTGTCGACGTATCTGCGGCCCAGCCGGTATGCCGAAGCCGACAAGTTCTACGGTTTCGCCGCAACGGAATTCGGCAACGACGCCAAGTCGACGGCGCTGCTGGAGAAGGTGTCGTCCTGGGTGGGCACGCGGTTGCAGTACGTGCCGGGGTCCAGCGATCCCATCGACGGCGCGGCCGACACCGTGCTCGCCGGTACGGGTGTGTGCCGGGACTACGCGCATCTGGTGATCGCGCTGCTACGGGCGGTCAACGTGCCGGCCCGACTGGTCGCGGTGTACGCGCCGGGCTGCTACCCGATGGACTTCCACGCCGTTGCCGAGGCCTACGTCGACGGGCTGTGGCGCGTCGTGGACGCGACGTGCCTGGCGCCGCGGCAGACGATGGTGCGCATCGCCACCGGCCGCGACGCCGCCGACACGGCCTTCCTGGACAATCACGGGGGCGGGATCAACCTCACCAGCATGAACGTGAACGCCTGGGTCGAGGGCATGCTGCCGCTGGATTCGGTGGAGGAACTCGTCTCGCTGGGCTGACCGCACGCCGACTGCACGCTTGTTCACGTCGTCTCTCGACGTTTGCGTGCAACAAGCGTGCAGTCGGCGGCAGCGGTTAGTACTGGATGGCCTCGATCAGCGGGCCGGGCTCGTCCATCAACGCCCAGAAGCGATCTCGAATGGCGACGGTGACGGGTCCTGGCTCGCCGCTGCCGATGTTCTCGCCGTCGAGGGTGTTGATCGGAGTGACGCCGCCGGCAGTGGTGACGGCCATGATCTCGTCGGCGTCGTACAGTTCGCGGCTGGTCACGTCGCACAGGGTGGCCTCGATGCCCATTTGCTCGGCGAGTTCGTAGACCGTCTTGCGGGTGATGCCCGGCAACGCATTCCGCGACGGTGAGAACAACTTGCCGTCCTTGACGATGACGACGTTGAAGCCGGGTCCCTCGGCGACGCAGTTGTCGGAGTCCAGCAGGATGGCGGTGCGCGCGCCGCGGTCCTTGGCCTCGAAGCTGGCCGCGGTGAGGTCACCCCACTGGTAGTTCTTGATGGTCGGGTCGACGGTGTTGCGACCGGCGCGACGGACGTGGCGCGGCACGATCGCGGTGGTGCCGAAGATCTGCTCGGCGGGCGGGAAGGCCCACAGGTACGGGATGGCGTAGATGTACACCTGATGGGTGAGCTTGGACAAGTCCTTCTCGCCCTTGCGCTTTCCGTATCCACGGGTGATCGTCAGGTTGACGAAGGACTCGCGAAGCTGCGACAGCGACACGCACTTCTTGGTGATCTCGACGATCTCTTCCTTGCTCATCCCGGCGTCGAGGCGCAGCTTGTTGGCCCCGTCGAGCAGCCGGTCGACGTGGTCGTCGAGGCGAAAGATGTTGCCGTGCCACACGTGTGCGACGGTGTACGTCACGTCGGAATGCCCGAAGCCGGTGTCGAAGATCGAGATCCTGGCGTCCTCGGCGGGCATGTACTCGCCCTCGATCCAGGCCACGCCGCCGGCGAAGGGGCTGGACGTGTCGAGCTCGTAGTCGCTGTACTGGATCGCCGAGCCGACGGGGGTGTCCTCGCGGATGGCGGCGCCGGGTTCGACGGCGACGAGGTTGCTGGTGCCGATGTCGGTGGTGAGGCTCATGTTGAATGTCCTTGCTGGTGAGTAGGTTTCAGGAGATGTGGGTCTTGGCGAAGTTCGGGCCCGCCTCGCCGGTGGCCAGTCGCTTGCGAAGGCCGGTGGCCGCCCAGAGGCCGGCCAAGACGACCAGACCCAGGAACACGTAGCCGTTGCCTGCGAACTGCGGCAGGACGACCAGCGCCACGCACACGCAGGTGAAGACGACCAGTCCGACGACGTAGATCGGCATCCGCGCCCGTCCGAGGTCGAACGTGCCCGGCTCGGCGGTCGGGATGGTGCCGCGGCGGTGCCCGATGATCAGGGCGACGGTCTGCAGCACGTAGGTGGCGAAGACGGCCAGCGCGGACAGCCCGAGAATGAGGAAGAAGGCCTTCTCGCTGACCAGAGCCAGGAGCAGAAGCGCCGTCGAGAAGCCGAACAGCCCCAGCACCGCGTACGTGGGCGTGCGGTTGCTCGGGGACACGTGCCGCCAGACGTGGGAGAACGGCAGCATGTTGTCGCGGGCCATCGAATAGGTCAGCCGGGTGGCCACCAGGATGTTGGCCAGGATGCAGGCCATCACGTTGGTCAGCGCCACCGCGACGACGATCTTGGTGATCACCGGACCGACCTGCTGGGTGATGATCTCCTCGATCGGGGCGCCCGAATTCGCTTCGACCGCTGCGGCGTCCTTGATGGCCAAGACGTAGACGACGTACATCAGGAACTCGATGACGATGGACGCGCTCAGCGCGTAGAACATGGTGCGCGGGATGACGCGGCGCGCGTCCTTGGTCTCCTCGGCGACGTCGGCGCTGGCCTCGACGCCGATCAGGCCGAAGAACGGTCCTAGTGAGGCCGCCAGCCAGGCCACGATGTACGGCGTCGTGCCCTCGGAGGTGCCGCCGTTGAACAGCACCGAGATGGACTGGTGGTTCTCGGGGGCGGAGAAGGCGACGATCGCCACGAGGATCGTCGCACCGATGGTGATGACGAATTCGAGGCTGACGCCGACGTTGTTGACCATCGTGGCGAACCGGACGCCGTACATGTTGACGAGCATGCAGACGGCCATCACCCCGATGGCGACGAAGATCTGCACGGTCTGGGTCATCGCCCAGCCGAACAGGCCGCCTAGGTAACCCGACAGGATGAATCCGACGCCGGTCATGCCGCAGATCCAGCCGGCGAGCGCCATCACCCCGGTGAACCAGGCGAGGGTCGAGCCGTGTATCCGGCTGGTCCACTGATAGGCGTAGCCGGCCAGTCGAATCTTGGCCGTCAGGTCAGCGGCAATGAAGACCCAGATCAGGAACACCGCCGCGGCGAGCAGCAGGGTCCAGACGAAGGGCGCGCCCGCGGTGAAGTAGCCGGCGCCGAAGCCGGTGAACACCGCGGTGGTGGCACTGATGGTCGCGAAGCCGATGGCGAAGGACGCCAGCTTGCCGACCGAACGGTCGAGTTTTTGGGAGTAACCGAACTCGGCGAGCTTGGCGTCCTCCTCGTTGAGGGGTGAGTTTGAATGAGTGTGTGAAGCCAGGGCATCGGTCATGATCGCTCCAGGTCAGGTCGGTCGAATTGCACCTAGAGACAGGAAAGCCCGTCGCCCCCGTCGGCGGAAGTTCAATGTTTTGATCTGCTCATAAGCTGGCGTTATCAATGGTGTCGTCGACCAGGGTGTCGCCGAAGTTCCAGTGCGCCTGCACGTGCCTGACCAGCGCATCTCCCTGTGGCGACAGCGACGACGGCTGCCACGCGAGTGCCGTGTAACTCGGCGGCCGGTCGGTGATGGGCACGTAGACGATGCCCGGTCGGTCGTAGAAGCGGGCGACCGACGACGACGTGAAGCTGATGCCGAGACCCCGGGCGATGCACGTCGTCTCCGCCTCGTAGGTGGCGGCGACCGCCGCGATGGTCGGCGGCCGGTTGCCCCGGACGTCCATCGCCAGCCAGTAGTCGCGCCAGGGGCCGGCGGTCAGCGGCGCGCAGACGATCGGGTCGTCGAGCAGCTCGGTGATCGACACCTCGGCCCGCTCGGCGAGGCGGTGGTCGCGCGGCATGCACACCACCCACGACTCGGCGTCGAGCATCAGCATCCGGTGCTCGGGCAGGTCGACCGGCGGGCGGATGATGGCGACCTCGGTGCTGCCCTCGGCCAACCCGGCGGTCGGGTCGGCGAAGTCGTACTCGATGGGCTCGACCGTCACCTCGGGGTAGGCGGCCTCGAAGTGGCGGACCACGCGGAACAGCAGATCGGCGCCCGTGCCGATGAGATATCCGAGCCGCAGCACGCCCTTTCGCGTGCCCGACAGCGTGACGAGGTTCTCGACCACCGCGTCAACGCCCGAGATCGCCTGCTGCACCTGCGGAAGCCAGGCCGCGCCGAGGTCGGTCAGCGCGACCTCGCGGGTGCTGCGGGTGAACAGCACCACGCCGAAGTGCTGTTCGAGCTGCTTGATCGCGGTCGACAGCGCGGGCTGGGTGATGAACAGTCGCCCGGCCGCCCGCCGGTAGTTGAGCTCCTCGCCGAGCACCGCGAAGTAGCGCAGCTGACGCAGGGTGATGTCGGCGCTCACCCGGACCAGGGTGTCACGGCATTACGGATCGCGCGGGAGGCCCAGCAGGCGTTCGGCGATGATGTTGAGCTGCACCTCGGAGGTGCCGCCGTAGATCGTCGTCGCGCGACCGGCCAGCAGGTACTCGGCCCACTTGCCGGACAGCTCGCCCTGATCGCCGATGGCCGCGTCGGTGCCGAACGACGAGACGCCGAACTCGGCGTAGCCCTGGCCGGTCTTCATCGACAGCAGCTTCGAGATGGCAGCCGCGGGCATCGGGTCCCCGCCGGCCAACGTCAGCAGCGTCGAGCGCATGTTGAGCAGCTTGGCGGCATGGCCCTCGGCGATCAGCTTGCCCGCCTCGTTCTGCTCGATCTGGTCGAACTGACCGTCGCGCACGAACTCCACGAACTGCTCGAGGCTGGCGAGGAACGGCGGCTCGCTGCTGCCGATCGACACGCGCTCGTTGGTCAGCGTGTTTCGGCTGACCTCCCAGCCGCGGTCCACCTCGCCGAGAACCAGCTCGTCGGGGACGAACACGTCGTCGATGAAGACGGTGTTGAACATCGCGTTGCCGGTGAGCTCGCGCAGCGGCTTGATTTCGACGCCCTCGCTGGCCATGTCGAGCAGGAAGTACGTGATGCCACCATGTTTCGGGGCGCTCGGGTTCGTCCTGGCCAACAGCGCACCCCACTGGGAGTACTGAGCGCCGGTGGTCCAGATCTTCTGCCCGGTGATCCGCCAGCCGCCGTCGACCTTGGTGGCCTTGGTGGTCAGGCTCGCGAGGTCCGAGCCTGCGCCTGGCTCGGAGAACAGCTGACACCAGATCATCTCGCCGCGGAAGGTCGGCGGCAGGAAGCGCTGTTGTTGAGTGTCGGTGCCGTAGGCCACGATCGACGGGATGATCCAGGCGGCGATGCCCATCTGCGGCCGCTTCACACGGCCGGTGGAGAACTCCTGGGCGATGATGATCTGCTCGATCGGCTGAGCGGCCCGACCCCACGGTGTTGGAAGGTGAGGTGACACCCAGCCGCCCTCGGCGATCGCCGTGACCCGCTCTTCGCTCGGAAGTGCCTTCAGCGCAGCCACTTCCGCGCGGATTTCCTCCCGGAGCTTCTCGGTGTCGGGGTCGAGGTCGATGTTGATCGGGCGCATCCCGGTGCTGGTCGCCACGTCGACCACCTGTTGCGGGTAGTCGGCTGCTCTGCCGAAGCACGCGGCGAGCACGATCGCGCGCCGGTAGTAGACGTTGGTGTCGTGCTCCCATGTGAAGCCGATGCCGCCGTGTACCTGGATGCAGTCCTGCGTGGTGTGCTGGGCGGCGACGGGCGCGAGGGTGGCGGCGACGGCGGCGGCGAACTCGAAAGCGGAGTTCTCGCCTTCTTCATCCACGGCGCGTGCTGCGTCCCACACCGCGGCGGTCGCCCGCTCGGTCTCGGCAATCATGTTGGCGCACTTGTGCTTGATGGCCTGGAACTGGCCGATTGGGCGGCCGAACTGCTCACGGATCTTGGCGTACTCCGACGCGGTGTCGGTGGCCCAGCGCGCGACGCCGATGCACTCGGCGGACAGCAGCGTCGACATCAGGGCACGGGCGCGGGTGCGGCTGAGGTTGGTCAGCACGCGGTCGTCGGCGACCTCGACGGCGTTGGCGCGGACGTGGGCCAGGGGGCGCAGCGGGTCGACGCTCTTGACGGGTTCGATCTCGACCTGGTCGGCGTCGAGGACGATCCACTCCTCGCGGCTGTCGATCGACACGGGCAGCACCAGGATCGCCGCTTGCGCGGCGGCGGGTACGGCGCGGACTTCGCCGCGGATGACGAGGCCGCCACCCTGACGAGTTGCGGTGAGTCCGGAATCGATGGCGTAGGCGGCGATGGTCTCACCGGAGGCGAGGCCTTCGAGAAGCTTGTCGCCGGGGTCGTTGGCGGCGATCAACGCGCTCGCGATCGCCGACGGGACGAACGGGCCGGGAACCGCGCCATAGCCGAATTCGGCGAGCACGATGGCGAGTTCGAGGATGCCGAAGCCCTGACCGCCGACGTCCTCGGAGAGGTGCAGCCCTTGGAGGCCCTGCTCGGCGGCGGCCTTCCAGTAGGGCGGCGGGTTGGAGATCGGCGTCTCCAGTGCCTCGTGCAGTACGTCCGACGGTGCCACCCGCTTCACCAGATCGCGGACGGATTCGGCGAGGTCGTTGTGCTCGGAAAGGATCGCGATCGGCATGCGGTACTCCTAGATCAACCGGTGGGTTGGGTTCGAGCGTACCTGGGAGTCAACCCCGTGCGACAGTCACCTCGTTTACCAGGTTCACCAACTGCTCGCCGTTGCGCAAGCGGCGGCAGTTGTCCACGCCCACGATCAGGTACCGGCGCATGGTGTCGGCCGTGTACCAGGTGACGTGCGGGGTGACGACGACGTTGTCCAGCGCCAGCAGGGGATTGTCGGCGGGCACTGGCTCGACGGCGAACACGTCGAGACCCGCCGCGGCCAGCCCGCCTTCCCGGAGTGCGTCGGCCAGCGCCTGCTCGTCGACGATCGCCCCGCGGGAGGTGTTGACGAGCACTGCGCCGGGCTTCATCAGGGCTAGCTTCTCGGCGTCGAGCAGGGCCGACGTCTTCTCCGTGAGCGGCAGGTGCAGCGAAACGACGTCGCTGCCGGCGAGCAGCTCGGCAAGGGGGCGCCAGCCAGGGGTGCCGTCGTCACGGGTGCTGGTGTGGAGCACCTGGGCTCCCATGGCGGTCACGATCGTCTCGACCTGCTTGGCGACGTTGCCGTAGCCGACCAGCCCCACCGTGCAACTGCCGACGTCGCGGACCGTCTCGCCAAGTGCCGGATCGGACGGCCAGCCGCGGCCCTGGCGGGTGGCGGCGTCCAGGGTGACGAGGCGGCGCAGGGCCGCGAGCATCAGAAGCACCGTGCCCTCGGCCACCGACGGGGCGTTGGCGCCAGGCATGTTGGCCACTCCGATGCCCAGCCGCGTCGCGGCGTCGACGTCGACGGTGTTGACCCCCGCCCCAAGCTTGTGCACCAGCCGGCACCGAGTCGCGAGTTCGAGGTCGTCACCGGACAGTGGACGCAACACGTGCCAGATCACGTCGGCCTCGGGCAGTTCGCGGTAGAACGTTTCCTCGTCGTCCTCGGCGCAATAGCGGACGTCTAGCCAATCAGCCTCGGGCGCAAGCAATTCGCGGACCTTGTCGCCCGGGGTGAAGTGCGCGAGCACTCTTACTTCCACCGCTTTGAAATCCACTTCGCGATCGTATCGGCCTGCTCGCTGCGCGCGCCGGGAGTGGTGAAGTAGTGGTCGGTGTCGATCGACAGCAGGGTCTTGTCGGTGCTGGCCAGCGCGCTGTGGATGCGGCGGGCGTCCGACGGGTAGACGCCGGTGTCCTGCTCGGCGCTGATGACCAGCGCGGGGCAGTCGATGCGGGCGAGGTGCGGCTCCGCACGGGTCTGCGCGGTCCGCAGGCTCCACATGCCGTGCCAACTTCGCAGTGTGCAGGCAGCCGCGATGCCACGGGCCGACCGGTTGGCCTTGACCGGCACCCCTGCATAGCAGGTGTTGGGTGGCCGCTTCGTGGGCTCCAGTGTCGGGTCGACCATCCGCGGGTCTGCCCAGGTGCGCATCACCGTGAAGGGGCGATCCGAAAAACCAACTGCTCGAACACGTTTCATCTCGTCGTCGACCCAGTCGGTGATCGCGTGGTTGCGGGCGGTCTGCGCGTCCCGGTACCGCTTGACGAAGTCGGCCGAGAACGGCGGGCCGTTGCGCCGGTCGAAGATGTCCATGCTGGCGTCTGTGGCGACGGGATCGTTCTCGTCTACTACGGAGGCGTCCATCCATGCCGTCAGTACCTCGGGCCTGCCGGGGTGCGCGGCGCTGGCGACGTAGCCGTCGGCCGGGGGTAGTTCCCCGATTCCGATGGCTGGTCGCATGCCCTCCATGGGCGTGACGTGGGGGTCGACGGCCTGCGCTTGGTAGGCGGCCATCAGCGATCCGCCGCCTGAATTGCCAAGCAGCACGATGGTTTCGAGATGCTGCACCTCGCGCAGCCAACGAATGCCGACTCCGACGTCGACGAGCGCGTGATCGAGCAGGAAGCTGGTCTCGTTTCCGCGGAACCGGGTGTTCCAGCCCAGGAAGCCGATGCCCCTGGTCGCCATGTAGTCGGCGAGATAGTGCTCCGAGAAGTCGATTTGGTAGTGCGTGGCGATCATCCCGACCTTCGGCTTGCGGCCGACACCTCGGTAGTAGACGCCCTGACACGGATGTCCGCCCGATCCTGCGCGGCGTGCGGTGGGGGAGTCCGACGCCACGAACTCGCGCAGTACCCCGGGGGTCATTGGCGACCTCTCTGCCGATCTGCGGATCGCAGTTGAGATCGATGGTAGATACCGAATGACGCTTTGACCAGGAGATTCTTGGCCTTGCATCGGAAGCGTCTGCTAGGCAGGAGGATTCGGGACAGCCGACGCGTGACGTTCCCGAGGGCCGGCCAGCGCGTCGAGCATTCGCGTCAGGTGGGCGATCAGCTGCGACTCGCTGAGAGTGACGTCGCCCGACACCCACGCGCTGATCGTCTGCGCGACACCGCCGACGATGAAGTGGGCGGCGGACTTCATCCATTCGTCGTCCGGCAGCGCGTAGGCGTTGGTCGCGTGCTCGCCGGAGAGGACGGCGAAGACGCCACCGGCCTCGGCCCTCTTGCGGGCCAACACCGCGTTGGTCAGCCGGGGGTTGAAGAGAAGCCGTCCGACGCGGGCGTCCTCGGCCACCGCTCTGACGAGGTTGGCGATGCCCGCCCGGTTCTGCTCCTCGGGCGGCGCGGCGGCGACGGCGGCCTGGGTGGTGGCGGCGATGTCGGCGACCACGCGGTCGAAGACCGCTGCCACCAGGGCGTCCTTGTCGGCGAAGCTCTCGTAGAAGTAGCGGGCGGTGATCCCCGCCTCGGCGCAGACGGCGCGGACGGTGAGGTCCGCAGCGTCGTCGGAGCCGCCGAGGAGTTCGAGGCCCGCGTCGAGCAGGCGGCCTCTGCGCTCGGCTATCCGGTCGCGGGCTTGCACGCCGCCGTAGGGCCGGACTTTCGCCATGGTCCCGATCTTGACACCTGTCGGGTCCGAGGGCAATATCTGGAAACGAATGTTGTCAGATATGCGACGAGGGGTTTGAGCCAATGGTGGTCGGCAACAGTCACGTCGAGCGTTCCATCAGTGCGCCCGCCGCACCGCCGACGCGGCGTAGGCGGCTCGCGCGGCGCGGGCCGACCGTCGACGAGGGCCTGCTTGGGGTGGGACTGCTGCTTGGACCAGCCAACGTGATCATGCAATTGGCCAGACCGGGCGTCGGCTACGGCGTGCTGGAGAGCCGGGTCGAAAGCGGTCGGGTCGACCTGCACCCGATCAAGCGCGCCCGCACCACGTTCACCTACCTGGCCGTCGCCGGGCGCGGCAGCGACGAGCAGAAGGCCGCCTTCCGGCAGGCCGTGAACAAGGCTCACGCGCAGGTCTACTCCACCGACGAAAGCCCGGTGAAGTACAACGCCTTCGACAAGGATCTGCAGATGTGGGTCGCCGCCTGCCTGTACAAGGGCGCCGTCGACTCCTACCGCACCTTCGTCGGGGAAATGGACGACGAGACCGCCGATCGGCACTACGCCGAGGGCAGTTCGCTGGGCACCACGCTCCAGGTGCCACAGGAGATGTGGCCGGCCGACCGCGCCGCCTTCGACGCGTACTGGCAGGAACAGCTCGCGAAGGTGCACATCGACGACACCGTCCGCGAGTACCTGTATCCGATCGCCGCGAGCCGGATCCGCGGGGTGCGCTTGCCGCGACCGCTGCAGCGCCGCAACGAGGCCCTTGCGTTGTTGATCACGACCGGCTTTCTCCCGCAACGCTTTCGCGACGAGATGCAGTTGCCGTGGGACGCTCACCGTCAGCGCCAGTTCGACCGGCTGATGGCGCTGCTGCGCGTCGCCACCCGCCTGTCGCCCCGCGTGGTCCGGCAGTTTCCGTTCAACGTGTTGCTGAAGGACGTCGACTGGCGAATCAGGACCGGGCGCCCACTGGTCTAGCCAGACTTCGGGCGTATCGTCTGCTAAATGCGACCCGGTGACGACGAACGAGACACGTGGGACATCACCACCAGCGTCGGCTCGACGGCTCTGTTCGTCGCTGCGGCAAGGGCATTGGAGGCCCAGCGTCCCGAGCCGCTGGTGCTGGACCCCTATGCCGAGGTCTTCTGCCGGGCGGCCGGGGGCGAGTGGTCGGACATGATGGACGGCCGCGCGTCGGGCAGCCACGGCAGGCAACTGCTCGAGGGCGACTTCGGTGGCTACTTCGTGTCCTTTCAGGCCGCGCGGACCAAGTACTTCGACGCCTACTTCGCCGACGCCATCGCAGCCGGGGTACGGCAGATCGTCGTCCTCGCGGCGGGTCTCGACTCGCGCGCCTACCGGTTGCCGTGGCCGGACGGCACGGTGATCTTCGAACTCGACCAGCCCAAGGTGTTGGCGTTCAAGCGCGACGTCATCGCCCAACTCGGCGACTCGCCGCGAGCCGACCGACGCGAAGTCGCCGTGGACCTCCGCGACGACTGGCCGCGGGCCCTCGTCGACGCCGGATTCGACCCGTCGGTGCCCACCGCGTGGATCGCCGAGGGGCTGTTGATCTACCTTCCCGCGGCGGCGCAGGACCAGTTGTTCGCCGGGATCGACGGCTTGTCGGCGTCTGGCAGCCGAGTAGCCGTCGAGGAGGGCAGACCCATGCCGCAGCGCGTGTTCGAGGCCAAGCAGCAGGAGGAACGCGACGCCGGCCGGGCGGGCACCTTCTTCACCCTGATCTACAACGAGCAGATCGCCCCAGCCGACGAGTGGTTCGGCGCTCGGGGGTGGCACGGCACGCCGACGCCGCTGGCTCGGTACCTGACCTTCGTCGGTCGGCCCATTCCGGCCGACGATCCGGACGCCGGCCCCATGGCGGAGGCCAACAGCTTGGTCAGCGCCGTCAAGGGCTGACCGGTCGCGTTACTCCGCGGTGGTGGCCAGCCCGAAGAGATGGGCCGCGTTGTCGTGGAACACGCCGCGCAGCCACTCGTCGTCGACGCCGTTCACCTCGGTCAGCACTCGCATGGCCTCGAGATAGCCATACGGGATGTTCGGAAAGTCGCTGCCGAACAGGATGCGATCACCGAGAGCCAGCAGCCGCGGTCGGTCGGCCGGGGGGAACGGATGTGATTCCTCGACGAACGGGGTGAACGCCATCGTGGTGTCCAACCTGACCTCGGGATACGCCTCGGCGAGATCGAAGAACTCGCCGTACTCCGGCATTCCCATGTGGGCCACGACGAGTCGCAGCCCAGGGTGGCGCGCCAGCACCGCCCGGATCGGGTCGGGTCCGGTGTGGGTGCCCGGCTGCGGGCCGGATCCGCAGTGGATGACGACGGGAATCCGGGCCTCCGCGACGACGCCCCACACCGCGTCGAGCAGCGGGTCGGTCGGGTCGTAGTCTCCGACCTGGACGTGGGCCTTGAATACTTGGGTGCCGCCGTCGATCGCGGCGGTGACGTATTCGACGGCGCCCGGCTCCGGGTAGAACGTCGCGGTGGCCAAACAGTCGGGCGTGGCCGACGCGAACTGGGCGGCCCACTGGTTCAGCCAGGCGGCCATCCCGGGTTTGTGCGGATAGATCAGCGAGGTGAAGGCGCGGACACTGAAACTGCGCAGCGTTCTGAGGCGGTCGGCCTCGTCGGTGCGGTAGGTGATGGGCCATGTCCGGCCGACGAGCGGCCCGGCGGCGTCGAAGTACTGCCATACCTTGTCCATCACCCGCTTTGGCATGAAGTGGGTGTGGACGTCGACGATCCCCGGTATCCCGAGCGGTTCCCAGATCGCACGCACTGCGGCTGATTCGTCCATCGTCCATAGGATGTCATCATGTGGAATCCCGACGTGTACCTGGCCTTCGCAGACCATCGCGGACGTCCGTTCTACGACCTGCTGTCGCGGGTGCGCGCCGGATCCCCGCGCCGCGTCGTCGACCTCGGGTGCGGCCCGGGAAACCTGACGGTCACGCTTGCGGAGCGATGGCCCGGCGCGGTCGTCGAGGCGGTCGACAGCTCGCAGGAGATGGTCGACGCGGCGCGCGAGCGCGGGCTGGAGGCCACCCTCGGCGACCTGGAGGCGTGGTCGCCGAAACCCGACACCGACGTCGTAGTGAGCAACGCCGCACTTCAGTGGGTGCCGTCGCACCGGGAACTGTTGCGCCGCTGGGCCGCCGAGCTGCCCGACGGTGCGTGGATCGCGGTGCAGGTGCCCGGCAACTTCGACGCCCCGTCGCACGCTGTCGTGCGTGAGCTGGCCAGTAGCCCGCGGTGGTTGGATGCCTTGGGTGACATTCCCTTTCGCGTCGGCAAGGTCGTCGACTCGGCCGTCGAGTACGCCGGGATGCTCACCGACGCCGGCTGCGCCGTCGACACGTGGGAGACCACCTACGTGCACGAACTCACCGGTGCACACCCCGTGCTGGACTGGATCACGGGCACGGCTCTCACCTCGGTGAAGAGCGCTCTCGGACAGGAGGATTGGCAGCGCTTCCGCAGCGAGCTGATCCCCATGCTGGCCGAGACGTACCCGGCTCGGCCCGACGGGCGCACCTTCTTCCCGTTCCGCCGGATCTTCGTGGTGGCCCAGGTTTCGGCTGGCCGCTAGGCGCCGTCGCGCTTGATCCGCAGCACCTCGATCACCTCGGCGACCATGTCGTCGATGTCGGCGCCCGCGGTGTCGAGCACCAGGTCGGCGTTCTCCGGCGGTTCGTAGGGCGCGTCGACGCCGGTGAGGCCCTTGAGTTCGCCAGACCGCGCCTTGGCGTAGAGGCCCTTGGGATCGCGCTTCTCGCACTCCTCGACCGAGGTGCAGAGGTAGACCTCGACGAACGGCAGCTTCGCCGCGTCGCTGAGGGCCCTCGCGATTTCGCGGTCGGACTTCAACGGCGATACCAGCGAGGCCAACGCCACCACCCCGGCGTCGGCGAACAAGCGGGTCAAATGGCCGACGCGCCTGATGTTCTCGGCGCGGTCACCGGCCGAGAATCCGAGGTCGTCGGACAACCCGTGCCGGATGTTGTCGCCGTCGAGAAGGTATGCGACGTCGCCGGCCTCGACCAGTGCGCGCTCGACCGCGACGGCCAGCGTTGACTTGCCGGAGGCTGGCAGCCCGGTGAACCAGATGGTGGCACCGCGCTGTCCCGTCGCGCTCCAACGATGGGCGCGATCGAGAGTCGAAGGGTGCCAGCGGATGTCGTTGCGGGTCTGGGAGCCGGGCTTGACCTCGCGCGGCTCGATGATGGTGCCCGCGCCGATGGTGTCGTTGGACGTCTCGTCGATCAGGATGAAGGCGCCGCTGTCCCGATTGTCGGAATACGAGTCGGCGACCACCACCGAGCTGGTGCGCAGCGTCACTTCGCCGATGTCGTTGATGGACAACTCAACCGGGTTGTCGAGCTCGTCGAGCGTCTCGGGATCCAACCGGGTGTGGATGGCCTGCACCGTCGCGCGGACCGTCTTGCTGGTCTGCTTCAGCGCGACCCGGTCGCCAGCGCGCAGCGGGGTCTCGGTGAACCAGCACACCGTCGCGTCCAGCTCGCGGGCCAACACCGGCAGGGCGGCGTCGTCGGCGCCGCTGACGAACACGTCGCCGCGGCCCACGTCGATGTCGTCGGACAGCTCGACCGAAACCGACAGTGGCGCAACGGCCGTCGTGCGCTCGTCGTCCAGCGTGTCGACGGCGGTGACGGTCGAGCGGGTACCCGCGGGCAGCGACACGATCTGGTCGCCGACGCTGATCGTGCCGGCAGCCAACCGCCCGGTGTAGCGCCGTCGCTCGTCGGCGGTCGGTCGCGACACCCATTGAATCGGCAGCCGCAACTTGGCGGCTTCCGGTTGCGGCGCGGACAATTCGACGCCCTCGAGGTACTCGAGAAGCGTCGGCCCCGGGTACCAGGGGGTGCTCTCCGAGCGGTGCACGACGTTGTCCCCGTGCTTGGCGGCGATGGGGATCACGGACAATTCCGCGCCACCGAGGCGCGCGGCCATCTGCTGAAGTTCGCGCGCCACCTCGTCGAACCGGCTCTGGTCGAAGTCGACCAGGTCGATCTTGTTGACCGTCGCGACGAAGTGCTTGATGCCCAACAGCTTTGCGATCCTGGCGTGCCGTCGGGTCTGGCGCAGCACCCCGGCGCGGGCGTCGACGAGCAGAATCGCGACGTGAGCATTGGACGCGCCGGTGAACATGTTGCGCGTGTAGCGCTCGTGACCAGGAGTGTCGGCGAGGATGTAGCTGCGCCTGTCGGTGGAGAAGAAGCGGTAGGCCACGTCGATCGTGATGCCCTGCTCGCGTTCGGCCCGCAGGCCGTCGGACAGCGCGGCCAGGTCGGCGATGCCTTCTTCGTCGGTGACGGCCTCGAGGTGGTCGAGCGGCAAGCTGTCGGTGTCGTGCATGAGCCGGCCGATCAGCGTGCTCTTGCCGTCGTCGACTGACCCTGCCGTGGCGATCCGAAGCAGTTGTCGGGTGGTCGCGCTCATCAGAAATACCCCTCGCGCTTGCGGTCTTCCATGGCCGCCACCGACGTCCGGTCGTCGGCTCGGGTCTCACCGCGTTCGGACACGGTGGCCGCGGAGATCTCGGTGATGACGCCGGCGATGTCGGTGGCGTGGGAGCGGACGGCTCCGGTGATGGTGAGGTCGCCGACGGTGCGGTAGCGGACCCACTCGACCGCGGAGGTCTCGTCGCCCTGGGGCTGCACGTACTTCGACACCGCGAGCAAGATGCCGTCCCTGGCGACCACCTCGCGTTGGTGCGCGAAGTAGATCGACGGTAGCTCGAGGTTCTCCAGTTCGATGTAGCGCCAGATGTCGAGTTCGGTCCAGTTGCTCAGGGGGAACACCCTGACCTGCTCGCCCTTCTTGATCCGGCCGTTGTACAGCGACCACGGCTCGGGCCGTTGCGCCCGCGGATCCCACTGGCCGAACTCGTCGCGGAAGCTCAGGATGCGTTCCTTGGCCCTGGCGCGTTCCTCGTCGCGGCGTGCTCCGCCGAAGGCGGCGTCGAAACCGCCGGCCTCCAGCGCGTCGAGCAGCGTGCGCGTCTGAAGGCGATTGCGGGACCCGGCGGGTCCGCCGACCTCCTGCACGCGACCGCTGTCGATCGAGTCCTGCACCGACCCGACGATCAGCTTGTGGCCGTGTTCGCCGAGCCGGCGGTCGCGAAACTCGATGACCTCGTCGAAGTTGTGCCCGGTGTCGACGTGCAGCACCGGAAACGGCAGCGGCGACGGACGAAAGGCCTTCTCCGCCAGGCGAAGCAAGACGATCGAGTCCTTGCCCGCCGAGAACAGCAGCACCGGCCGCTGCAACTCGGCGACCACCTCGCGGATGATGTGCACCGACTCGGCTTCGAGCAGTCGCAACTCCTCGACGCGGGTGTCGTCCTGCGTGTGAACGGTCATGTAGGCAGGCCCTCCCTCTCCGCATCCCTGCGATAGCGCTCGACCCAGTCGTCGGACCGCTGGTCGGCCTGGCGTTCGAGCACGGGCGCGGGGGCCAACCTCGGATCCAACCCCAACGCCTCGAGTACCGTACCGACGACCTCGGTGAGGTTGCGCCAGAGGTGGGGATACGAAACGTCGATGGGGTTGACGTCCTCGTCGGCGAACCACGCCCGCCATGCGTCCTCCTGGTCGCGCAGCATCGTCACGACGTGTGCGATGGCGCCCGCGTGGTACTCGGCCCGAGCGTCGCGCACGGGGTCCGGTCGACCCCGCCACACCCGGGTCTGCACGGCCCGCCAGAACGACACCGCCTGCGACACGACGTCGGGCCGGTAGACGTGGACGAGCACCGGGTCGGAGCCGACGACGTCGCGGATCGCCGACAGCAGGCCGGTGCCCGATCGGTCCGCCAGCCCCTCGGCACGCTGCATCAGCAGAGGCGTCTGGTTCCACATCAGCTTGCCGCCCCACACGCCGTTGGGGGTGCGCCCGACGGTGCGGATGTAGTCACGCCAAATCTCCGGAGGGGCGAGATCCGGCTTGCCCTCGTCGAGCGGGTCGAGCAGACGCATGATCGACTCGTCGCCGGCGTCGGCGAACCATTCCCGCGGCTGCGGTGACTGACTGGTCGTCGGCAGATACTGAAAGAACTCCTGCGGCTCACCCGCGACGCCCGTCGCGCGCAGCGACTCGACCAGAAGGGTGCTGCCGCTGCGCTGCGAGGCGAGCACCAGATACGCGGTCTCCGACGGCATGCGCGTGAGCCTAACCGGAGAAAAATGGGGTTGCATATTCGCCGGAGGCAACGCAATTCAACTCATCACGAGCAAAACTATTGCGGTGTCCGGACTTGATCTTCGATGCCGCGTCCGTCCGCCAGCGCGGACCGACTGGGCAACGGTATTCCCTTGACCCGCATATAGGTTTCGGTGTACCTGGCAGAGATGCGGGTGCCGGCGAACTCGGACGGAATGACGTCGTTGGTCTTCTCACGCCAGTCGTTGAGCAGCATCGACATTTCATTGGCGACGGTCTCGGATTCGCTGGTCACGACCTCGGTCAACAGGTTGTGCCGCTCTCCTGGATCGGTGCGCAGATCGTAGAGCTCCCGATTGGGGCGCGGCGCCGAACTCAACGTCGCCACCGCCTTGCCCGGCGCGCTCTCCTCGATGTCCAACGGCAGATCGAGCAGTGGCCGTGTGGCGTAGTTCTCGATGTAACTGAAGTCGGTCGTTCTGATCGCGCGGATCGGATCGAAGGAATCGTGATAGGTCTTCGTCGTGTAGACCGCCGAGCGCACCGGCCCGGGGCGTACGGGTGCGGAACCGTCGACTCCGTCGAGCAGATTCGTGGCGTGCGACAGCCCGTCCACGTCGTCGGGTGTCGGTAGGCCGAGCAGCCCGAGCAGGGTCGGCAGCAGGTCGACGCCGCTGAAGAGGTCGTCGTACACCCGGCCGGACGCGCCGAACCGCGTCGGCGGCCGGATGATCGTCGCGATGCCGGTGCCCGCGTCGTAGAGCGTCGACTTGGCGCGGGGGAGGGCGGGACCGTGATCGGTGAGGAACACCACCCATGTCGTGGCGTCCAGGCCCGTCTCGGCCAGGGTGTCGAGCAGTTGGCCCACCGCGGCGTCGGCGACGGTGATCGAGCCGTAGAAGTCGGCGAGGTCCTCCCGCACGTCGGGGAGATCGGGCAGGTAGTCGGGCAGCTCCACGGCGTCGGCGTCGGCGGGTTCGTAGCGTTCTCGCGGGTAGGGGCGGTGTGTTTCGAAGAAGCCTGCGGTCAACAGGAATGGCGTGGTGGGCGCGTGCTTCAACCAAGTGGTCGCCTCGTCGACGACGTATTCGCAGTAGGAGTTCGAGACGTCGTACTCGTCGAATCCAAGCCGGGCCGGAAACGACGTCTCGTGTTGCATGCCGAAAAGCGCCGTGTACCAACCGGATTCACCCAGGATTTGGGGCAGTGTGCGAACCCCCGCGCGGTACTCCCAGCCATGGTGCGCCAGTCCGACCAGCCCGTTGCTCTGTGGGTAGCGACCGGTGAACAGCGAACCCCGTGACGGTGAGCACAGGGGTGCGGTGGCGTGCGAGCGGGT
Organism: Mycobacterium sp. AT1; assembly: GCF_002043095.1. Classification (GTDB taxonomy): domain Bacteria; phylum Actinomycetota; class Actinomycetes; order Mycobacteriales; family Mycobacteriaceae; genus Mycobacterium. Next base: position 572 of record NZ_MVOC01000044.1, on the reverse strand, counting down.
GAAGAGGATCCCTTCGGCGGCCAGTTTGTCCAACCGAGGGCTCGACACGTCGTCGTGGCCGTAGGCGCCGAGATATCTTCCGAGGTCGTGCCAATGCACGAAGAGCACGTTGTCCGTCATCGTTGCCTACCGAACAGGTTTCGCGGCGAATCGGCAACTGTCGAGCTCGTGACGGAATGAATGTGCGCCGACGAATCGTGCTGAAACGGCGGGTCGACTACCGATCTCGTGCTGTGATGGGCAGATGGCAGCAAACTCTCCCTGGGTGGTGCGGTCCTCCGTCGTCGCGTTGCTCGTGGGGTTGGCGGCGATGGGTGCGACTGCTCCGGCAAACGCCGAGCCCACCGATCCGAATGATCCCGCTTGCGCGACGCAGCCGTGGGCCTTCGCGTGCCAGGGTGGCGTGTACGACACTCCGCCGCCAATGCCGCCGTCCCCGCCGCCGATGCCCCCGCCGATGGGCAGCGGTCTACCGGGAAGCTCGATGCCGGACGGCGCACCCTACGAGGGAGGATCGCCCGCAGGCGGCATGCCCGGAATGGCGGGGGGAATTCCCGGCATGCCGGGATCGA
>NZ_MVOC01000043.1 GCF_002043095.1 Mycobacterium sp. AT1 | reverse complement strand
GCACGCAACACCATCACGTCGCGTTCGGTGGTCATCGCCGCCATGCGGGCCTGCTCCGTGTCGCGGGCGGGCTGGTCGGCGAAGGTGCGGGCGGTGCGCGCCTCGGCGCGGTTGAGCTGGTTGTCCAGTTCCCGCGCCTCGGCGCGGGCTGCGTTGAGGTCGGCGATGTCGGCGTGGACGGCGACCGCGCGGCGCGCTTCGATGTCCTCGGCGGTGACCACCCGGTGCGCGCCGCCGGCGGCGCCGGACAGCGCTTTGCGTGCCGCGTCACGTTGGGTGCGGGTTCGCACCACTGCCGCGGCGAGGTCGACCGCGTCGGCGGCGAGGTCACCGCGGCGCTCGCGGTAGGCCTGCGCCAGGGCCTGGTCCTGTTCGTTTTCGGCTCGGGCGACGAGCTGCTCGAGCTGAGCGATCCGGTACTGCTGGGCCTCGTAGGCGTGCTCGGCACCGACCCAGTCGGCGTGCGCGTGCGCCAGGTCGTGCTGGTAGGGACGTTGCTGCACGTGGCGGTGGTGCAGCTCGGCCAGCTCGGTACGGGCGGCCTGCTCGGCGGGTCCACCCTGGGGGGAGAGCACCGCCTCGGCCAGGGTGCGGGCGCGTACCTTGGCCGCCTCCCGGCGTGCCCGCAGTTCGGTGATGTCGACGTCCAGGTCGGGGGTGACGGCTGGTCGCTCGCTGAGCAGCAAGTAGAAGTCGAGGTCTCCGAGGCTGTCCTCGTATTCGGGGACGTAGCCGAAGTCGTCGTCGTACCCGGGATCGCCGTGGTCTCCGAGACCAGCCGGGTGGGCGGGGGCCTCCCGCAGTGGGTCCCCGAGTCCGTCGGCGGGGTGAGGGATGTCGCGGTCGAGGTCGGCGGCGTAGTGGGTGAGCAGTTCGACGCGGTAGGTCAGCACCCGGGCGTACTCGTCGGGTCGTATCGCGTCGTCGACGAGGGCGTCGAGGAGGTGCTCGGCGGCGGCTGAGAGGAGGTCCGCCGGCGGCCAGTCTGAGGCGTTGACGGCGGCGACCAGCGCCGGCCAGGCGGGGTCGGCGGTGACGCTTTCGGCCGCGCTGCTGCCCAGGATGCGGTGTAGCTCGGTGGTCCAGGGTGGACGCAGCCGCTCGTTGGCGGTGTCGAGCATGGCCGGGGCCAGGGTGCCGGACAGTCGCCACCACAGGGCCGCGGCGGGGAGTTCGTCGGGCAGTGCGCCGTGGCGGCTCATGGCGTCGGTGACCAGGGCGGTGACGTCGGCACCGGCGCGGGCTGCTTGGTCGAGATGGGTGGCCAGACGCGGCCAGAACGGGTCGGCGGTGATGTTCGGGTCGACGCTGTCGGCCAGGGTGCGCCAGCGTCGTGCACCCTGGCTGCCGGAGACCAGGGCGTCGTCGAGACGTTGGTGCAGCATCCCTTGGAAGGACGCGGAGCGGTTGGCGTGCTGTTCGGGGCCGGTGATGCGGGTGTCGGCGGGGTCGACGTCGTGGGCGGCGCGGAACACGGCGATTTCGGCGAGGAGGTTGCGGCGCTGGCCGACCAGGGGGCGTGCCCACACCGGGGCGGTGGCTGGGGTCCAGGACCGGGCTTGTTCTCGGATCTGTTCGGCGAGGTCGCCGACGAGCGCGGCGCGCGCCGCGAGGTAGCGCGCCCAGGCTGAGTCGTCGCGCAGCGGTGTGGGAATCGAGGGCAACCAGCGCAGCGGTCCGACGATGTCCAGGGCGCTGTCGACGGGGGTCGGCAGCCGCCAGTCCAGCACGGCGGCGGGGTCGCCGGCGTTGCCCAGCGGCCGTTGCGCGGCGTGGGCGAGCGCGTGCTGTGGGTCGTGCCCGTCCAGCGCCAGCAGCGCGAGGTTGCGGCGCAGCACCGGCCAGGCTTCGGCACTGGTGAGGTCGGCGCGCAGCGCTGCGGCAGCGGCGTCGATGCGCGCCATCGTGTCGGTTCCGGCGAGCTGTTCGGCGGCACTGGAGAGAGCGTCGGTGTACATGTCGGCCGCGCGTGCGAGCCGGGTGAAGGGGTCGGCGTCGGCGCGTTGGGCGCTGTGCGCGGAGACCTGCGCGCCGTCGCGGCGCAGGATGCCTGAGAGGATGTCCACCGCGGTCGGCGGGTGGGTGGCCTTGGGCGTCAGGATGGCGTGGGGGTCGGCTTCGCTGGTCGAGAAGTAGACGTGGTTTTCGGCCTTGCCGCGGGTGAGTGCGACGTAGAGCTGTTCGCGGGTCAGGGTGTCCGAGCCGACGACGTGGCATTCGTGGCGAGCGGTCGATCCCTGGGCGCCGTTGATGGTGCGCGCGTACCCCAGGGTGGTGTTCGTGCGGACGTAGCGAGCGGGCAGCCGGACGACGGATTCGGTGTCGGTTCCGGTCAGGCGGGACACGGTGACGGTGCCGTGGGCGTCGATGTCGCGGATGACCCAGCGGTGTCCGTTCTTGACCCAGCCGCCGTCGGGGATGTGCAGCCAGCGGGCGTTGCTTCGGGTGAGGATCCAGTCCCCGACGCTGGCGGTCAACCCGTCGGAGAGGGTGACGGTGCGGGTGTTGTCCGGGTGCGGGTGGCGCCGTAGCCGGTCCAGTCGCGCGCGTTCGTTGAGTTCGGCGACCAGCTCGTTGGTGGGGGCGATCAGCAGGGCGTCGCGGTCGGCGCTGACGGCTTCCGACCATGCCTGATAGGCCATGTCGGCGGCGACGTGCTCGGCGCCGACGTGGACGCGGCCGTGGTCGAGGTAGAACGCGATGCCGGTGGGGTCGCCGTCGCGCAGCGCGAGGCTCGCCGCGCCTTCGGCGGCACCGATGACGGGGTCGGTGAACCGCACGACGTCGGAGAGGGTCAAGGCCCGGTAGGTGGCCACGATGTCGCGCAGCACGCCGCCCGCGGCGACCGAGGCGAGCTGCTTGTCGTCACCGATCAAGCGGACACTGGCACCGCAAGTCAGGGCGTGTGAGATCACTGCGTCCAGGCCTGCGGTGGACGCCATCCCGGCCTCGTCGACCACGATCAGCGTGTCGGGACCGATGCGGTCGAACCATGCTCGGGCGGGATCGTCGGCCGCGGGACGGCCTCCGCTGCGCCCGGAGAGCTGCACCAGTTTGTCGATGGTGTCGGTCGGCGCGCCGAGGTCGGCGGCCAAGACTTCAGCGGCTGCGGCGGTCGGGGCGAGGCCGACGACGTTGCCTCCGCTGTTGACCCACGCGGCCGCGAGCGTCCCCATGGCGGTGGTCTTGCCGGTGCCGGCGGGGGCGAGCGCGAGCTGCACGCGGGCACCGGAGGTGGCCATCTCGCGCAGCAGGGTTTGTTGGCCGTCGTTGAGCTCCACGCCGTGTTGGGCGTGGGCTTGCAACAGGGCCAAGCCAATGCTGTCGTCGTCGACGACGTACCCGCCGGAAAGCCCTGCGGCGTCCAGGATTCGGCGCTCTGCGGCGAGGATGTCGGCGCTGGTGTAGACGGTGGTGTCGTGGCGGGTGTAGACGCTGGCGCCGTCGCGTCGGCGCAGCACCGCGGGCTCGTTCATCTCGGTGTCGGCGGTGCTCGTCAACGCGATGCTGTGGGTGCCCAAGGCGGCGTCGAGGATGCGCTCCGCCACCTGTGGCGTGTCGTGGCAGCCGGTGTAGCGAAGTACCCGTGACACCTCGGCGCGGACGTGGTTGACCTGCCAGGTCGAGCGCGATGCGGAGACGGTGTCGATGACCGCGGCGGCCTGTTCGGCGACCCAGTCGTGGGTGACGGTGACCCGCTCGCGCGAGGCGGTCCCGGCGGTGACGGCGGCGACCATTGCGTCCACGTCGCGGTGGCTTCCCAGTGTGCCGACCGCCTCGCTGCGCCACACGTGGCGCTGCTCTGCCAGTGACCGTGGCGCGTGCTTGGCTTGCCGGGTTTCCAGGGTGGCCTGTTGGGACAGGGCGAGCATTTCCACCGCACCGGGCTCGCGACCGTGCACGCTCTGGAAGTCCTTGGCGAGCTGGCCGACGCGGTGCTCGATGGCTGCCCGCCGCGAGGACCACATGTCGATCAGTTCTGCTGACATGCCGACGATTTCGCGGACCGGTCGCTTGCCCGGGGCGGGGGTGTCGTTGGCGAAGTCGACGCCGAGTGCGGCGATCAGATTGGCCTCGCACAGGGTGTTGTACATCTCCGATGCCGACACCTTGGCCTTGTAGAGCGGTTGGCCGTCCAGGGCCAGCCAACGGGGGATGCCGTCGGGGCCGATCGCGCACACCTTGTTGCTCACCGCGACGTGGGTGTGCAGGTTCGGATCCCCCGCGCGGGAGTCGCGGTGGTCGAACGCCGCGGCGATGAATCCGGTGGTGTCGACTTGGGCGACGCCGTTGGTGCCCATGCGGGAGAAGCAGGCTTGGGATTGGAGGAATGCGAGGGTGTCGGTGACGGCTTGGCGGTGGCAGTCCTCGATGGTCTTGGCGACCTCCAGGGGGGCTAGAGCCCATAGCGCTGACACCGATTTCACGGGGGTGAACGTGAGGTCGTAGCCGGCCACGGCGGTGGTGTCCAGGCGCGAGAGTCGGGCGATGAATCCGGTCAGTTCCCGGTCGTCTTGGTGCGCGCGGCCGTGGCGTTCGACGAACATCTGCGCGGCGACGGTGGTGCGGATCTCGGCGCGCACGCCCGCGTCCAGCGGTGTGTTGGTGGCCCGTCCGAGGGTCTCGTTGTGCTGGCCGTAGGCGGCGCGCAGGCGGCGGGTGAAATCGTTTTCGTTGGCGCCCAGTCGGAACGGGCGCCCGAGCTTGGCGGCGGCGTGCGCTCCGTCCACCCACACCCCGATGCCGGTGAGGTGTTCGGTGATCTTGGTGGCGTTGGGGTGCAGCCCTTCACCGAAGAGTGCCTTCATCTGTTCTTCGGTGACTTCGGAGTTCTCGGGTACACCCCAGAGCTTGTCGACCAGGGGGTTGTCCGGGTCGCGGCTGACGGGGCGGCCCAGGGCGGTCAGTCCGCCGCCGATCCAGCGGCCGGGGGTCTCGCCCTTGGAGGAGTAGTAGTCGGTGAGGCTGGCTCGGCCCAGGTCGGTGCCGTCGGCGACGGCGACCTGCCGGAGCAGGTAGGTGTACCCGTCTCCGGCGGTCAGTTTGTGCAGACCCATCACTGTGCGATCACCACCGCCGACGCTAGGGGCGACCTCGTGGCTACAGCACCGCCCCAAGGTTTCCTTCCGGGCGGCCGTTACCGTTTCGTGACCTGAATGCACTAGGTGTGATGGGCGTAGAAGGGCGACCGGAGGTCGTTGGTGAGGGCGGAGCGTGTGGTGCGGTGGGGGGTGTGGTGAGAACGGATGTGGTCGGTGGGCTGGGGAAACGGGTTGGACGGTGCGTGAAAAGCGGTGTGGTTGGGGCGGTGCTGTAGGGATGTGGGCGGATTTAGGTTGGCGCCATGACGAACAAAGTGTCGAAGTCGAAAACAGCGGTTCGGGCCGCCCGCGAAGCGGTGCGGGCCTCGCAGAAGGAAGTGCTGGAACGGGCCTCACGCAACGCCGAGGACCTGGCGGTGTTCTTCTCCAGTCGCGAACGCCTCGACGGCGTGGACGACTGGCTGGAGGGCAAGATCGCCGGCCTGCATGAGCAGGCAGACGTCAAGCGGGGCGAGCACCGCCGGACCGCCGGGGTGGCGCTGGCCGCGCTGCGCGACCGCGGCGAGACGATGCGCGACATCAGCCGACTGACCGGGATGGGCGAGAAGGTGTTGCGTGAGCTAATCCGGTTCGCCGAGACGAACTCCCCGACCGCCGAACCGAACTTGGCGGCGACGTCGGGCCCCGGCGCGGGGGTGACCGGGTCGGGCGCCGAAGGTGCCGACCGAGAACCCGCGGCCGGGCCGGCAACCGCGGACGCGACGTCGGCGGCGGACGGCGAGCCGACAGCGTCGTGGGCGGCGACGGGTTAGCGTGTCAGCACGGTGAGTACGAATCGGCGGCGGTCGGAACCACTACAGCTGGTGGTGGATCCGGTGCGTGATGCCGCCGAAGTCGCCCGGTTCGAGGCGGCGGTGGTGCGCGGTCCCGCGGCCGAAGACTGCTGGTTGTTCACCTCGGCCATCGGCGGGGACGGGTACGGCCGAAACTGAGCGGAGTTGCATTGGATTCGGCATTCGGCTCATCGGCACTATGGCCTGAAAGCTCGGAACTGCGGTCGCCCTCGGCGCCATCTTGGCATCAATGTACCGGTTAGACGTGCGGAAACGGCGGTTGCTTTTAATGCAGTTTTGTTGCATTCTATGCAACGTGGCGGATGCGGGTGATTTGGCTGGCTCATCGCATCTTGTGCTCTTGCCGGGAGTGACGCATTTGGATCCGGCCTCGGCGGTGTTCGAGGCCATGCTGGCGGGCTGGGCTTTGCAGCAGCGGACCCGTTTTTTGAAGGCGGAGACGATCAGTTCGCGGCTTCGATTGGCGCGGCGGGTGGCCGAGTTCGTCAACGAGTATCCGTGGCAGTGGCAGAGCGCCGATGTTGAGGCGTTCATCGACAGCTGCCGCAACCGGCGCGAGCCGATCGCGGTGTCGACTGCGCGGCTGTATGAGACGACGCTGCGGATGTTTCTGCAGTACGTCAGCGACCCACGCTACGGGTGGACTGTCGAGTGCTTGGCGCGCTTTGGCGTAGCGCCGGCGCAGCTCCTGCACGAGTGGAACACGATCGTGCACGTCACCGACTACGAAGGCGACCCGCGGCGGCGTCCGTTGACCTACGGTGAGGTTCAAGCGCTGTTCGACGCCGCCGACGGCCACGTCGAAGACATCCGTGCTCGCGGATGCAAGGGCGGGTTGGCGGCGATGCGTGATGCGGCCTTGTTGAAGACGATTTATGCGTTCGGGTTACGGCGCCGCGAAGCCTGTGGGCTGGATTTGGCGGATCTGCGGCACAACCCGAAAGTTTCCGCGTTCGGTCGCTATGGCGGTGTGTTCGTCCGCTGGGGTAAATCGTCGCGGGGCAGCCCACCGAAGCGACGCACCGTGCTCACGGTCCCCGAGATGGATTGGATCGTCGCGGTTCTCGAGCAGTGGCTCGACGACATCCGGCCCGCGTTCGGTGTCGGCGCTCATCCGGCGCTGTGGGTCACCGAGCGGGCCAGCCGAATCTCGATGCGCCGCATCGACGAAGCTTTCACCACCGCCCGCGACGCCGCCGGGCTGGAGCCCACGCTGAGTCTGCATTGCCTGCGCCACTCCTATGTCACCCATCTGGTCGAGTTCGACTACCCGGAGAAGTTCGTCTCCACTCAGGTGGGGCACACCTATGCGGCCACGACCGCGATCTATACCGGCGTCTCCGACGAGTACCGCAACCGGCTGCTGCGGCGTGCTCTGAGCCGCCACCCCGAACTAAGCGAGAGCCAATGATCCAGAAGATGAGCTGCCAGTGGAACCTGCGCAAGATCATGGCCACGCGCGACATGTTCGCCACCACTGACTTGGTTCCACTACTCGCCGAGCGGGGCATTCATCTCTCCCGCGAGCAAGTCTTCCGCTTGGTCACCACGACCCCGCAACGTCTGAGCCTGGACACGTTGGCCGCGCTATGCGACATCCTCGACGTCGGTGTCGAAGACCTCATCGAGATCACCGTCACCAGCACCGAAGTTCGCAAGGCTGCCGGGCAGGCGAAACCGGCGACACCACCGGTGGTGCGGCGCACCACGATCCGCCGCCCGAACGGGCAATGACGCAACGAGCGCCTCGTCGCGCGGGGCACAGTCCGGCGGACATCGCGGCCATCTTGATGCTGCAACTTCCCGACGCGAACGTAGAGCGGCTCAGCGCCCAGATTGCAGCAATGAAGCTGTTACCGACGCATGCCGCCGGGCTCGTGCATTACCTGCACGCGCATCCGAACGCGTTGACCGGCCCGGAGGCCACCGGCCCGTCAGCGCTGCGCGCTCTACTCGACGCCCTGGCCCCCGAACATCCTGGCGTGCAGAGGATGCGCTGCCACCGATGCGGAACGCAACGGAGGTTGCCGTATCGCCGGGACGGTGCAAGCATCTGCGCAGCGTGTTATCGCCAAACACATCTCAAGGTGTGCGTGCGTTGCGGTGAGCCGGGTCAGCCCGCCTTCCGAGAAGGCGACGGCGTCGTGTGCGCACGCTGCACGTCCCGCGACCCCGCCCGCTACCGCCCGTGCACGCGCTGCGGCACCGTGGCACGGGTCGCCTACCGAGTCGACGGGCAAGCCCTGTGCCAGAGCTGCGGGCCGCGCAAGTTCTACACCTGCTCCTCATGCGGGCGGGAGCACCAACGCGCCCACGCACACACTGTGCAAGGACCGCTGTGCCCCAGGTGTTATCGCCGCGGCCGGGAACACGAATGCATCCAGTGCGGACGCAGCACAGTGCAGGCTCGAGTAGCTGACCGCGAGGCCGGCACCTGGATCTGTCATCGCTGCTGGGTGCCACCGACGCTGGCGTGCAGCCAATGCGGGCGCAGGCGGCCCTGCGCGCGAGGCAACGCGTCCGGTCAACCGATGTGCGGAACGTGCCACGCCCGTCAGCGGCGCCCCCGAATATGCGCCGTATGCGAACGTACCGTCGCGATTCAAACGACGCTGCCGCTGGGGGCGGTCTGCGGACCGTGCTACCGACGGCTGCGGCGTAATCCCGGCGCCTGCGCCAGCTGCCGGGAGGTCCGGCCGCTGGTGGGTGTGGGGGAGGACGGTGACTCGGTCTGTGGGCCGTGCTCGGGCGACGGCCGCAACTGGGTCTGCGACGGCTGCGGACAGGTCGATCTCCTCATCGGCGGCACACAGTGTTTGGCGTGCACCACCACTACGCGGGTACGCGTACTGCTGACCGGCCCCGACGGCCAGATCACCACCCAGCTGCAGGGTGTCGCAACGTTTCTGCTGCAGGACAACACTGCCGAACAGACTCACGTGGTCCTCAATGGTGCCGGTTGGATTCACGTCCTCCGCGACCTCGTCGCCGCGGGTGACCCGATCACTCACGGGATGCTTGATGCACTCCCGCACGGCAACCGCGTCGGACACCTGCGGACCATTCTGGTGCACACCGGTGCCCTTGACGCCCAGGCAGATGGTCTTGAATCCCTGAGCCCGTGGCTGAGGAGCTTTCTCGCCGGGTTGTCACCGAAGACCGCGCAGCTGCTGCGGCCCTACGCTTCCTGGTCGGTGCTACTTCGCACCCGACACCGCGGTGCACGGCTGGGGATCACCGCGAACGCACCCAAATACGCCAGAACACGGATCGAGACGGCCGCGCACTTGTTGACCTTCTTGCAGGACAACGACCGTACGCTTGCCGAAGCCACTCAACACGATATCGATACCTGGATCGGGCTGGGCGCCACTACTCGGCGCCGGGTGCGGGACTTCCTGCGGTGGGCGCACGCCCGCGGCCTGAGCGCGGATCTGCAGGTTCGCTGGCTGGGTCGAGAAGGCCTCGCCGAGAACGTCCTCGGCGAGGACGAACGCTGGGTGTTACTGCGGCGGTGCCTGCGCGATGACAGCCTGGCGCTGCGCTTGCGCGTGGCCGGGGCACTGGTGCTGCTCTACGGTCAAATCCCGACCCGGGTCGTGGAACTGACCGTCGACAGCCTCATCTCCAGCCAGACCGGCACCTATCTGCACCTCAAAGATCAACCCGTCCTTCTACCACCACCACTTGCCGCTCTGGCACTGGAGCTCGCCGCGCTAAGCCCCCGCCAGCAGTCGGCGGGAACTCCTGCGTGGCTGTTCCCCAGCACCCGGCCCGGCGCCCACCTCTACCCGGGCCGGCTGTCCACCGCGCTGAACCAGAAGCTCGGCATCTTCATCCGCCCGGGCCGTGGCGCCGCCCTGGCCGCGCTGGCAGCCGACCTGCCCGCTGCAGTCCTGGCCGACCTGCTCGGACTGTCCGTCACCACAGCGACACGCTGGTCAGCACTAGTCGCCCGCGATAACGCCGCCTATATTGCCGCGCGCATCGAATCCCCAGATGCGCTAAATCCGAGGACCGGCTGAGCGCCTCTGCGCTGTCGGAGCCCACACCTACCCTCACTGGGTAACAGCTTCAATTCAACCGGCAGCAGAGGGCGATGGTGGCTATCACGGGCACGGCACTGTCCTTACCGCTGCACCGTCTTCCGCCGGCCACCCATCGCGCACCGGCCGAGCAACTGCTCCTGATTGGTCAACCGAGACCCATTCGGGTTCCGGAGCGGCGCTGGCGCTCCTGGCTCGACGACTCAGAGGTCGTGGCACGCTTCACAGCGAAACGCTATCGGCGCGCCGAGGATCAGTGCTGGGTCTGGATCGGCGCGGTGTCCTCGACCGGTCACGGGTCCTTCCGCGCCGCCAGCCTGCCCGGACCGACCAGGCGCGGCACCGTTCCCGCGCACCTCTTCGCCTACCAACTCGCCCATGGCGTGATTCCGCGACTCGGATGGTCCAGCACCCAGGACGCCGTGATCTCGCACCAATGCGACTTCGCCGGATGCACCAACCCCACACACATGCGGTTGGGCACCAACGCCACCAACCGTTTCGAGTACCTCACGCGCAGAAGAAATCTCGCCAATCCGCTAGCCGACATACGAGGCGCAGCCGGGCGCACACGCGCCATCGCAGCGGCTATCCGTGCCGGTCTCGCCAACCACGAGTCCGGCGCAGACATCGAGAGGCGGATCCTCGAAACCCAAAACGCGGGCGTGCCGCTCACCCTGTGGTGAACAAGAACGTCGCGTCATCACGACAGGTACGGGGTCGCCCGATGCAGTAGCGGTCAGCTGAGCGCCTAAGCCAACCGCTGCGGCCGCTGTCGTATTCGATCCCGCGGGTCATACGACTTGGAAGCGCCACCTTCCATTCGATATGTGTGCAGACCGTCGGGGTTTCGCCGCCGGATCGGTCGCCAGGTGAGGAGCATGGCCAGTGCGAGCATGATCTCGGCGATGTCGCCCCAGTAGTACATCAGGGTGCCGCCGTCGCGCAGTTCCTCTGGCGTGAGGGGCGCGTCGACGAAGAGCCCTGCGTAAAGGAGCTGGGCGATGATCGAGTGTCCAGCGACAGCGACGCCCAGGACGACGAGGCGGATCGGTACCGAGGGACGGTGTGGGCCTGGGTCTGGTCCCGCGATCATCCAGGCGAACAGGTATCCGGTGACGAAGAAGTGCACGTGGATCAGTTCGTGCAGCACGGTGTTGGCCATCGTGAGGCTGTAGAGCGGTGTGAAGTAGAGCAGCGCGAGGCCACCGATGTTCGCCGTCAGCAGCAGGATTGGATTGGTCAGTATCCGTGCCGGTGCCGACTTCAACCCATGCACGATGGCTCTACCGGTTCTGGGGGACACGGTGCGAAGAACCAGGGTGACCGGAGCGGCGAGCACCAGTGCGAGTGGAGCGAACATGCCGATCAGCAGGTGACCGAGCATGTGGTCGCCGAAGTCCTCGGAGTCCGACGGCTTGAGTGCGAGGATGAGCAGTGCGACACCGGTGACGAAGCTCAGTGTGCGCCAGTGATTCCAGCCGCGTGGTTCGCGCCGACGTGCCACCGCGAGACCGACGTACCCCAGTGCGACGGCGGCGAGGATGCCCATCGCCAGCAGGGAGCTGACCGACAGGGCGGCATCGTGATGGCCGTCCATGCCGTGGGCGAGCGTGGTCACGGCGTCTCGGCGTTGCGCTCAGGATATGTGCCCGCGTCTAGTGGTTTGGCGCTTCGTTGCAGCAGCCAGCCGCCGACCACCAACACCGCTCCGAGGACCAAGAAGCCGACGTCCCAGAGTGTTTGGTGTTCGCCGGTGCGGACGTGATGGATACCCAGGATCTGGTGGTCGATGATTCCTTCGACCAAGTTGAAGATGCCCCACCCGGCCAGGACCCAGCCCCACAAGGCGCGCGATGTCCACACCTTCCCGCGTGAATGAGTGAGCCGCGAGTACAGCAGGCCGAGTCCGATGAGCACCGACAGCCAGGTGAAGGTATGGAACAGTCCGTCCCAGACGGTGTTGATCTGCAGGCCGTGCACGGTGTCGGCGGGGTAGGCGCCGACGTGGATTCGTGACGAGCCGATGCTGGTGAGCATGTGGTGCCACTGCAGGATCTGATGCAGGAGGATGCCGTCGACGAAGCCGCCCAGACCCACGCCGAGCACGATGCCGGGCAACGTCAACGACGGGGCAACCGTTCCATGGAGATGTTGCTCCTTACCGGTTTGCAGGCCATCTGCCCAGACGTCGTTGGCGTACCCGAGATCCGTGGCGCTAAACCCCTAGGGGTATGTACCGACGAGTCCATGCGCGACATCCCCCCATACCCCTGGGGGTAATGCACGTTTAGCCATGTACCCCTGGGGGTATGCGGTGGATGCGCGGCGTCTAGCCGCGATGGGACACCGAGAAGGGCTTGCCATGACGGGTGACGATGACAGCATCGCGTTGGTTCTCAACCGCTTGCGCCGAGCGCATGGGCAGCTTGGCGGGGTGATCGCCATGATCGAACAGGGGCGCGACTGCAAGGACGTCGTCACACAGCTCGCCGCCGTCTCCAAAGCCCTGGACAAGGCCGGGTTCAAGATCGTCGCCACTGGGCTACGGCAGTGCCTGACCGGCGAGGCCGCCGAAGGACAACAGCCGATGACCGAGGCGGAACTGGAGAAGCTCTTCCTGGCACTGGCATGACATCCACCGCCACCTAAGGCAAATAAGTGAAAGGAATACCGCCATGGGCTACGCATTGTCGACCACACTGCACACTTCGTTCGAGGACGCGGTCGAGAAGACCCGCAAGGCGTTGTCGGATCAGGGCTTCGGGGTCCTGACCGAGATCGACATGAAGGCCACGTTGAAGGCCAAGCTCGGTGAAGACATGGAGGATTACCTCATCCTCGGCGCCTGCAATCCGCCACTAGCGCACCGTGCCGTCAACGCCGACCGCCAGATCGGCCTGCTGCTGCCCTGCAACGTCACCGTCCGCGCCGACGTCGACTCGGCCGACACGGTGATCATCGACGCGATGGACCCGCAGGTGATGGTCCAGCTTTCCGATCAACCGGGACTGCGTGACGTCGCCGACGAAGCCGCCACCAAGTTGCAAGCTGCCATCGACTCCCTCGGCCAGGCCGGCGCCGAGTAGTCCCGCAGTCTCGGCGGAATCTACGGCTGCACGCGATCATGACCATCGCTCTTGCGCTCGTCGTCGGCGCTGTCATCGGCGCCCTGCTCGAACTGCTTGGTGGTGGCGGATCGATCATGGCGGTGCCAGCGTTGGTCTACGCCCTGGGACTGGGCACCGCCCAAGCGATCCTCACCTCGTTGATCGTGGTGGGCGTGGCCTCCGGTTCGGTGCCGTTCCGAAGGTGCGGGCGGGTCAGGTGCAGTGGCGACTGGCCGGGGTCTTCGCGCTATTCGGCATCCCAGCCCCCTTCGTCGGGTCTGCCATCGGCGATCACCTGCCCGAGGCGGCGGTCATGAATCGCTTCACATGCGGTGATGGTTGCCGGAATACGGATGCTGCGCGACACCGGTGACACCGGCACCGCATGTGAAGTCGGCGATGACGGGATCGACTGGCGGCGCTGTCGTGACAACCGCTCGTGCGTTCATCCAAGTCGGGGGTCCGTCTGCGTGGTCGTGCCAGCTAGTTGGTGTCGACCGCGGGTGGCGCGTCACGCAACGCATGCCCGCCGGCGTCACGGTCCTGGGCAACGACTGGGCTGTGGCGCGGCCACGCGAGCACCGCCAGCGCTGCGAGGAACACGATCAGGGATGTCCAGTCGTTCAACCGCAACCCGAGGAAGTGGTTCGCGTGATCCACGCGTAGCGCCTCGATGGCACCGCGTCCCACGGTGTAAGCAGCGACATAGAGCGCGAACAGCTTTCCGCGCGATAGGGGGAATCTCCGGTCGACCCAGAGCAACAGCACCGCGACGGCGACGTTCCACAATGATTCGTAAAGGAACGTCGGGTGGTATAGGCCGATCGTTGGGGTGTCGGCGGGCCGATGGGCTGGATCGATTTCCAGTGCCCATGGCAGGGTCGTGGGCCGGCCGTAGAGTTCCTGGTTGAAGTAGTTGCCCCATCGGCCGATCGCTTGGGCCAATACCAACCCGGGTGCCAGTGCGTCTCCGAAGTCCAGCAGGTTGATGCTGCGGCGTCGGCAGCCGATCCAGGCGCCCACCGCGCCGAGTGCGACCGCACCCCAGATGCCCAGGCCGCCGTCCCAGATGTAGAACGCCCGAATCGGGCTGCGCCCTGGCAGGAAGTACAGCTCGGGATCGGTGACGACGTGGTAGAGGCGTCCGCCGACGATGCCGAACGGGACGGCCCACAACGCGACGTCCACCACGTCGTCAGCTTTGCCCCCGCGGGCCGTCCATCGCCGTCGGGTCAGCCAGATCGCGACGACGATCCCGGCGATGATGCACAACGCGTAGGCCCGGATCGGGATCGGCCCCAGATGCCAGACACCCCGACCGGGGCTGGGAAGATACGCCAGAGTCATGGCCGCCTCACCTTCCTTGAGTCCCCGATGCGATGCCCGGCTTGTCGGTGCGCGTCCCGACGGGGCGCCTCTGCCAACCTAGCGGCTCCACGAAACCCGCTGGTTCTTAAGCTGTTTGACATCGACATCCCAGGTGAAGCAGCCGCAGGTGACGTCGCCGCTGAAAATCGTCGTGAACCTCGCGGTGTGCAGCGGGCCGCGCCGATACCCGTCGGGTAGCAGCTGGCGGCTCGGCCGCCGTCGATCGGTGCCGTTCATCGTGCGCGCCGACGGATGAGCCTGCCGGCGACGTGCGCACCCATGGCGACCACGAGGAGCACCCCATACATCTGAACCGGTGGGTGGGTGAGTTCGGCGGTGAATACCGCGGCGAAGAGGGGCGCTTTCTGGGTGACTCCCAGCATGGCGGCACCCCCCGCCAGTGCCATGATGGGAATGCTGGCGTGCCCGCCGAAATGATTGACGGTGGTCGCGATCAACGCGCCCGCGGCGGTGCCGGTCGACAGCGCGGGGGTGATCATCCCGCCCACCGCGCCCGCCCGCAGGAACAAGGCGGTGAGCACAGGTTTGAGCACGACGGCGAGGGCGAGCGCCACCATCGGGCCTGCACCGTCGAGGCTTTCGAGCACGATGCTCTTGCCGTTGCCGGGCAACTGCGGCAGCCACGTCGATGCGGCCCCCGTGGTCAGACCCGCCAGCCCCACGGTCGCAACCAGCTTCCACGATGCCGGTGTGATCGGTGGTTTCGCGCGCTCGGTAAGCCAGAGGAAGACACCACCGACCACTGCGCCGACCGGGATCACCGCCAGGGCGAGGAGTACTGATTCGGAATTGAAATACGTTGCAGGCCAGCCGAAAGTGGGGGCACCCTGGGTGAGGGGCCATACGGTCACGGTCGCGATACTCGACGTCGCGGCGGCGACGAGGATGGCTTGCGGGCGCCAGGTGCGCAGTACGATGCCGCAGGCAAAGAGGGCACCGGCGGCGGGCACGTTGTACACCGCGGCAAGCCCTGCCCCAGCAGCACCACCCAGGAGCATGCGGCGTTGGGCAGGCGGAATCGAGCCGGTGCGGATGAACAGTTCGGTACCGACCGCGGCGAGCATCCGGGGGGCTTGCTCGCGACCGAGTGAGGCGCCGGAGCCCACGGCAAGCACCTGCAGCAACGCATCACCCACCAAGGCGATGAACGGGAGCGGGCGGCCCACGCGGATCGAATCATCCAGTGCCGGTATCGACGTCGTGCGGCGCAGCAGCCACCAACCCAGTCCCGCCAGCGCGCATCCGATGGCGGGGCCAAGAATCCTGCGTTCGGTCGACGCGGCGATGACACCCGCCACCAGCGGCCCCTGGTCGTAGCCGTAGGCGAGGTGTTGCACGGCGCGGACCAGCCACGTCACCGACCCACCGAGCAAGCCGCTGAACACACCGGTGACCAGGATCGCGGCACCGAACGCCACAGCGCTTCGTAGACGGCTCATGTCGCTGCGGCGACGGGCTGCACGTGCCCCCGTGGGTCACGACCGCGCACGTTGCGGCACACGACAGGACTGCTCGGTGCGCAGCCGGACACGCAACGCCCAACCCAGCAGAAGCAGACCGGCCACCGACAGGATGGGCTGCACCGGTTGGAACCATCGCAGCGCACCGCTGGTACCCACCGCCAGGAGAACCAGCTTGTTGCACACCGGGCAACCGACGGCGAAGAAGCTGAGCAGCCCGCCGACACCCCCGGCGCGCGAAGCGGAACGGTCGGGCCCGGTGCCGGTGGGCGTGGCGACGTAGGTGGCGACGAGTAGACCCGTCAACGTCGCGGTCAGCAGCAGGACCGGCCAGGACCACCAGGTCGGCGCTACCTCGCGGGAGAACAGGGGAGTGTCGATGAGGTCGGTGGGCACCCCGATGAACACGATGGTGGCCACGGCGGCGGCGCCGGCGGTCGCCCACCGACGTCGTGGCCAGGCCAGCAACGGCCGCACGGAGGTTCGGAGAGCGGTCATGGGCATAGATTCGCCCTACCGGCCCATTGGCGTTGCGCCAGGCGAAGCACCGCGGCCGGGACGACGCGGGCGGCGGTGTGCAGGTCGGCGGGCCCGACACGGCGGGCGGCGATGGTGTCGGCGCATGCGGCCAACGACAGGGACCCGGTGTCGTAGAGTTCGCTCACTTGGTCACGGAAGTCGGAGTCGACGCCGACGAGATCGCGTGCCGGGCCGTTCACGACCACGTCCACCTGCCGCGCCTCGTCGGAGGCGGCGACGAACTTCGTCGCATAGCGAAGCGCAGTGCGCAGGTTTCGAGTTGGTCGTCGGTACCCATCGGAGTCCTCCTGGCAGTACGAGCGTGGTGGGCGGTCGGAAAGTGGCCGTGCAGGAACAGATCCGGTGCCCGCAGGGTGTCGTAGCGGGCGTGTCGGCGTGGTGCGTCGAGGACACAGCGGGGACTGGCTGCGTCGGTAGGGCGTTGCGCTGCTAGCTGGTCGGTGTCTGAGGTTCTGCGTCGGGGTGCTCGGCGACGTAGCGGGCCTCGACCTGGCGCACTCGACGCCGTTCCCTGCCAAGCCATCCGAATCCGGCCACGGCGAGGCACGCCGCGATCGCCGCGGCGACGACACCGCCGCTCACCTGCCCCACGGCGAAGCAGAACAGGCAGATGAAGAACGCCACGACCGCAAGCCCGATGCCGATGAGGGCGGGCATCGCCGCGGTGTTCTTCATGTTTTGTCCCGCGTGCTTGCGGGTGGTACGGGCATGATCGACGGGGTCGTTCGACCTGTCTCCCATCATTCACCTTCCCTATCTTTCACGTCGTTGGTGATCCGGTGGAGTCGCGGCGAGGGTGCTGCAGGGGGGCACGGCGGAAAGCGACTCAAATCGGGCCAGCAGATCGGTGCCGCACGGCGTTTCGTTGCTAATCAACTTGCTTCCTCCTCACCTATTGGACGAGGAACTGCGGCCGGCGCATGTGACCCGCATCCTGGGGTGAGCGGGCGAGGCGGCTCGGGATGGCTCGCGCGACAATGCGCCGAAGTCTGCTCCTGCGGGCGAGAGCGCGGTGTTCTGGCTGCACCAGCTCCGGGCGTGCAGGAGGACATCGACGGTGGTGGTGTCGATGTGGGGGCGGACGATGTGGGCCATCTCGTCGATGCGCATGCCCTCACACGCGCGTGCCAGGTCGGCGAGGTCGGGAAAGTCGCCGTGCGGGCCGTCGCCGTCCACGGCGACGTGGTGGGCGTGTCCGAGGTACAGCAGGTGCCCGCCGGGTGCGAGCCATGTTCTGGCGGCGCCGAGGAGCGCGAAGAGTTCCTCGGCCCGGGGGTGCAGGAAGCTGACGAGGATCAGGTCGGCCGGCTCGGCTGGTCGCCACCGTGTGACGTCACCGACGAGGTAGGTGACATCGGGTCCGTCTGCGGCGGTGGCGATTTCGATGGCGACGCGGGAGAAGTCCACGGCTTGGACCGACCAGCCCGATTCGGCGAGATGGCGGGCGTGGCGTCCGAGGCCGCAGCCTAGATCGATCGCCCGCCCAGGTGGGAGCCGGTCGGTCCGCGACGTCAGCGCCGTTGCGGTGGCCGTGCAGAAGGGGTGCTCGACCCCTGCGTAGTAGGCATCCCACGCCGACGCACTCGACATGGGTGCGCTATGCCCTGCCGGTGAGGATGAGGTTCCAGTACATGAAGGGTAGGCCGCGGCGTTTGAGGTACCACATGTCGCGGCGTTCGTGAGTGGTGTCGATGAGCGGGATCGACGGCGCGGGCTGCATGGTGTAGTCGAATTCGGCGAGCAGCATCTTGTTGCGTGCGGTGGTCAGCGGGCAGGACGCGTACCCGCCGTAGCTGGCCGGGAGTGGCTTTCCGGCCAGGCTGGCTTGCAGGTTCGCTGCCACGACCGGGGCCTGCTTGCGGATGGCGGCGCCGGTCTTGGAGTTGGGGGAGGACCCGGCGTCGCCGAGGGCGAAGACGTTGTCGAATCGGGTGTGCCGCATGGTGTTCTTGTCGATCTGGACGTAGCCACCGGGGTTGTCGGGGTCCGCGAGCGGGCTGGCCTTGATCCAGTCCGGCGCAGACTGGCGGGGCACGACGTGCAGCAGGTCGTAGCCGACTTCCTGGGTGGTGTCGGCGGCGTTGTCGGTGATGGTCACGGTGCGGGTGTCGGGGTTGACGGTGGTGACTTCGCTGTTCTTGTGGACCTCGATGCCGTAGTGCGCGACGACGCGTTCGAGTTCGTCGGCGAACACCTTGACTCCGAACATGCCGGGGGTGGGCAGCACCAGGATCACCCGGATGGCGTCCAGGACACCTTGTTGGCGCCAATAGTCGGCGGCCAGGTAGGCGATCTTCTGCGGGGCCCCGGCACACTTGATCGGGCCGGCGGGCATGGTGAAGATCGCGGTTCCCGATCTCATCTTCTTGATCAGCTCCCAGGTCTTGGGGGCGAGGTCGTAGCGGTAGTTGCTGGACACCGAAGGGCTGTCCAAGGATTCGGCCATCCCGGGGATCGCGGTCCAGTCCAGTTGGATGCCGGGGCAGACCACCAGGTGGTCGTAGTGCACGGTGGTGCCCGATGCGGTGGACACGGTCTGGGCGTCGGGGTCGATCTGCTCGGCGCGGTCCTTGATCCAGCCCACCCCTTGGGGCATCACGGAGGCCTCGGTGCGCTCGCTTTCGGCTGCCGGTGCGCATCCACCGCCGACGAGTGTCCACAGTGGTTGGTAGTAGTGGGTGTCGGCGGGTTCGATGATGCCGATGTCGGTCAGGCCGGCGCGACGAAGCCGCGCGGCCAGGGAGACGCCGGCATTGCCGCCACCGATGACGGCGACCTGGTGGCTGATGGTGCTGGTCATGGGAGAAGACCTCCTCAGGTCGAAATCGATGGTGGGATTGGCTCAGGACTGTTTGGTCAAGCCCAGATCGACGGCGCTGTCGAAGTCGTCGTCGATGAAGACGACGTCACGGCCGGCGCGGTCGAGCAGGCTCGCCGCGATCGAGGCCCGGTAGCCGCTGGCGCAGTGCACCCACAGTTGTCCGGGCGGCAAGGTGTCGAGCTTGTCGAGCAGGTCGTGCAGGGGGACGTGCGCGGCGCCGGGGATGTGGTCGGTGGCGTATTCGTCGTCGCGGCGCACGTCGAGCAGCACCGCGTCCTCCTCGGTCGCGGTCGCGGCGTCGACCAGGACACCGGGGAGTTCGGCGAAGGTGTGTCGTAGGTAGGACGACGGTGGGGTGCCGGCACTCAACTCCTGTGCCGAGCCGGTGGCGCTGCCCTGGAGTTCGTCGATGCCGATGCGGACCAGCATCCGTTGGGCATCGGCGACCTGCTCGGCGGATTCACCGATCAACGTCAAGGGTGCGCCCCAGGGCATCAGCCAGCCGACATAGGTCGAGAACTGTTGCCCGAGAGCGATGCCCACACTACCGTGGACGTGGGAGGCGGCGTAGGCGGTGCCATCCCGCAAGTCGACGACCCATTCACCGGCGTCGATGCGCTGGCGCAGGTGCTCGGCCTGCAGTACGGCCGGCGGCGTGAGGTCCGGGGCGGTGGGTCCGCCACGGTTGAGGCCGCCCATGTGGGCGTAGTAGGCGGGGTAGGCGCTCAGGT
Source organism: Mycobacterium sp. AT1 (assembly GCF_002043095.1). Lineage (GTDB taxonomy): Bacteria > Actinomycetota > Actinomycetes > Mycobacteriales > Mycobacteriaceae > Mycobacterium. The sequence goes on along the minus strand of NZ_MVOC01000043.1, from coordinate 5,778 downwards.
TGGCGATCAGGGTGTCGACGAAGGCGTCCTCGTCCTCGGTGACCAGGGCGTCGTTGCGGCCCTTCTCCTCACCGATGGTGCCGCCGTCACCGCCAGCGGCCGACCCCGAGGAGCAGAAGCTGCCGAAGCCGTGCGTCGGGTACACCGAAGTGGCGTCGGGCAGCTCAGCGGCCAGCCGGCGCGCCGAATGATATTGCGCGCGGGTCAGTTCCTCGGTGCGGTCGACGTCGACGAGGTCGGTCCGCCCGACGCTGCCGTACAGCAGTGAGCCGCCGGTGAACACCGCAGGAGTCTGCTCGCCCTCGGAGATCACGTAGGACAGGTGGGTGTCGGTGTGACCGGGGGTCGCCAGCACGCGGATGGTCATTGCGCCGACGGTGAGTTCGTCGCCGTCGCTGACCGCGAGGCGGGCGAAGGACACGTCGTCGGCGGCGTTCACGACGTAGGGGCAGCCATTGCGCATCGCCAGGTCGTACCCGCCGGTGACGTAGTCGTTGTGGATGTGGGTCTCCACGACCATCGCGCACCGGACCCCGGCGTCGGCCAGCACTTTCTCGACGCGATCGATGTCGCGTTGCGGGTCGACGACCACTGCGGAGGTCCCGTCGTGGACCAGGTAGCTGCGGTCACCGAGATCCTCGGTGGAGATCACTTCAACGTGCACAGGAACTCACTCCTTGAACGGTCGTACGGATGTACGTACATTAAGCTACAGTAGCGGGTGTTCGACGCGAATGCACCCTCCCCGGAGCAATCGAGGTCGGCGAGCAGTCTTCAGCGAAGTGGAGGTTCGGCGTGGCCAACGGTGATCTGAGCGATCGGATGGATCGGTCCAGCGCGCTGCCGCTGTGGGCGCAACTGCGCGATGACCTGGTGGAGCGCATCGCCGCTGGCGAGTTCGCCGACGGTTTCCCCGGCGAGCACGCGTTGACCGCCGCCTACGGTCTGAGCCGTCACACCGTGCGCGAGGCGCTGCGACATCTGCGGGCCGACGGGGTGCTGATCGCCGAACGTGGCCGCGCCACCCGGTTGGCCGACGTGCCGGTCATCGAGCAGCCCCTCGGGGCGTTGTACAGCCTCTTCGCGGCGGTCGAGGCGACCGGCCTGACCCAGTACAGCGTGGTGCGGGCGTTGGAGATCCGCACCGACCCGGCGGTGGCCGCGACCCTGGAGATGGGTCCCGATGCCCCCCTGGTGTATCTGGAGCGTCTCCGGATGGCCGGTGACCTACCGCTGGCGCGCGATTCTGCCTGGCTGCCCGCCGAACTCGCCGAACCCCTGCTGGAGGCGAGCTTCACCCACACCGCGCTCTACATCGAGCTCGACACGCGCTGCGGCATCCGACTCACCGGCGGCCGCGAGGACGTCACCGCGGTGGTGCCCGAACCCGCCGACGCCGCGCTGCTCGATCTGGACGAGCGGTCGGCCGCACTGTCGATCCGGCGTCTGAGCTTCATGGGCAAGCGACCAGTGGAACTGCGCCACACCGTGATTCGCGGTGACCGGTTCACCGTGAGCGCCCGCTTCTCACCCAGTGAGGGGTACCGGTTCCTCACCGCCGAATCGCTGTCACGGAACTAATCGTCACCACCGAGTAGAGGAGAATCGCATGACCGAACCCTTGCAGGACGTCGACCCCGCCACCGCCGCGCAGATGATCGACGCGGGCACGGCAAGTCTGATCGACGTCCGCGAAGACGACGAATGGGCCGCCGGTCACGCGCCGAAGGCGGTGCACGTGCCGCTGGGCGACCTCGATCCGTCCGCACACGCCGACGGGGGGCCGCTGGTCGTGGTCTGCCGCTCGGGTGGTCGGTCGAGTAAGGCCGCCGCGAAACTGGCTACTGCCGGGTTGGCGGTGCACAACCTGTCTGGCGGAATGACGGCCTGGGGGAACGCGGGTCAGCCGGTGCTGCGCGACGACGGCACTCCCGGCACGGTCATCTGAGATGTACACCGTCGTCGTCGCGATCGCCTGTGGGGTCCTGATCGGTCTCTGCCTGGGCGCTCTCGGGGGCGGCGGGTCCATCCTCACGGTGCCGGTCCTGGTGTCGCTGCTGCACGTGGGCCCGCAGTCGGCGACCAGCGCTTCGCTGATCATCGTGGGCGTCACGTCGGTGATCGCCGCGGTCGCCCACGCCCGCGGCGGCCACGTCCGGTGGAAGGCCGCGGCGGTGTTCGGGGTCATCGGGTCGGTGACCGCGTTCGGCGGTTCGATCCTCAACCGGGCCATCGACCCTCAAGTGCTGCTGATCGCGTTCTCCGCGCTCATGGTGGTCGCCGCGCTTGCGATGCTGCGACGCACCCGAAAGCCCCCCCACTCCGGACCAGGGTCCGGCGACAACCCCTCCCGTGACGGCACCGAACTCGTTGAGCACGCCGCACATTCGCCGGTGGCAGTGGCCACCGCCACCACGCCGAGGGTCACCACCGCGCAAGCCGGCAAGCTGGTCGCCGCCGCGCTGGTCGTCGGATTCCTCACCGGCTTCCTGGGCGTTGGCGGCGGCTTCCTCATCGTGCCGGCACTCGTTCTGGCCCTGGGCTACTCGATGCCCGTCGCCGTCGGCACGTCGCTGGTCATCATGGCCATCACCAGTGCCGGCGCCTTCGCCGAACGTCTCGGCACCGCGAGCGTCCCCTGGCAGATCGTGATTCCATTCACCCTGGCCGCCGTCGCCGGGTCCGTCGCCGGTACCGCGGTCAGCGTCCGGATCTCCGGTAACGCCCTGACCCGCAGCTTCGCGATCCTGCTGATCGTCATCGCGGTCTACGTCGCCACCACCGCAGGCGTCGAGCTCGCCCACTGACCTCCGACCGAAACACGGCGCCATCCACCACCTGAAAAGGAGTACCCGATGTGGGACAAGCGGCCCGACACCATCGTCCACGAAGAGTCGCCCTTCAACGCCGAACCGGCTCGGTCGGCGTTGTGCGGGCGCGACGTCACCCCCGTGGACACCTTCTACAGCCGCAACCACGGACCCATCCCCGAGATCACCAAGGACGACTGGCAACTGAGGATCACCGGCCTGGTCACCACACCCCTGGCCCTGTCCTTCGCCGAACTCACCGGCCGCTTTGACACCCACGCGGTGATCGCAACCTTGCAGTGCGCGGGAAACCGCCGAACCGGCTTCAACCAGGTCCGCGACATCCCCGGAGAGGATCCATGGGGCCCGGGAGCGACCTCGACAGCCGAGTGGCGCGGAGCCCGCCTCCGCGACGTTCTGCAGGCCGCCGGCGTCCAGGACGACCCGTCGCTTCACGTGGCGTTCGGCGCCCCCGACGTCTCCGACCTGGCCACCCCGGTGCAGCCCTACGGCGGATCGATTCCGTTGCCCAAGGCCATGTCCGAGGAAGTCCTGCTGGCCTGGGGGATGAACTGTGAACCCCTGCCGCGGGTGCACGGCGGACCGGTCCGGGTCGTGGTTCCCGGATTCATCGGCGCCCGCAGCGTCAAATGGATCACCTCGATCACGGTGCAACCCGAACCGTCGGACAACTTCTTCCAGTCCAGGGCTTACCGCATCCTGCCCGCCGACGCCGACCCCGACACCGCAAAGCCAGGAGACGGCATCTCCCTGTCCTCGGTGGCGCTGAATTGTGACGTCCTGGCACCCGAAGACGGTGCGACGGTGCCGGCGGGACCGATGACCCTGCACGGCTACGCCCTGGCCGGCGACGACCGCACCGTCGAGCGGGTCGACGTGTCCTTCGACGGCGGCAGCACCTGGACCCAAGCCGCCCTGGAACCCACGCACAGCAAGTGGGGCTGGCAATTGTGGTCCTTCGCGCTCTGCGCGGCACCCGGACCGCTTCACGTCACGGTCCGCGCCTGGGACAGCACCGGCTCCACCCAGCCCGAATCCGCTGCGACACTGTGGAATCCGAAGGGATACGCCAACAACTCATGGGCGACCGCCAACTTCGACGTCACCTGACAGCGAACACGACGCCGAAACCGTGAACGGTGGGCCACCCCACCGCCAACAACGAAGCGAATCGAGTGCCTGAACCGACCGAGACGTCACGACGTCGCAAGCCACGCTGCTCGCCGAAGCGGTCGTCATCCACAGGACAGTGACCCGGATTCATGATGTTGACATCCGCTCGCCAGCTATTTCATCGACTGCGGCGTTTAGCCGAGCATTGTGATTAAAGCTGCTGACAACTGTCGGTGGGGGTCATGTCCAAAACGCTGCCTGTCATGGAACATGTCTGCTCCGGTGTGCTGCGCACCGGTGGCGGCGGGTCCGATGTCCGACGCCGCGGCGCTGGAGGTGGCGCTGCGGCTGAAAGCATTTGGCCGATCCGGCCAGAGTGAAGATCATGTCGCGCCTGTTCTCATCGGCGACGGGCGAGGAGAACGGTGGTGACCTTGCCGCCGCGGTCGGGTTGACCGAGTCCACCATCAGCCACCACCTCACCCAGCTGTGTAACGCGGGCCTGGTTACCTCGGAGCGCCGCGGGATGAATGTCTACCACCGAGCGCAGCGCAGCTCCCTGGCCGCGCTGTGTGCGGTGCTCGACCCCAACTGCTGCACCTAGCCGTCAGCACCGTTTTCGTGATCCCGAGGTCGGTAGCGTGACGGATCCGGCGCTGCACGTCGGCGCGTTGGCCGCGCGAGTAACCGAGAGTGACGCTGATGCCTCCGAATTTGTTGCGAGTCTTTGTCGTCGGCCTGCGACATCGGCTGCAAGCGCCTCCGGAGGTATTGCGCACTTTTCGGTTGAGTACTCATTGCCAGCCTCAACTGGAATACCGCACGTTTCGAATAAGTGCTCTCTGCCAGCCTTGTGGATTCGACGCGATGGTCGACGGATCATGCTGCGATCCAATCGGTATGCCCTTGCGGTGGCCCGACGCGGCCTACCGCTGGAGCCGTGGGAACGGTCGCTGCACGGCTGCAATGTGCCGCTGTGCGTCCGGGTGAGCGCACCGGGTGACGAGGGCCGGCGTCGACACGTGTTCGCCGGCTCTCAGCGCGACAACATGGAGCAGATGGGCCGCTCTGGCCGCGGCGGCGGCCGGTTGGCGATCCGCCGGGGCGACGCCGGAGTGAAAGCGCGCCGCGAGCGGTCGATCGCGTTGCGCGACGCGGTCCGCAACGGGTGGGACGCCCAGGCCGTCGCGGACGCGCTGGCGGTAGGGCATCCGACGCTGTGGTGAGGGTGGCGGGCCGTCGCACACGTGTGGTGTGGCAGCGCCTCCGGGCGCGCAGCGCGGCCGGCACCTGGTGGGTACCGGCCGCGCTCGGCGCGGAGCCGGGATTATCCGGCGGCGCAGGCGATCTCGTAGGAGCTGGCGATGATGTCCAGGGCGGCGGCGAGGTCGGTCTGGGGTGCGGTGGTGTCGGCATCGACGGTGAGGCGCCAGGTGTCGGCTCCGACGGTGGCGGCGAGGGAGTAGGCGTGGCGCCCGTAGGCGGCGAAGGTGTGGTTCGCCCGGCCGGCGAACATGAGGCCCGCGGCGCGGAAGGCGATGATGCGGGTGGCGGGCTCGTCGGTGTCGGCGTGGGTGGTCGCTTCGACGGCCGCCAGGACGCGATCGTTGTGGGCTGCCCAGAGGACGAGTGTGTGTCCTCCGCCGGGGGTGGCGGTGTGGGTGGTGACCAGTTGCAATGGGGCGTAGGCGTGGTCGTCGACCGTGGTGGTTCCCTGGGGTGCGTGGCCGACGAGGTCGGCGGCATCGGCGAGGAGGGTGGCGGCGAGGTCGAAGTTGTTCTCGGTCATGGTTGTTCTCCGTTTCAGAGGGTGATGAGTGCGCCAGTTAGCGCT
>NZ_MVOC01000042.1 GCF_002043095.1 Mycobacterium sp. AT1 | reverse complement strand
GCTGCGACCCCTGCTAACGGCAAAAGGTGAGGGGCTGCGGACGCGGCCGCCGTAGGCGGCCATCCGACGGTCGCACCTAGTGCGCCGGCGCCCACCCCACGCGACGTCCGGTTCGACGGTGGACACCGGCCGGTTGGGCGGAGCAAAAAGGGGGCCCGCCGACTCGTCCGGTGGGTGGACGAGTCGGCGAGCCCGAGGTGGTGTCGTTACTCGGGGAGCGCGTCGCAGATGAGCTGCGCGAGGTCCTCTCCGTTGGGCAGCGGCAGGCGGTCGGCGGCGGCGAGGACGTCGTCGCATTCGGCGGTGTCGCAGGCGCATTCGGTGTTGACGGCGGTCTCGTCGGACTGCGCGCTGTCGAGTGCGCATCCGTCTACGGTGGCGGCGTCGACGATCCAGTGGGTGCGGTCGGCGGGGTTGTAGGAGTAGCGGGGGGTGTGTCCGTCGAGGCGCCGGGTGGGCTTGTGGTTGGTCATGGCTGTTTCCTTTCGCGGGATGTGCCGGTGCGGAGACGGTTCTGGCCGGCCACCTCGGGGTTGAGGCGGCCGGCCAGAGCGGGTTGTCGTGCGGTGGTTACTTGGTGGGCGGGTTCGCGGCGATGGTGGCGAAGAGCTGTCGGATTTTCGTCGGCGGCACGGCGGTTTGGACGGCGGTGTCGAGCAACAGGACGAGGTTGGTGTCGTCGAGGCCGGCGGCGACGGCGGTGTCGTGTGCTGCTTCGAGGGCGATGCTGGTGCGGACGGTGTCGTGGCCGACGTAGAAGCAGGCGGCCGCGATGGTGAGGGCTTCGATGCGGGCTGGGCCGCGTAGCTGCCGTGCCATCCGGGTCCACACGGTGGCACCGCCCTCGGGTCGGGTGGTGCTGACGACCAGGAGGGCGTCGCGGTGGGTGACGCTGGCGGTGATGAGGTGTCCGGCGTTGGCGACGAGCTGTGGTGTGAGGCCGTCTGGGTCGTTGAGGGCTGCGTAGACGCCCAGGATGGCCTGGGTGACGAGGTCGGCGGTGTCGTCGGTGATCTCGGCCTCGGGTGCCGGGTCGCCGGGGGCGAATTCGGCGGCGATCGTCTCGCGGGTGGCTTCCACGGTGCGGCCGTGTTCGACGGCCATCTGCAGGGCGACCTCGGAGGTGCGGTAGTCGGCGGTGGTGCCGGTCTGGCCGGTGTCGACGTCGGTCCAGGTGTGGCCTGCCTCGAGGTGGGGGGTGTGGAGCCGCTTGACGACGGTGGCACCGCGGGCGGTGACGTGGTGGGTGACGGCGTCGAGATGAGCGCTGGCATGGCGCTGGTGGTCGACGTCGGCCACGGCGACGAGCAGGACGGGACGGTGCGGGCCGTCGGCGTCTTGCAGGGGGAGGACGTCGGCGAACTGAGCGGCCACGTCCAAGGTGGCATCGCTGTCGTAGCGGGCACCGCAGTAGACGGTGAAGGAATCGCCGTGGTCGTCGAGCACGATGGCGACGATGCTGTTGGTCGGGACGAAGCCCAGCAGGGCTGGGATGAGGTTGACGACGTCGGTGTTGGAGGTCAGGTTGATGCGCATGGTTGTTCTCCCGTTCGGGTGGTGTTGAGTGCGCCGGTTAGCGCTGGGGATTGGGGGACCGGCGGGGTGGCGCGCGCAACCCCGTAGAGGCCGCGGCGAAGGGAGCAGGGTTTGCGGCCCGCGTCCGCCGGCGCGGAGCGCTTCGGCGGGCTGGCATTGGGTCGGAAAGGTCACTCGGCCTGCGTAGTTCGCCGCGGGTGTGGGTTGCGCGTGACGGGGTCCCTGTCGGTCATACTTGGGGCCCAGCTGAACGGTTAAAGGTGAGGGGCTGCGGACGGGGACGCCGCAGGCGGCCATCCGCCGGTCGCACCTAGTGCGCCGGCGCCCACCCCACGCGACGGCTCGACGAGAAGTGAGGACAGGCCGGACCCCGGAGAGAGGTCAGGTTAGGCTCCGGCCCGTGACCCCACGGACGTTCGTCGCCCTCATCGCCGCTGCTCTTTTCCTCGCCGGGGGGATCGCGCTCCTCAGCCCCGTCTCGATCGAAACTGGCTCGGCGTCGATGCCCTGCGGGACCGCCGTCTCTGGAGACGTCGGGAAGGCGAAGGCGGCTGACCAGGAGACGGTCCTCAAGCGGACGCTCAGCGGAGGCGCGGCGATGTTCCCCAGGACGGACTACACCGGGGACTGCCGCTCGGCCCTCTCGGGCCGCCGGGCCTGGACGATCCCCCTGACCGCCGTCGGGGCCGTCGCCCTCCTCGGGGCCGTCGCCGTCCGGACCCGCCCCGCCGCGGCCCCGACCGACACGGCTGGCGCTCCGTCGGTGTAACCACCCTGGCAGGTCGACGTGCGGGCGTGCGCCCCAGGCGATCTGGTGACTTCCCGATCTGAGCTGGGGTTGTTCCCGGGCCGCGAAGCGGTCCCGATGGCCGTCGCCGCCAGGTGCGCAGCTGCGGCTAGTTGGCCGGCTCGTTCTGCGCGGTGGTGATGCGGTCGAGGAGGTCGACGATTCCGCGGTGATCGGGAAGACCGGCGTCGGCGATGCCGGTCTGGATGATGGCGAGGAGTTCTCCGTCGACCGTGGCTTCGTAGCGGTGGTGTTGGAAGCCGGCGGCGGCGCTGGCGGTGCCGATCGCGCGTAGCGCGGCGGCACGGCTGGCGTCGGCGTTGTCGGTGGTGCCGATGATGGTTCGCCGGCTCTCGCCGGTGATGTTCAGGGTCCAGGTGCTCATGGATCCATCGTCGCCCTTTCCGGTGACTCATCGGTGGACCGGACTCACCGCCTGTGGATGAATCCGGCCCCTGGACGTGGCTGTGGATTACTGCAGTGGCTGCTGGGCTGGCACGTAGTCGTCGGCGGTGGGATCTGCGAGGTGCTTGCTTCCGTCGAGGCACACGACGGTGGCGGTGGTGTGGACGTCGCGCAGGATGCGGGTTAGCGCGTGAAACGCTGCGCGGTCGAGGATCTGCCATGTCAGCGGGCCCATGTGAACCTCCGTCCAGCGCAGGGTGTGGCGTTGGTCGGGGGTAACCCGACTTTGGGGGATTGCTGCGTAGCTGGGCCTGCTGGTCCAGTCGACGGCGATGGTGGGCTGTCCGTACGGGTCGGCGTTGGTGGAGATGTCTGCCGGCATGCGTCCGATGGTCGCCCGGGCGGCGGAGATGCCCTCCAGGACGCCTTGGGCGGCCGAAGCTGACCAGAACGTCATCAGCACGGTTCCGAGGGTCATGGTGACCCGCGCGTGTGGGGTGCGGGCGTTGTAGACGTCGATCTGGGCGGTCTGGGCACCGCGGACGCGGACGTAGGTGTGGGCGATCAGGCCGGTGGCGTCGGCGCTGAGGATCGAAGGAGTGGTGAGCTTGGGGGTGGTGAGCTTGGTCATGGTTGTTCTCCCGTTCGGGTGGTGCGGAGTGCGCCGGTTGGCGCTGGGGTGCGGGGAATCGGCTGAGGGTGGGCGGTCAACCCCGTAGAGGCCGTGCCGACCGGAGCAGGGTTTGCGGCCCGGGCTCGCCGGCGCGTCAGCGCCTCGGCGAGCTTCGGTAGGGCCGGAAAGGTCACTCGGCCTGCGTAGTTCGGTGCGGGTGTGGGTTTACCGGTCGGGGCCCCGGCCGATTACGCTGCGACCCCTGCTGACGGCTTTAAGGTGAGAGGCTGCGGACGAAGGCAGCCGCCAGGCGGCCACTGCCGGGCCGTAGGCGCGGGCTGGCGGTCCTACCGGGGCGGTGTTAGGACTCGTCGGTGATGACGTCCAGGCCGGCGTTGGCGAAGCGGCGGCGCACTTCGGTGAGGCTCAGTTCGCTGTAGAGGCCGTCGGGTCCGGAGCGGATCGTGCTGTGCCAGTCGTCCCATCGGTGCACTTCGGTGTCGACGTCGGTCTGGTGCAGGTTGTCTCTGGTGAGCTCGATCGGTGGTGCGTCGGGGTCGTCCTCGGCGACGGCGACGAGCTGGCCGACGGCCGGATCGGCGGCCGGGGAGCGGAATTGCAGTCGATAGCCGTGACCGTGTTCGTCGATGATTCGGCAGGGCGCCGGATAGTCGGTGGTGCTCATGGGCAGTGTCGACCTCCTCGATAGTCCATTGTCGCCGCTGCCCGGGGCCTGTCAGAGCAGCAATTTTCACCGGTGAGAGTGCGACTGGAACGTCGGCAGCGGGTGGCCGGTGTGGTGCGTGGCCGCGGAGCTGCGTCCGGACGAAAAAAGGGGGTCCGTCTGACCGGTTGGCCAGACGGACCCCCTTGGGTGCGGGCTATTCGCCGTTCGGTGGTGGGTCGGTGTTCACACCGAGGCCGGCGGCGTTGATGCGATGTTGAATGGCGGGCAGGCTGATCCAGCGGTCGATGCCGTTGTCCGCTTCGTGCAGCAAGGCCCAGTCCTCCCATCCCTCGAGGGCGGCGTCCACTGCCGCTTCGGGGACGTCCGGGCGGCTGATGGCGATCTCGTCGAAGTTGTCGGGCCGGTCGGCGTCGGCGATGGTGGCGACGAGTTGCCCGGTGCCGTCGAAGATTCGGGGATCTCCGGCTGGGGCGAAGTTCATCCGAAAGCGGAGCTGGCGGGGTCGGCCGTCGTGTCCGACGAACTGCCAAGCTAGTGCGAAATCCTTGTCGACCATGAGGTGATCCTTTCGTGCGTAAAAGGTTACGGGCTGAGTTACTGGATGTGGGGAGGGTTCTGGCCGGCCGCCTCGGGGTGAGGCAGCCGGCCAGAGCTGCTGTCGGGGCGGGTTATTCGGTGGTCGAGGTGGTGGCGAGGATGCCTTCGGCGTCGGCCAGGTAATACTCGGCGTGTTCGCGTTGGTCGCGGTCGCTGGTGGGCTCGAGGATGACGGTGACGGCGTTGTCGCGGGCGGAGAGGGCGTATTGGCGGCGACGGTGGTCGTCGTCGGCGTTGACGGCGTTGTGGATGTCGGATCGGGCCATGGCCAGGCTGTGTGCGGTGCTGAGGCGGGTGGCGGTGTCTTCGGTGAGGGTGGCGGTGATGGTCATGGTTGTTCTCCGTTCGGGAAGGTGTTGAGTGCGCCAGTTAGCGCTGGGGTGCGGTCAATCGGCTGAGGGTGGGCCGTCAACCCCGAAGAGTCCGGTGGTGGTGCCGGCGGATGTGTGGCCCGCGAGCGGCAGCGAGCATGGTTGGGCCGCACATGTCCTCCGCCGCCGGCACCACCACCGGGCGTGGGTTTACGGCTCGGGCCCCCGGCCGATTAGGCTGCGACCCCTGCTAACGGGTTAAAGGTGAGGGGCTGCGGACGCGGCCGCCGTAGGCGGCCATCCGCCGGTCGCACCTAGTGCGCCGGCGCCCACCCAACGCAACGTGGGGAACAAAAACGGGTTCCGGCCAACCCCTTCGGGCGCAGGATGGCCGGAACCCGCTGGTGGTCAGAGGCTGTCGTTGACGGCTTCGGCGGCGGCGACGACGTCTTGGAGGAGTGCGACCTCCTCCTCATCGAGGCGGTTGAGGGTGCTGTCATCTCCGGCGTCCAGAGCGGTGGCGCGTTCATCGCGCAAGGCGTGCAGCCGTCGGAGCGCTTGGTCGAGGTCACCGCTGGGGTCGGTCTCGAACTTGACGTGCGCGGCGACCAGGTCGAGGTAGTTGACGAGCTCGCGCCGGGTTCCCGTCAGGGCCAGGCCGTTTCCGTCCTCGTTGGACAGGTCCAGGACCCAAATGTCGCCGTAGGTGGTCTCGCCATCTCGGTAGGAGTTGTACTCGTCGACCTCGGTGATGTCGGCGGGACGGATCTCGTACAGGGCGCTGCGGGCGTAGGCGGTTTCGGTGCGGTGGGTCATGATGTCGGGCTCCCGTTCTGCGTGGTAAGGAGTGCGCCGGTTGGCGCAGGGTGCGGGGGAATCGGATGAGGGTGGGCGGTCAACCCCGAAGAGTCCGGCGGCGTGCGAAGCAGGGTTTGCGGCCCGGCTCACCGGCGCGCAGCGCCTCGGTGAGCTGACGTTAGGCCGTAAAGGTCACTCGGCCTGCGTAGTCCGCCGCGGGCGGGGGTTGATCCGGTCGGGCCCCCGGCCGATTACGCTCCCGACCCCTGCTGACCGGTTCATAGGTGAGGGGCCACGGATTGCTGGTCGCCGCAGGCGGGTGGCCCGGTCCGGGCCACCCATGCGCGTGATCTCACCGAGGCCGACGTATCGCGCAGGTTCGGCCGTCATACTGGACTGATGGTCGAGAATGAGTTGATCCGCGTGCTGGTCGACGGCGGCGGCCAGGCCGCCGAGCGTTGCCTGGTGTGGCTGGTCGACGGTGCGAGCACACCGCGGGTGCGCATCGACATGGTGTGGCCGGCCGTGCCGATGTCGTTGTGAGCGTGTAAGAGTCCGACTCGTCAGGTGAGGGTGTCGAGCGCGGCGGTCAGGCTCGCGAAGCGGCCGTAGCGTCGATCGCTGTCAGCGCTGGACTTTTCGCCGAGCCAAATGCCGACGATGTGGGCTTGGCCGGTGTCGTCGGTGATCCACACGGGGCCGCCGGAGTCTCCGGGGACACTGGCCGGCATGCCCGTGGTCATGAACTGGTCGTCGCCGTAGCGGTAGGCCACGGTGCCGCAGTGTCGGCCGCTGGACACGCCGAGATGGCACACGGTCTGACCGACATGCACGAGCGGGGCTGGCCCGTCGTCGGCGAAGTCCAGGCCGCCGCCCTCAGGCCGGCTGACCACACCTGGTCCGAAGTCGATGAGCCCGTAGTCAGGTCCGCCTGACCGTGGTGGCGCGACGACGATGGTGGTGAATCTTCCTGTGGCTCCTGACCGTTCTTCGACGACGTGGCCTGCGTCGTCGGTTCGGCAGTGTCCGGCAGTGATGGCGTAGGCGTGGCCGTTGACCCCGGTGTAGACGTATCCGGTGGTGCAGAAGGACGCTGAGCCGTCCTGGGTGACGTAGTCGATGCGGTCACCGGGTCTGATGACGTCGGCTTCGGCGTGGGCGACTGGCTGCGGGAGGGCCAGAATCAAACTCGCCGCGAACCCGGCAGCGATGAGCGTGCGCGGTGTCATGCTCGTCGATTCCTCACGCGGACCGCAGATGCCGTTCGGCGCTGCGTTGGGCTCGGCTGTGCAGCGTCTCGATCCAGGCGGCGGCCGTGAGCTCTGCGTGGCCCTGGTGATGGACTGCGCCGGCGGCGGCCGCGCCGCCACGTTGGTCGACGGCGGACGAGACGAGTGCGAAGCGGCGGGTAGTCATCGCGCACCGCCGGCGGCGAGCTTGGCGGCGGCTTCCCCGCGGCGCCAGAGTTCGGCGAGTTCCTCCCGAATGACGCCGAATTGCACGGTCAGCTCGGCGCGGTCGACGTCGGCTTCGGACAGCTGTTGCATGCGGAGGCCCAGGTTGCCGAACGCCCGCTGGTAGGCGTCGTCGAGGACCTGGCGGGCGAGGCTGCCGGCCAGGGCCGAGCTGATGTTCTGTGTGTAGGCGTCCACCAGGTACAGCGCGAGTTCACGTTGACGCTTGTCGGTAGGCGGCTCTGCGGGGCGCAGGGCGTTACGCGCCGCGTGGCACTTGCCGGCGGTCAGGACGCTCACCGGGTCGGCCTTGTCTCCGGCGTCGACGAGGCGGCGAATGAGTTCGTAGGCCCAGCGCGCGACCGGCTTGGTGATCGCCGTGTCGGGGACGAGGTCCAGCAGTGGGCGGGCCTCGTCCACCGTGAGGTACAGCAGAGCACCGATGAACTGGTGTTCCGGCTGCCATTGTCGGACAACGCTTTCGGCGAGGTAGTCGTCGGCTTCTTGTTGACTGTCGACCAGGGTGCCGCCGGCACCGGGGGTGCTCGGGACCAGGTGCAGGGTGTGGCGAAGTGCGGCGGTCATGAGGTGGCGACTCCCGTCAGGATGGGGGTGTGGGTGGGCGCGGCGGCGATGGTCGCGGTGCCGACACATCGTGGGTGGCGGCCGGTGGGGTCCAGTCGCAAGAGGTGGAACCTGGTGGCAGCGGTCAAGTCCTGGGTGGCGTCGAGTTCGGCGTGGTCACCATGGAGGTACAGGTCGGCGTGCACGGCGTGATCGACCAGCTGCTGGCGGGCCTGGTCTGGGCCACCGTGACGGGTGGTGCTCGAGGTCCCGTCCGTGGTGATCGTCAGCTCGTACATGGTGGCTTCCTGAGTGAGGGTGGGGGTTCGCCGGTCAGGCCGCGATGAGGTCTTTGAGCTCGGCGATGCGGTCGGGACGGAAGCCGGCGAAGTGGTGGGTGGGTCCGGCGTAGACGACGGGGGCCTGCAAGTAGCCCAGGGACATCACGTAGTCGCGGGCGTCTGCGTCGGTGGAAAGGTCGACTTTCTCGTAGGAGATGCCGGCTTTGTCCAGGGCGCGGAACACTGCGTTGCATTGCACGCAGGCGGGCTTTGTGTAAACAGTGACGGAGGTGTTCATCGTCGTACCTTTCGTGGTGGTGAATATATGTCCATTCTATATTCAGAATAGGGCCTCAGCAACGCCTCTGAGAAATTCGTCGATCTTTTTTCGCGTGTCGACAGACGATTACGACCGACTATGCGGTACTCCCGACAATCACTGTGGCACAACCATTCTTTATAACCATCGGCGACGGTCGTCGATGGCCTACCGCCTGCACTTCGGGAACCTTCTTGACTGATATCGGACCCGTTTCGCGTCCCCCACGAGTGTGCGCTTGCGCCATTCCCTTAAGGTCATCGAACACCTTTTCCGGACGTTTTCCCGATGACGACGAAAAATGGGTATTAGCCCTGCCGTTCTATATTCGACAGGCCATTTGCGACGGTTATTCGCGGCCAATGCGTAAGTACGCCGCATGCTCATTACCAACCCCTCAGACCAACGTCGGCGTCGCGTCGGTCGCTGTCGCGAACAGCGCTTCGAACCCGGGCCGCTGCTTGTCGTGCACCTTGTCGGTGGGCGCCACGACGTAGAAGTGCTCTACCCACGGTGCGGCGTCGGCCCGGTGTCGCCGCCACACGCGGGTGATGCCGTCGGGATCAGCACCCGGCTCACCGGGAAGCTGGGCCAACGCCGTGTCCATGTCGGCGGCGGGCCCGCTGTCGAGGCGGCGGACGCTGCGGGCGAAGGCCGGCGTACTTCCCCGCCGGGGGGTGGCCACCCGGCGCACCTCGTAGAGACCGTGCACCTGAGCGCCAACATGTTCGGCCAAGTGCCGCAACACGTCGTCCAAACCGGCGTCGCCGACAGCGTCGGCGAGTCGGCCCTGGGCAAGCAGACTTTGGCGGGGGTTGAAGCAGGCGGCGACGTGCTCGAGGTAGAGCGCGCGCATCGCGGCGTCGGGCTCTCGTCGATAGCGGTCGATCGCGGCGCTGCGGCCTACCTTGCTGGAGAATTGGAAGGGGCAGTAGGAGCAGGCACTCTTCTGCCAGGACCTCCCGGTCACCTCACGGAGGTAGTCCAACGCGTCGGTGCGTGACCAACCCCATTTCAGCAGCGGGTAGACGCCGAGGCGACGGTCGGTGTTGTAGGCGGCGTCCCGCTCGGCACGTCGGAGTTCGCCTGTCTCGAAGCCGAGATAGTGGCGGAACGATTGTCCCGCAGTCAGTCTGGCGATGATCGGGTCCAGCACGGCACCTTTTGCCCGTAGCGAGCATCGTCGGCTGCCGAGTTGGGGCACCGTGGCCGCCGCGAGCAGCTCGTCGGAGAGGGCATAGCCGTCGCTGGCGTGCAGCGTGGTGGGCTGGGTGGTGTCGCTGAAGACGTCGATGCCGTCACCGCCTGCGGTGGTGTGGAGCTGCGTGCGACCGGCTTGGACGAAACGCACGTTGTGTCGGGCGAGCAGGGGTAGCACGACCTCTTCGACGTCCCGCACGGTTGAGGCGAATTCATCTCCCGTGTGGGCGGTCACGACGACCAGGTCGTCGAGGTCGAAGTCGCGGCTGGACGCGTCGAGCAACCAGCGGATGAGAATTGCGGTGGAGTCCGCTCCCAGTCCGTACGACAGCACATGGGCCGGGATCGTGGTGCCGGTCTGCGGTGTGAACAGTTCGTCCTGGACGACGGTCATGGGGGATTCTCCGAGCTTTGGACGGACATGGGGGATGGAGGGGGAGAAGCGGGGCGGGCAGGGCCGATGTCGACCCCGCCCGCCGCCGTCGTTCAGTCCTCCCTGACCGCTTCGTCGTACACGTCGTCGCCAGTGCGTTGCCCGATCACGATCTTTTCGACTTCCGCTGGGGTGTAGCCATTTGCGACCAGGTACCGGAGGTAGACATCTGATCCGAGGGTGTGCGGGTTGTACATCGCGCTGCCGGTCACCCCGGCTGTTGCGCTGCGCCAGGCATCCTTGGTGCAGCGGGCCTCCAACGCACCCAGCACGACGGCGAGGGCGACGACCTGTGCACGCGGGTCGACGTTGGTCGTCGGATCGGCGACCAGGCTGCGTACCTCGGCAAAGTTCTTCACGCCGAGGAACTCGGCGGTGAGGTCCTCCCCGTGGTTCTGGGATTGGATGAACCGATCCCGAATCAAGCAGTAGGTGGTGAAGGTCGCCGCACCCTTGGGTGGTGTCTTGCGGGTGAGCAGCTTGGTCACGAACTCACGGCGTACGACCTGGGCGGCGTCGCCGAGGCGGTTGAGCACCAGCACCTTTCGTCGCTCGCGACGCTCGGCTTCGTGCTGCGCGGCTTCCCGCTCGGCGATGGCCTCGGGGCTGCTGTCCCCCTCGACCTGCACTCCGGTCTGGCGTGAGGCGACGTTCTGCAGCGACGGTGCCAGTGCGAGGCCCGCTGCGGTGAAGTTCAGGCAGAACCACTCGGGGACGATGACGGTCTTCTCGGTGACGGTCGACGCGTGACGCAGTCCCTCGGCGGGCTCGGCCTCGGCGTCGTCCTCGGTGTCCCAGTCGACGTCGTCCTCGTTGACCTGCTCGCCTGTCGTCGTGTCGACGTACGCGCGGTCGTCAGTGAGGTACACCGCCCAGTGCTCGGGGTTCTTCTCGAAGTCCTCCGGCACCCGCTCGTCGTCGTGGGTGCGCAGGTAGTCCATCCCCACTGCGGCCAGGTCCGACCAACGTGGTCGATCCTGCAGCATGGTGTAGCCGCGCTCGACGTACCCGCGTTCCGCTTCGGCGATGAGGCCGTCGATCTCGCGCTGCGAACGCAGGCTGGCGACGGCATGTTCGAAGTGACTTCCGCTGTACTGGGCCGCTCGCAGCAACCGTTGCACGGCATCCTCGTCGGCGTCGAACTCGGCGAGCACCTCGGCCTGGGTGAAGTCGAGTTGGCCGCCGTCAAGCGCGTCGAGAGCAGTCGACGACTTCGACGCTGCACCAGCGGCTTTCACGTCCTGGTGCCGCATGGACAGCTTCTTGGCGACCTTGGTGGCCGAGAGGCCGGTGTCGAGCATCTGCTGGATGGCGCGGGCGCGCTGGGCGTTGGTCAGTGCGCTGCGCTGGTCGTTGGCGACCATCTGCTGCACGATCCGCTCGACGGTGGCCGTGTCGTCGTCGGTGGCCCCGGCAGGTAGGACGTACACCGGAACGCTGGTCAGACCGACCTCGCGGGCTCCGAGGGTTCGGCACTGCCCTTCCCTGACGAGTGTGCGCCCGTCGGCGTCGCGCACGGCCAGGATGGGCACGATGACGCCCAGCTCGCGCAGGCTGTCCAGGAACTCCTTGTCCAGGGTGACCTGGTCGCGGACGTTGTCTTCGAATTCCAGGGCTTGGGGATCGATGAACTCGACGGACCCGGCAGCCTGCGCGGTGGTGTTCTCGGTGGTGATTGACATGGGTGGTGACCTTCCTCGTTGACCTGGGCACCCTGGGTCGGGCCGCCCGTTCTTTTGCCGTCTGGCGAAAACGAATTGGGTCCAGCGGCGTAGGCGGGAGGAAGGTCTCGGTCGCAGAAGTTTTCCCGTGAGCGCAGCGAACACGCGTGGGAAAAGTTCTGCGAGCCCGCAGGGCCCGGAGCGCAGCGGAGGCCGACGGCCTTCCGGACGACAAGCGCGGACCAAAATGAGTGGGCCAGAAGGAAAAACAACGGCTATTTCAGCCACGCCGAAGGCGTGTCCGCCTAAGGTGAGCGGTCTGGGACGGGACCGCGGAGCCGGCTGTCACGCCTGACCCGTTGGCGCCCCTCGGCTAACCCGTCGCGGCGCCGGAACCTTATTTCACCGGATATGACTCGGTGTGTCCGTTGCACGGCGGCCCCCAGAGCCCGCGGCCTGCCTGCTTGGCCTCGTCTTCGGCGGCAGCGATCTGCGGTGCGCGAGCCACCGGAGAGTTCTCGTAGACGTAGGCCCGGGCGGCGCCGGCGCGTGCGGCTTCGACCGAATAGTCCCAATTGCCCGGCTTGTCGAGGTAGGCCAGCGTACGACCGTAGCGGTCGTGGAGGTCTTGGGTAGGGTCGGTGACGACCGAGACCCGTTGACCAGCAAGGTTTTCACGCGCGAATTCGGTTGCTTGTGGGCCCCAGCACCCGACGGAGTAGCCGGGCTTCTTGGTCTCGGGTGTGTCAATTCCCAACAGCCGCAACCGAAGTCGAGCTCTGGTGTCGTCGACCACGTCCACGGTGTCGCCATCCACGATTCGCAGCACGGTCGCCGTGGTGGTGGCGGTGTCGGGATCGGCGTGTGACGCCGTGCATGCCGTGCTGGCGCTCCCCAGTATGGTGGCGGCGAGCACGGCGGTGGCGGCCATGGTCCGCGTCCTCGACGAGGATCTGCTTGCGGGCCCGGTCATGACCGGGCCCTGTAGTGTGCGTCGGTGAGTTGGGCGAGACGCCACGTGTTCAGGTTGGGATCACCGGCTCGGACGCTGAGCGGCAGGTAGCCCTGGAGCCACCCGTCGAGGATGTACTCGCGCAACACGAAGTCGTCGGGATCCTCACCGCCGTTGGTGAGGATCTGCAGGATGGTGGTGGCCCGGTCGAGGTCGGCGGGGTCGACTCCGTTGATCGCCGCTGTCTTTCGGACGGCGTCGATGTCGTCGGTCTGCAGGGCCAGCGCGGCCAACTCGAACGTGTAGGGCCGGTTGGTGGTCGTCATCGCAATCCCCTCTGTCGTGCCGGATTCCAGCGTAGGGGCATGACGTGGTTTCAGCGGTGCCCCAAGGATGGGCTTTGGCCGCCACCGTGTCGGTCAACCTGGGGGCTCGCCAATCAGCTGCAAGAGGCGCTGTTCACCTCGGCGTTGCAGGGTCGGAACCACCAGGTGAGGCGGACATTCCAAGCTCGCGGCCATGGCCGTAAGGGGGTTCTTGGGACGGCGCCCGAGCAATTTTTGGAGCCGCGCGCGCGGGGCCTCGTCTTTCGGTGCCTTGATCACCTCGAACGAGGCGTCAGACGGCCGTAGGACGAGAATCACGTCGTCTCCAAAGGCAGCCTCGACCGCGGCCGCCTGAGCGCGCAGGGAGCCGATCAGGGCGCCGGAGGTGGACGTGAGATCCCAATACAGGGTGAGCTCGCCGGCGGTGTTGGTGAAGGTGGTCCTTTGACCGGGGGTGACGCCGACGGCGTGGGCGACCGAAGACGGGACGGCCTGGCCCGAGCCCCGAAGCAGGTCATGATCCGCCGGGAACACGACGCGTACGTCGTTGCGCCCGTTCCGATAGCCGCTGCGAAATGTGTAGAGCGGCTGGACGGGCGGCCAGGGATCGGCCTTGGTGCGGCGACGGACGACGCCGTCTTCGATGACGAACGCCAGCGTGCTCATGTAGGACCTGACGGAGGATTCGGTGATGTCGGGGATCGCGGCCAGGACGTCGCGGATCACCTCGACGGTCTTGGCGCGGCCCCCGGCGGCGTCGATCCGCTGGGCGATGGCGTCACTGACCCCGGTGTACTCGGGCAGCCCCCAGACACGAAGTGCCCAGGTATGTCTGCTGGCGCGGGCGAAGCGCTTGTCGACTGACATGACGCGGCTGAGGCTGGAGATGTCGGTCACTCCGACCGACCGGAGTATGCGGTCGATCGTGTCGGAGGTTGCGGGAACGCCCAGTACCTGGAGCGCCGCTTCGGCGCGGTTGCCGACGCCGGCCTCGGCCCACCGCACCCATACGTCGCCGACACAGCGCAGCGAGGTCCACTCACGCAGGTAGGTGATCGCCAGGCCGGCGGTCATCCCTTGCGCAGAGAGGTTGTCGAGCAGTTGGTGCGTGGTCGGCGCGGGGTGCTCTTCGAGCAGGCCGTCGAGGGCGGCTCGAATCGTGTCGTGGCCAGGACGGCCGTCTGGTGTGTGCACTTCGATCCAACTGCTGCGCAACGTGTATGGCCCCGCGAGGTACAGCAAGAGTTCCGCCACGGTGCCACCCGGTTCCACGCCGGCGGCGGAGAGCTCGACGTTGCAGGCCACGTGCGTTGTCAGGTGCCCAAGGCGCCCTCGGAGCGCCTCGACGTACTCGAGGACCTCGCAGTGTGCAGGATCGGCCAGGAGTTCGCGCACACGCGCTTCGGCCCGTGGCGCGTTGCGTCCCACGGAGGCGGCGTCGACGCCGAGCTCGGCAGCCACTTCGTGTTGCGGCGCCGGTAGTAGCGCACAGACCCGGCGAGCGAGCAGGACCCGGTCGTAGTCGTCGAGGCGGCCCAGCATGAACGCCACGGCCGGTCCGATGCCCATCGGTCCTGTGGATCGGATGTGGTGCGCGACCCTGACCGCTTCGGCCGCACCGTCCACCAGGGCCGCCACTGCTGCCTCGCCCACCTTGGGCAGGTTCAGCAGCGACTGTGGGGTTTCACTGGCGACGTCGCCCCACCGGGGGAACCGCTCGGCGTGTGTGCGAAGCCGCCGGGGGAGGCGGGCGTACGGGATGGCGACGGAACTGACGGTATGCAGTCTCGGGACCAGGCCCCGCACCGTGGTGTCGAGAACGGCCGGATCGCGAGACCAGTTGTCCGGCAAGACAGGTGTGTCAGCGAGTTTCGGCTCGACAGCCACCAGGACCTCGGTGGATGGACGGTCGCTCACCGTTCGATGTTATCGCCCGTTTGGAAGCCCTACGGGCACCGATGTGGGGCAGGTTCGTGACCGAGGCGTCGGGGCTCGCTTCGCTCTATTACCGTGGCTGGGTGCGGTCCGACGTGTTCTCGTTGACGGCGGAATGCGTCCGATGGGCACAGCTGGCGCGCTACGACTGGAACCCGGCCGCGTGGGTGCTGCGGCGGCCAGGAGAGGACGGTTACGCGGTGGTGGCGCGGCCGGCTGGTCGTGCAGAGCTGCTGGAGCTGGTCGACGACGGGACGCGGGAGCGGGTCCTGTACGCGGCCGACGGCGCGGTCTTGGAACGCTTCATGGTGGGTTTGCTAGGGGACGACATCCGGGACGATTTGGACCTACCCTTCCTGACGCTGCCGTCGGCCGCGGCGGACATCGCAGACGGGTACCGCTTGGGGCCGTCCGCGAACGGTTCCCGGACGCTGTTTCGGGGCGTCGAGCCCGTGGCCGCTGCCCCTGGGGAGTCGACGAGCGTCGCGGCGTTGGTCCCGCTCTCGCACTTCGTGGGCCATACAGTCGAGGAACTGCGACGTTCTTACCTGAGCGAACGCGGAGAGCCGTTGCTGAGCGCCGGTAGGTATGCAGGACGGTGAAGGTTCCTGCCTCCTCGCGAGAAGATCGCGGGCCGTGGCACCCGGGCGTACCGTCGTAGGGGTGGCCGAGAGAAAAACAGGGGGCGTGGTGCGCGACGCACCCTTGCCCATGTTGGCCACGTTGGGGAAGGCACCAGTCGACGGTGACAAGGTAGCCACAGAGTGGAAGTGGGACGGCCAACGGGCGATATTGATCATCGACGGCGGGACCACCCGAGTGCTGTCCCGAAATGGGATGGACGTGTCGCGGACTTTCCCGGAGCTCGCAGGCGTCGCCGCGGCGGTGGGGCGACGGTCGATGATCTTGGATGGGGAAATCGTCGCCCTCGACGCCGCGGGGAGGCCGTCGTTCACCCGTCTGCAGCGACGCTGGCCGCAGAACCGTCGGCCCGACGCGGCGCTGCTGCGTGAGGTGCCCGTGGGTGTCATGGGCTTCGACGTCCTTGAATTTGAGGGGCGCTGGCTCACCGACCGACCGTGGCACGAGCGCCGCGCTGTCTTGGAAAGTGCCTTGGTGGTCGACCGGTCGCCCGTGCTCACCGTTCCGCGCGCGTTCACCGATGTGTCGCCCGCCGACATGCTGGCGGTGGCGGCCTCGCATGGGGTGGAAGGCATCGTTCTCAAACTGACTGATTCCAAATACATTTCGGGTAGGTCCGGGCTGTGGACGAAGGTGCCGGTCCGTCTGAGTGCCGACGTGGTCATCGTCGGATTTTGGTGTGCGGGAGGGCCTGGAGGTCGAAATGCGGTCGGCTCTCTGCTTCTGGCCGGCCATGATGGCGCGGGCCGACTGGTCGCGGTGGGTCAGTGCGGCACGGGATTCAGCGCGAACATGCGGCGGCACCTCTTCGATCTGCTCGATCCCCTCCGGCGCGAAAGGTCGCCGTTGGCGCTGCCGCTGGAGGCTGCGGGCGTGCGCTACGTGAGGCCGACCTATGTCGGTGAGGTGGCCTACCGGGAGTACGTTCCGGGGCGGTGGATGCGTCATACCAGCTGGAAAGGGCTCCGGGAGAAGCCCGTCAGTGGGGTTGGCGTGCCCGCGACGTCGCCTCCGGGCTGACCATCCGCGGCTAGTTCGGCCATGGGCCGGTTCCCGGGCATGTCCGCCCCGTGTTGTCGGTCGGGGCGGTGAGAATGTCAGCCATGAGCGACGACGGTAATGGTGGCCCGCACGTCCGGCAGTCGCCACGGACGCGCAGTGGCGATGTGAGCGTCGCCGACCTCACCATGTTGGTCCGGGTGCCCGGCCAGCCCGCCGCGGTGCGCGTCTACACCGAAGCAGAGAGCGTCGAGGCTGCTCGTTATGCCGCCGAAACTGGGGGAGAGGTTGTGAGACTTCCGCTCTCGCCGCCTCCGGGTTACGTCCACGGTTCCAGCGGGTCCCTCGTCCCTGCGCCGGCCGGGGTCGAGGTGTCGAATTCCAATGAGGAGGCGGTGACGTGACCGCTCAAGAAGTTGCCGCGGCACTGCCGGACATCGACACCTTGCAGAGAAGGTGTCAGGCCGTCGCGATGCTCGACGCGATCCTCTCCCCGCAGTGGGAGGACCGGTTCTACTCCTACACCGCCGACTGGGGCGACGGCGCCGCGGCCAGCGAGATCCGCGACGGCTCCGGCAACGACTGCTTCATCGTCTTCACCCCGGACGGGGCCTTCATCAAGGGGCTCGATCACGAGTCGCCGATGGCCCCGGGCCGAAGCCGGCCGCCGGAGCTGTGGCCCGGTCTGGTCGACGACGTCCCCGACGTCTTCGCCGACCTGGTCACCGAATCGGCGTTTGCAAGCCTCGACGGGGTACTCGATGCCACCTTCTGCATATGGCGCCAACAGCACGACACCAGTTGGCAGACCGGGGCCGTGCACTACCTAGGACTAGGGGATCGCGTCGACCCCGACGGCGCCTGGCAGATGCTCGGCGTGCTCACCGACCCCACCCCGCGGTCGTACCGAACCTTCGCCGCGACCTACTTCGAAATCGACCCCGATCCCGTCGCAGTCGACCACGTCTTCAACCTTCGTCCGCTGACCGACGACGTGGTCCGGCGTATCAACGCCCGGGCCACCCTGGCGGAGCTCTGGCCCGACATCACCAGTGCGAACTACCCGACATAGGCGGCAGTATGGCGTCCGCCGCCGTGGCCGGCGTGATGTTTCGTCTCGACAGTCAGGAAGGAGGTGCCGCCGATGTGGTGGGTGATGACGGCGTCGTCGCGGACGCGGTGGCTTCTCAACGCGGTATGGGCGTTCGGGTGGACCCTCGGCTACGCCGCGCTGACGCTCATCCCGCTGGGGGTGCACGGCTACCGCTGGTGGCTGCCCACCATCGGCTTCGCGCTGCTGGTGGGGCTTGCCGTGGGTGGCTTGTCGGCGGTGTTGAACCGACGCTTCGTGGCCAGCTACGTCGCGGTGCTCGACGGCTTGACCGCCGATCAGCGGGGGCAGGTCACCCGAGTATGGAAACCGGGTCCGGTGCCCACCGACCCCATGGTGCTCACCGCTGCGTTGCGCCTGCACGACCTCGGCGAACGCTACCGCCGGAACAACCAGAGCCGCCGCAAGACCGGGGTGGTGCTGGTGGGCATCTCGATGGTCCTTCTGGTGGTGAGCACGGTCGGCGCCCACCAGCAAGTGCCGGCCACCGCGCTGGGGTCCCTGGCCATTGGCGTGGTCCTCGTCGCCGAACCGACCGCGACCGCGCTGCGGGCCAGGCGGCTGCAGCCCAGGTTGGCCCAGTTGCGCGCCGCGGCTCAGGCCGACCCCCAGGTCGCCGCCGCAGTCGCGCGTCCCGCGGAGCGTGCGGCACCATTCAGTCGACGCGAACGGCTCAGCTGGGCGGCCGCCGCACTGGTGATCGCCGTGCTCGCCGTTGCCGCACTCGAAATCGCCGAGTCCATCAGTCCGCACCGCACGGCCTGCCGCGCCGTCAGCGCCGTCGCGTCGGAGAACTATCAAGACCGGTACTTCGTGCTGGCCGACGACGAGGTGGGGCCGGGCGGTCCGCCCCTGTCGAAGTATCAGCAGTGGGCAGAGTCGATGCGTCGTCACGCCACCGAGGCCGACGACGACCCCGCCGTGGCGTCGCATCTCGACCGGATCGCCGACCTCGCCGCTCACGCCGTGAGTGTCGTGGAACAATCCCGCCAGCCCGGTTCCGTCACACCCCTGGCGGACAGTCAGAGCACCTATCTTGTCACCGTGAGCCAACTGGTCGCCGAAGAGGGTCCCGCGCAGGAGCTGTGCCGACGCTCCGGGGAACGATGAGCACGGTTCGCCTCAAGCGCCTCTCTGATTTCAAGGGCGACGACGTCGTGCTGTTGGCCGTCGACGACGGCGGGTTGGCGGCCTTGGTCGCAGCGCTGATGGCGGCGTTGCAGACCGGAACGTCGCGGATGCAGCGACGCGAACGGTCCCACGAGTTCGTCATCGTTGACGACGGGATCACCCACATTGCGATCGACGATGCGTGCGCGCTCTGGCGGCTGGATCGCGTCAAGGCGCGCGAGATCATCGCGAAGGCAAAGGTTTTGGGCGTGGACGGGCAGTCCGGACACCACTACGTCGATGAGATATCAAGTCCCGCCCCGACTCTCGTCCTCTCGCTCAACGAGTACCTGGAACCCACATGGCATGGCATCGCACGTGGATAACTGCTGTTATCCATTACCGTGCCATGCGAGCTGTGAGTCGATCGATCCCAGAGTCACCGGCCTAGCATGTCGAGCACCCGGCCACGACACACCCCCGCCGGGGGGCTGGCCGGATTCAGAGGAACTCTGTTGTGCGTCGTCGGTGATACGCGGGCCATCACGATCACGAGGGCTCGCGGATCGAACCGAACTCGTATAGACCGGGATGCGGCAGGCCCCGGGGAAGTGCCTCTCGAACGGTGAACTCGCCGCTCCTCCTGGTGATGGGCGTGTTCGTATTACGCGGGGCCCCTATTTGCGCAGGTCAGGAGTTCTCGCTCGACTATGGCGCTGCCTGGTGCATGTTGTGCGGCTGTTCTTGCTCGCTTAGATCGGGTGTGCGAAGTTGGATGGCGGAAACGGTACCGGCGGGTCAGCGCCGTCCTGTCGGCTCGCTCGGGCACGATGGTGGTCATGCTCGATCAGGACACCGCCTCGCTGCGGAAGGCTCGCGGCGCCTTTTTCACCCCCATTCCCGTGGCTAGGTTCTTGGTCAACTGGGCGGTCCGTCGGCCCGACGATGCGGTGCTTGAGCCGTCGTGCGGCGAAGCCGTGTTCCTGCACCAGCTCGGACAGCGAGCTACCCACACGGGCCGACTGGTTGGCGTCGAACTTCATGCGGCATCCGCGCGCAAGGCCGAGAAGTCGCTCCGCGCTGATGGCATAGCTGTGCGGATTCACACGGGTGACTTCTTTCTGCATTCGGAGTTCGGGGAATATGACGCCGTGGTCGGCAATCCGCCATTCATTCGATACCAAGACTTCGCGGGAGACGCGCGTTTGCGGGCACGCGAAGCCGCTCTCCGCGCAGGTGTTCCGCTCACAAACCTCGCGTCGTCGTGGGCAGCCTTCACAGTCCACTCGGCGCTGCATCTTAAAGCCGGGGGGCGACTCGCCCTGGTGCTGCCAGCCGAGCTGCTGACGGTCAACTACGCATCGCCGGTTCGTCAGTTCCTCTTGGAGCACTTCGCAGAGATTCGCCTCGTCGTGTTCGAACAACGCATCTTCCCCGATGTACTCGAAGAGGTCGTGCTCCTGCTGGCCGACGACTACCGCCCGAAGGGCGATGTCGGCACTGACCACATGACCTTGTGGCCGTTGCGGAACGCCGAGGGTTTGGTCAACCTAGCTGACTGGCGACGATGGACTCCGCCCCATAAGACGGCGAAGTGGACTGCCGGTTTGATGTCCGCTGACGGCTCGAGTGCGTACGACTCTGCGCTTCGCTCCGATGCGTTCGTCACATTGGAGTCATGGGGCGATACGACACTTGGAATGGTGACCGGCGACAACCGCTTTTTCACGCTGTCGCCGGAGAAAGTGCTCGAGCTCGGGCTCGCACAGACCGACGTGATTACCGTGTCTCCTCCCGGTTCTCGGCATCTCCGAAGGCTGACTCTGACCAAACGAACGTTGGCGACTCTCGGCAATGACGGCCTAGCAACTCGCCTCTTCCGCCCTTCGGGCGAGCCATCGAAAGCTGCATGGCGGTACATCAAATCGGGCGAGCTTCTCGACGTCCACCGCGCCTACAAGTGCCGCGTACGCAATCCCTGGTGGCGCGTGCCCTATCTGCGGCCGGCGGATCTGCTTCTCACCTACATGAACGCGGATACGCCGCGCATCGCAAGCAACGGCGCGCAGGCGCACCATCTCAACTCAGTGCACGGCATTTACCTCCGTGACGAGTATCGGGCCATCGGCATGGAGCTACTGCCAATCGCATCGCTCAACTCAGTGACTCTGCTTGGAGCAGAGACCGTAGGCCGCGCTTACGGTGGCGGAATGCTTAAGGTCGAACCGCGTGAGGCTGACCTACTCCCTATGCCATCTCCCGAAGTCGTGGCACAACAAGCCGATGAGCTCCGCGCGGCACAACCACAGGTCGCGAAATACTTGCGCGCAGGACGGCTCCTCGACGCCGTTGCCGTTATCGATGATGTGCTCCTAGTTGGGGCAGGTGCCAGGTCGCGCCGTAACCGTGCCAGATGGTCACTCACCACAGATCAGCTTCGGTACATACGCGCCGACCACGCCGCATTGACTGCCCGCCGAACAGCTAGAGGTCAGGCAGCACGGCATGCCGAGTAAACCCTCCGCGAAGGCGCGAGCATGGCCGCTATTCGATGCGATCGTTGACCGCGCGGAACGCAAAGACGTCAACCCGTGGGCAGCGGGCGGCACATCGTTCGAACCGGACTTCGCGACGTTGGAGACGCTGCTTGCCGTTCCGCTGTACCTGTCGGCTAACACTCAATCCGGCGTGCCTGCACTGGCTTTCGATGTTTGGGCTGCATACGAACTTCGGCGCGCAGGACTGGACCCCGATGCCGTGTGGCCACGCGCCGTCCCCCCGCGCGTCGTGGCTCGCGATGTCCTGCGGTTTGTGGAGGGCCTGCCGAAGAAACTCCAGGCCGAAGTTTCACCGCGACTACTCAAAGGCGCTGCCGCTAAGGGAGTTACCGCAGCGTCGGCGAACATCGCGGGCAAGAATTACCTCAAGCAGGTCGACGTCATCATGTCGCACTGGCAGACAGGTCCCGAGATCCTCATTTCGGGTAAGAGAATGGACTCGTCGTTCGGCAAGAACGCAGCGAATCGTGTCGAGGAGTCCTACGGCGACGCCAAGAATCTAGCCCTTCGGCATCCCTTATCGGCACTCGGGTTCGTGTTCGGTCTGCGCTCGACGTGCTATACGGAAGAGCCGAAAACCTTCGAGTGGATAGTTGACCTGCTGATTAAACTCGGAAGGGAGGATGGAGCTTATGACGCGTGCTCGCTAATCATCCCTGAGTACGAAGGCGAAGCACCTGCCGAGTCTGACAGCGAAAAAGGTGATGCTGTAATGGATCCCAATGACGTTGAGCAGGAGGACGTTGATGAGGAGGACCTTAGCGGTATCGACGCGGAACTCGCGGAGCTGCCGAGGGTGCAGCTTCGCCACGATCTAGTGCCCGATGAGATCAGCCCCGCACGATTCTTCGCGGTCATCATCGCGAAGGTACTCAATAACTCAAGTGTCACCCAGCACGAAGAGGCGCGCCGTCGGAAATCGGCACAATCAGCCTCCCAGCGCCCCATCAGGGGCTGATGAAACTCGCCAAGGCCTTCTCGGTCATCTCAGGATCTAGAAGTGTTAAAAAGCTAATTATATTAGGGCCCTCAAAGGGCTTGACCGCATCCCGGGTCGCTCGCTGCTACTCCCATGGCCGAGCAACCGAGACGCAAATGACAGCATCAGTGAGACCCCCGGTGGCTCTTTCATCTCAATTCGCGGGCGGTCGTAGACGCCAGCATGCGGTCACCCGCCGCCGCGCGATCAACTAAAACCCGGACGACAACAGGATTAGCGCTGACCACGTTTTGGGCCACGGCCTCGGCCAGATCGGCGGCGTGCAATGGATTCTGGTCCATGCTTATTCCTCTAGTGTGGCGTTCCGGTAGAGGCGGGACAGGTCGCCTTCGGAGTTCAAGCGTTCAGTCTCCTTGCTACGAAGAAGATTCCGGCGCTGGCGAGCAGCACCGATGAGGTGATCGCAGATCTCCATCAACCGGCGGACCATTGCCGGGTTCGGTCGAGCCAGATTTTGCGTCCTGGTCTCGACCTCGACCACCTCGCTTGGTTCTGGCGGTGTCGTCAGAACAGCGAAGACACGGACCTGCTGCATCTCTTTGTTGACTCTGTGAGCGATATGGTGATGAGCTCTTTCAAAGATCTCGTCGTGTGCTTCTAACAAGCCGGAAGGCAAAGTCTTCACCCATTCGGTCCCTCGCGGCCGCCGGTGTTGATTCTTGCCGTGCCCGACCCCGTTCACGAATATGCGCCGGTACGAGATGAGGCTCGCCGTCCAAAGGGCCAACCTGATGTCGCCATGAGGGTTGGCCGTGACAACAACTGGCTGTTCCAGGTAGAGCTCCGCAAACCTGCGCGCGGTGTGCATGTCGTGAAGCTGTGAGGTGAGTTCGGCTATTTCGCTGGCTACCGCACTCCGCAACGATGCTTCCAAGTGCTCGCCGCCTGTCATGTTTTCTCCAGTCACCGGTCTACAAGAATGGGGGGCGGCAGTTCACGACGGTGGAGCAGTGCGCGTGACCATGCCCGTCGGCGGCGTCAGACGCGCTCGGCCGCTCTAGGGCGTCGGTGGGTCGACCGACACCTTTAACTTCAACGTGCGTCGGCCGAATGGGATCCGGCCTCCCTCGAGGTGTTCCAACGCCAAGGCATTGAGCTCGTATCGCTCGAGCGAGCCTACTGCCTCGATCTGACCATGTCCGGCGGTCGCTTTCATGGTCACGATCTGCTCCGCATCGCCGCTCACGACTATGCCCGGACTGCGGGTGGCGAACAGATACTGGCGGCTGCCGCGCAGCGAGCGCAAACGGTCGACGAGATACTCTTCGATCCACGGTGCGTGCAGCGCATCCTCTGGTTGATCGACGAGCACCGGTGTGTCGCCGTCGGCCAGCAAGATGACCAGGATGGCCGTGCATCGCTGACCATGCGCGAGCTGTTCGATCGCCGTGTACGTTTGATCGCCCGGCTTCTTGAACTTGATGGTGAGAACATCGGGACGATCGATGGCCTGTAGATTAAGAAGCTCTTCCCACAGATTGCGTTCGTCGATGTTCGTGAGCAGCTTGGCGAGGCCGGCCATGTCGATTCCGTGCTCGACGTCAACGAGTTCCGCGAGGTTGTGCGACCACATCATGCGGACGAACCTCAGCGGATGCGTCCGTAGTGCGAGTTCATTTAGGAAGTCTTCGCGGACCCGTGAGCCCACCTTGATCAGGTCGAGCGCACGGCGAAACTCAGACTGGTCCCCCTGATTGGGAACGTCGAGCTTGACGAACCCAGCCGCCTTCGCGTTGAGTTCCACGACCCGCGCCCGGCGCATGTCCCGACGCGCGCGTCTGGCAGCGTGAAGAGAGTCGGTGAGGTCATGCCTTTCCTGCTCCAGTCGGTTTAAGTCGGGCATCGCACGCGTTTCGAGCGCGGTCCTGGCAGCCTGCGCTTGGGTGAGTTTGGACTGCAATTGTTCGAGACTCACGCGGAGGGACGTGAGGGACGCCTCCGGATCGATCTTGACGAGCTCCTCATCGAGGCGGGTCTTGAACTCCTCGAAGCGCGTTCCCCACTGACCCTCAATGCGCGCCAGGGCCTTCGACGCCTCGGCGATCGCATCGAGAATCTGAGTGCTTCCTGCGTGGAGGCGTTGACGGAGAAGCGCCAGCACGGTGTTGGCTTCTATGAACAAACCGGCGTTCTCGCTTACTGACTCGTGGAGTTCGCCTTCGAACAAATCGAATACGGGCGCGTCGAGGTCGGCGAGGTCGTTCCGAGTGCCGTGCAGGCTGGTCTGTTCTGCAGTCCAGCCCGACTGCTCTTTGACCGTCTCGGTCTTGAACAGCTCCTCGAGCTGGCGGACCTGTTCGCCGAGTTCCGCCTCATTAGCGGCCTCGGATTGCAATGCCTGGACGCGATGCCGAGCGGCGATCAGCCTGCCGGCGTTTCCGCGCAGGCCCTCGATAGCTTCTTCGATGGAGGCGTTGACCTCCTCCAGGTCGATCGATGCATCGACAAGGGCCATGCGTCCAACGGGTTCTCGGGAGTACTCGAGGATCTCGCCTTGCGAGAACGCCGCGATTGGGCAGAGAAGGGCGGGGTCTACGTTGAGTTCGGCCCAGTCGCTTCCGGTCTGTTGCAAGACTCGCGCAGTTGGCGATCCGCCGGCGTTGTAGGTCCGCTCGATGCGGTACCGCATGCCGTCGCCGGCGACGTGCACGACAACCGTGCTGTTGTTCATCAGCGCCTTGGCCATTCGCGAGTCGATCTCGGCTCGAATCTGAGGAAAAGCGCTGGCGTCGACCTGCTGGTTCAACACGAACCGGATGGCCTCCAGCACTAACGACTTGCCGGCCCCGGTGCCTCCAAGCAGGCAGTTCAAGTCCGGCGAGAATCGGATGCGTTCGCCGCCAAGAAATCCCCCAAGGAATTCGACGTCCACGATTCGCGTGTAGGTGGTCGGAGCTGGCTGCTGCAGTGCGACGCGCAACTGCGGGTCGGCTAGTGCGTGGCGAATGCCAACCAGGTCCGGGCGGCTGGCCTTTATCCAGGTCCGGCGGGCACCAATTCCGGACAGCGCGTGATGGCTTCCGTCCTTATCCCAGGTGTCTGATCCGCGGACGAAGGCCATGTTGCGTTGCTCGCCGAGTTTGTGACGGACGTCGTCTGCGGTGTCGAGGTGAACGATCTCGACGGCGCAGACGTCGTCGTGCAGCAGGATCTCCTTGACGTGAGCCGGAACCGTCAAGCGCATCAGCCCTTTGTCTTTCTCGATGTGGGCCGGAATGGCCAAGCCCCCGGAGGCTGCAACCTTCGTCGCGGCGTGAGCGAAACCCGCGTTGGCGTTGATGTCCAACTTGCCGCGGTCGGCCTGGCCGATATCGAGTTTCACCAGAACTTCTTCGATCAGCGCGGGGTCGGTTCCTTGCTCCCAGATGGCAAGCAGATGGCCCTCGTTGGTGCTGATCTCGACCCCGGGCAGCACGACTAGCGGAGTGCCAACCGCCGCGTCGGCGACGTCTTTACACCAGGAAACCGTGTTGTGGTCGGTGATGGCGATGGCGTCGAGGCCGGCGGCGAGGGCGGCCTCGACGATGTCTCCGGGCGAGCCGTAATGTTCATCCTTCGCGTCGCTCGAGCCGGGTGTGTGGACATGGAGATCAACAGCCCAAAAGCAAGCCGCAGCGGTCATTGATCAATAACCTCCGTTTGAATGGGAAAGGAGCGGTTGGAGTGACACGGAGTCGATTGCCGTTGCAAACTCGCAATCGACGATAGCTCAGCTCGTCAAAGAGGAGCGCAGTTCGCAGCCCTCAGGCACTACCCGCATACCGCTACTTGTCCATTTCAGCGCAACGCTCAGCGACCAAGTCCACGTTCCGACCCGTACGCGCGTCGTTCTCCTCAAGGTCGGGAGAATCTGCGCGTCGATGTCGATGCCTTCATCACGGACATGGCTGCCGCGGAACGCTGTTGCTCAGCCTCTGCATGACGTCGAGGGCCGAGAAGGTTCTAGTCCGAAAGACCAAAACAAACGTCATGGATAATGAAGATTATCCAGGAACTGACAGGTGTTGTGAGACTGGGCTTCTCACGTCCCAGTGCTGACGTCGGCTGTACGGCCTAGTGCTGACCATCGCCCGAAGCTCCAAAGGAGGCAACCCCGTCTCGTCGGACCGTGCGACCCGCGAAGCCGTTGTCTCCGGATGGTTTTCGAGCCACGGGTGGGCGGTATTAGAAGCGGATGCGTTTGCATCGCATACGAGTAACCAACTTACTACTTGGTAACCCGCCATATTTAAATCCGCCGTATTCCTCCGGTCGCGCGGCATTGAACCAGTTCAATTCCGGGGCAGGAATCGCCGTGAGACAACCGGAATGCCAGAGGTCAACGTGCACCGGAGATGTCATAGACGCTGCGAACCTACATGTCTATAACGCTCCGCTGGAGCCATCCCTGCGATGACGCTCCGCATCGGGATACCCGGGTTCAGAATGCTTTCATGACGCAGACCGGAGATCTCGCCGAAGACAACCGCCCGCTGCGGGCGTTCATAAGCTATGTCCACGAGGACCAGGAACACCGTGACCTCGTGTTGCAGTTCGCGCAGCTACTACGCGCATGCGGTATCGATGCGCACCTGGATCAGTTCGTCGAACACACCACTATCGATTGGCCGACGTGGATGCATCAGGAGATCACTGACGCGGACGTCGTTCTATGCATCGCGTCGCCCTCCTACAAGCCGCGGACCCAAGGCGATGTCGAACCGCCGATCGGTCGAGGTGCTCGTTGGGAGGGTGCAATCTTGCGAGACTGGATGTATGACGGTCTTCGAGATGCTGGCCGTCGAATACTTGGAGTAGTTCTCCCGGGCGGCGCCGCCGACGATCTGCCCTACTTTGTTTTCCCGATATCGAGGACCCATTACAGGGTGCCGACGCTCGACCTAGCTGGAGTCGAAACACTGCTGCGGCGGCTGAGCGATCAACCTGAAGCGATCCCCGATCCGCTTCGCGGAACTCCGGTGTTGCCACCGCGACGCACGGAAGTCGGACTTGCGCGCGAAGACTTCGTACTGCCCGAGAAAGTTTCGCTTACGAAGCTGCTTGGCCTGCCCCGCGAGGGCTGGTCTTCCTCTCTGTGGGATCGCCCCATGCCAACGCTGGAATCGCCGATCGGTATCGACGTCACGTCTCACCCTGTCTCCATCAACCTGGCCGCTGAGGGGCCCAATGTTGCTGTGGCCGGCACTACCGGAAGTGGTAAGACCGAAGCGGTCTTCACTATCATGCTCGGCCTTGCGGCTAGTAATTCACCGCTGCACCTGTCAATGCTGGCGATATCAGGAAAGGGTGCTGGCTTTCCGTACCACGTCCTGGACGGTCTTCCACACTTCCGGGGTATCTTCTCGATCGATCAGCCAGCGTGGGCCGATGTAGTCGGAGTCGTACGACACGAAATGAACGAACGACGGGCCCTGCTGGTCGAGCATAATTGCCGAGACTTCGACGAACTCTGGTCCGAGCCGTTGAGAAGGGGAGCCGCTGAGACGCCGCCACCGTACCTCTTGTTAGTCGTCGAAGAGTGGTCCTATCTCCAAGACGACGATGCTGAAGTCGCGCAGGTCATTTTGCGAGCTGCCCATCAGGGTCGAGCATTGGGCATCCAAGTGCTCGCGGGCGCACAGAATCCCGAAAGGCTCAGCCAGTTTCCCGCGCATATCCGACTTGCGCTCAGAATGTATGACGAACGAGCGGCATCCGAGTTCGCGCACATACCTATCTCGGTCCCTCGAATCCCCGGCCGCGCTGTTCTCGTTCGGGACGGGATGCAGCTGCCGCTTCAGATAGCGATGGCTCAGTCTTCTGAGCTCGACGAAATCGCCCAGCGAATGCGAGGAGCGTGGTTTCCCGGAGATACTTTCCACCGCAATCCTTGAGCTCGGACGGCCTCAGCGTCAAGACCCATCTCCGTCGAGTTCGGAAGATACCGGGGCGCACAAAGCGGAGACGCGATCCGATTTTGAATCGGTTGTGAGACAAACCGGCCGCGTCCTTGCACCGGTGAGATTGCCGCCGACGCCGCGGGCCCGCTGCGCTTGATGGCCGTCGGGATGCGGTCTAGGCGGCGGGATGGGGCGCCGGCCGCCGACGTGGACGGCGCAGTGGATCCTTCCGTCACCTAATTCGACTGCGACCGAGGGACTAGAGGGTCACCACTAGCTCGGTAAACGCTCAAGGTACGGATACCACTGCCGCGCATAGCCTTCTGGCGCCGTCTGCGGCCACTGTGCGGTCCCGGGCGTAACGATGACCGTTTCGCACCGGTCGCCTGCGGACTTGCTCAGTGCGTACCCTCGTCGGTTTCCTCCGTCCGATCGGGCGGGCTCACTTTCACGTGTGGCGGCAGCGGCACGCCGTCGTCTTCGTCGGGCGCAGCCTCCGCCCCGCGCGCCACTTCGTCCATGAGCTCGGCGAGTTCCTTGTCCCGGCCGGTCCGCAACGCGGATCCGACCTCGATCGTTCCGTTGATCTCGTCGGCGCGGGGTGGCTCGGCGGCGTAGCTACGGGCCAACTGCTCGTAGTCGGCGTCTGTGGCGCGGCGCTTCTCGGTCATGCGGCTCATGGTCGCACCTGGACTGATTACGGCGGAACGAATTTCCGTCGGCTAGATAAGTTGCCATGACCACTCAGCGACGCCCGATGCACTGCTCTACCTACCAATAAGACACTGCATCCGTTCGGTATTGCCGTTGGACTGACTCCCAGCGCGCCAGGGCTTTCCATCGGCCAAGGGGGGGTCGGCCCGCAGGTTATCGGATACAAGACGATAATGAAAGCAATAATTATTGTTGCACTGCAACAGATTTGGGAATATAGCGGCGTTTAGTTGACTAAATATCGGTAATCGGCGAAATGCGTTGCTGCACAATCGGGTACGCGCTTTGATCCATAACTTCATGCCAGAGTTACACGTTCGACATCCAACGTTAGCGCGGCGGCACGCATCGCGTGAGGTTTCGCGGACGTCAAGACGACAGCGCGCTCTTCAGCGGAACGTCGTATGGAAACGACCGCTCTGCGCCCGCTGCGAGCGGGGATCGACGAGAACCGCTGAGCTGATAGCTTCGAAGAATTCGTGCGGGTGTGCCGACCGAGGTGCGCCGAGGGATTGTGTGCAGCTCGTACATCCCGCCGCCTTCAAGAACGCCTCGTCGGCCCGCAGCAGTGATACGTCGCCACGTTGCAGGACCCGAGGAACGAACCCGGCAGCTCCTCAGGCAAGGCCCACCCGAAAACTGCATCACGCAATAACCGAATGCGCCAACTGGATTCGTCACTGTGACGAATCCATGGCCGACTGAAGCCGGCGAGGGGGTGCGTAGCCTCGGGCCTACGGCTTGCCGCGAACCGACGGCTACACAATCCTTTCATGGCTCACCTAACAACGAATCAATCACCCAAGTGATCGACCCTTGCGACGATCGAGCGCAACGCCCGGCGGCCCCAGGTTGACTACGACGCCAAATACTTTGCTGCACAGAGCATTTCGGATGCCGATAAGCTACCTTATGTCAGGTAGTAAGTTGGTTATTCGCATGCGATGCGAATACGTCCACTCCGCATCGGTGCGCCAGACCCCCACCGCCCGCGGTCAGCGACGATGGTTGCATCCGCACTGGGCAACTCAAAATGTGGATCGCGATGCGAAGGTTGACATGTCGTTGACGTTCACGACCGGGAGCCCCAGCGACGCTCGTGCGCGGTCCATGATCTGTTGCACGGTTGCAGGCCCAGCGTCGACGAATACGACCCAACTCGATATGACCAATATCCAGTGACGCCAAAATGCCTCCCCTGCAGGTACTTTGAGCGAGCCGTTGAGGCCGAGGCCGCCATCTACTTGGCGTGCGGTTCAAGATGAAGGTGCCTTCGGACATGTCTGACCTCTCCATTGCAGGTCAATTGTGTGCGAGGGTCGCCCATCTATCAATCTGTTCGTGGGGTGTTGCCGCCAAACATAGACTTCGGTTATGCCTCTGCCTCCCCGGGTGTGCGATCTCACCAGCTTCGAGCTGCTGCTGGGGGTCGCGGCGACCGGCAGCATCGGCCGCGCTGCCGCGACTCACGGGATGTCCCAACCTGCGGCCAGTTCCCGACTGCGTGAGCTCGAGCGCCATCTCGGGGTGCGGCTGTTGGAACGTCTGCCCCGGGGAACGCGGCTGACGACCGCCGGGGAACTGGTGGCCGGCTGGGCGCAGCCGGTGCTGGCCAGGGCGGCCGATCTCGAGGCAGGCATCGCCGCACTGACCATGGACCGGGATTCGCACCTGACGGTGGCGGCCAGCCTGACGATCGCGGAATACCTTCTGCCGCGCTGGCTGATCGCCCTGCAGGCCGCGCACCCGGAGACGACGACCGCGCTGGTGTGCGGCAGTTCGGCGGACGTCGTCGCCCAAATTCACGGACGACGGGCCGATCTCGGCTTCGTCGAGAGCCCGACGTTGCCTCGGGGCGTGCGGGCATGCGACGTGGGCCGCGATGAACTCACCATCGTGGTGACGCCGTCGCACCCGTGGGCCCGCCGACCTGCGGCCGTGACGGCCGACGACCTCGCGGCCGCGCCGATGGTCAGTCGCGAGCCCGGTTCCGGGACCCGGCAGACCTGGGAGCGCGCCGTCGCAGAGCAGCTCGGGACGGCCCTTCCACCACCACTGCTGGTGGTCTCCTCGACCACCGCGATCAAGGCGGCGACGATCGGGGGAATCGGGCCCGCGGTCATCAGCGCCCGCGCGGTGGAGACCGAGCTCGCCATCGGGACGTTGATCGCCGTCACCGTGCCGGGACTCGACCTGACCCGCCGTCTGCACGCGATCTGGGCCGAGGGCGACAGATTGCGCGGACCCGCGGCCGACCTCCTGGCGATTGCGGTGGGGACATAACCATCGCCTATGCATCCATCGGCGATTGGCCCTTATGCTCGGCCTGCGACCGGCGAAGAGTGAAGACGTGAACACATCACGGTCCGGAATCGTCAAGCCCACCCCGTCGGACCTGATGGAGGACACCGGGTCGGGTTTGGACTTCGGCACCCGACCGGACCGGATGCTCGGCGACATCACCCCCGTCGACCGCTTCTTCGTCCGCAGCCATGCCCCCACGCCCGCGATCGATGCGGCGACCTGGGAACTCCGCATCGACGGCGACGGCGTGCGCCGCGAACTCCGCTACACCTACGACGACCTGTGCACGGGTTTCTCGTTGACGACGGTCACTCGGACCCTCGAGTGCGCGGGTAACCGCCGCGTCCTGTTCGGCACCGAGCTCGGCCGCACCTTTGAGGGCACGCAGTGGGGACGCGGCGCCATCAGTACCGCCGAGTGGACGGGGGTGCGACTGCGCGACCTCCTCGACCCGGCTGGCATCACCCCGAACGCGTGCGACGTCATGCCGGAGTCACTCGACGCCATCCGTGCGCGCCGACCGCTCCCGCTGGCCAAGGCGAGCGCCGACGACACCATCGTGGCCATCGCGATGAACGGTGAACCGCTGCCGCCGGACCACGGTTTTCCGGCTCGGCTCATCGTGTCGGGCTGGCTCGGGGCCGCGAGCATCAAGTGGCTGGGTCGCATCGAGGTGTCCGAGCAGGCGCTGCAGGTGCCGTGGAACACCGTCGACTACGTCCTGGTAGATCCGCAACACGCCGAGGATCCAGATGCCAGGGGCGAAGCGATCACCAGCGTTGCCCTGTCCAGCCTGGTCGAACTGCCGTGGCCGGCACGACTGCACACGGGGAACCACGTCATCCGCGGGCGGGCCTACGCCGGCGAGAATCGGGTGAGCGACGTGCAGTACCGCATCGACGACGAACCGTGGCGCACCGCGACCATCACCTCTGCATCGTCGCCAGGGGTGTGGGCGCGGTGGGAATTCGACTGGGCACCCGAACCCGGTGAGCACCTACTCCGGGTACGCGCCATCGACGATCGGGGTTACGTCCAGCCCGATTCGACCCCCGGCAATGCGCTGGGGTATCAGCACGGCTCCGTGCTGGCCCACCCGCTGCACGTCGAGGAGGCCGGCAGCTGATGCCGCCTGTCGGCCAGGAACCGGAC
The DNA here is from genome assembly GCF_002043095.1 of Mycobacterium sp. AT1. Taxonomy (GTDB): domain Bacteria; phylum Actinomycetota; class Actinomycetes; order Mycobacteriales; family Mycobacteriaceae; genus Mycobacterium. The sequence continues at coordinate 46,414 of NZ_MVOC01000042.1, read as the reverse complement.
TACCGTTTCACGCTCGCGAACGAGCGCACGTTTCTCGCCTGGATCCGGACCTCCCTCGCCCTGATGGCAGGCGGGGTCGCCTTGGTGCAGCTGGTGCCCAGCTTCGGCATCACCGGTGTCCGCGAGGTGTTGAGCTTGTTCCTGGTGGCGTGCGGCGGCCTGTTGGCTGCGCTGGCCGTCCGCCGCTGGCAACGGGTTCAAGCCGCGATGCGCGCCAATGCCGACCTTCCGCCCAGCAGGTTGCCCGCGCTCCTCGCTGCCGTACTGCTGGCCGTCACGATCGCGTTGCTGGTGCTGATCTCCGTCGCGCCAGCGGGCCGGTGACCGTGCCGCCGGCGTCCGACAAACCCGGGCTGTTCGCGGAGCGCACTCAGCTGGCCTGGGAGAGAACGGCCATCGGGTTTCTCGCGGTGGGCGCGATCGTGCTCCTGCCCCATCGCGGCCCGCTGACCGCCGACCGGGCGGTCGTCGCGGCGACCTCGGTCGTGGTGGCGTTCATCGTCTTCTGGATCGGGCGCCGTCGGAGCAGGCAGGTCGACCACATCCCCTACACGGCGGTGCGGCTGATCGGCTTGGCTACCACCCTGCTGGCAGTCGTCCTGGTGGTGCTGATCCTGCGGCTCGGCTGAGGCTCAAGCGGTCTTGACCTCGAGATCTTCCAGCGCCGGATAGTCCACGTAGCCAACGGGTCCTGGCGAGTAGAACGTCGCCACGTCGGGCTCGTTCAGCTCGGCACCGAGAATCAACCGGTCCACCAGGTCGGGGTTGGCGAGGAACGTTCGGCCGACGGCGGCCGCACTGATCGCACCCCATTCTGCAAAGCTCTCCAGCTGGCAGAAGTCCGTCCCGGTCCCGTGGGCCGTGTTTGGCACGAAGGTTGCCCGACCAGATCACCCGGACGGCGCCGAACGCCGCTGCCGTCAGGTCGATGAGGACGTGCAGGTAAGCGATCCCCAGAACGTCCCCCCGCGGCCGAACACAGCGACGACCCCGAGGCCTACAGTGCGGCCAAGGGTTCATTCATTCGTTCAGTTCTTGACACGCCACCAGAGGCAGCAGCACATTTCGACCAAACTTGATACTGCCGATAACCAGTGGTAACTCGCGACATTAAAACCCACGCCGGCCATCCACACACCCATCGAACAATTCGCACGATGGCACCACCTGAGGCGATTACGCGAATCCATCAATCCCGCAAGCAACATGGACAACGCCACCCGATGCGCCAAACAGGAAATCACCGAAGCCGGCCCGGGCAGATCGCCGGACAGCTCAAGGCGGTGCTGACGGCCGCGGAGATCGACGACATCGAGAACGGCGGCGAGATCGACATCGAAGCGGTGCTGGCAGCTGAGGCCACCGAACGCGCGGAGTCGACGACCATCTCCTACTTCGCCTTCACCGCCACCCCCAAGGGCAAGACCCTGGAGTTGTTCGGGCGGCCCCCGGCTGACGGCGGCAACCCAGCGCCGTTCCACGTGTACACGATGAAGCAGGCCATTGCCGAGGGCTACATCCTGGACGTGCTGACCGGCTACCACTCGTTCAAGCTGGCGTTTCAGATCGCGCAGAACGCTGGCAGCAGCACTGAAGTGGACCAGTCCCAGGCCACCAAGGAAGTCATGCGGTGGGTGAAGATCAACCCGCAGACGATCTCGCAGAAGGCGGCGATCATCGTCGAGCACTTCCGTACCAACGTCGCCGACCTGCTCGACGGTCACGCCAAGGCGATGGTGGTTGCCGACTCCCGCAAGGCTGCGGTGCGCTTCAAGCTGGCCATCGACAAATTCGTGAAGAGCAAGGGGTACGGCTACGGCACCTTGGTCGCGTTCTCCGGAAGCGTTCACGACCCAGAATCGGGCCCCGTCGACTTCACCGAAGCCACGATGAACCCGGGCGTGCATGATCTGCGTACCGCGTTCCGCGGTGATCAGTACCGGGTGATGATTGTGGCCAATAAGTTTCAGACCGGGTTCGATCAGCCGCTGCTGTGCGCGATGTACGTCGACCGAGTCCTCTCCGGTGTTACAGCGGTGCAGACCCTTTCACGCCTGAACCGGACGTACCGCACCCCGTCGGGCATCCCGAAGACCGCTGCGACGACCCAGGCCGTGGACTTCGTCAACGAACCGGACGCGATCCGCGAGGCGTTCGAGCCGTACTTCACCGATGCTTACCTGGAGACCGAGACCGACCCGGACCTGGTGCACGACTTGTCGGCCAAGCTCGACACCTCCGCCATCTACACCCACGCCGAGGTCGAGCTGTGCGCCGACGCCCACATCAGGGGCCACCACGGCAAGCTCTCCGCGGCGGTCGACCTCGGCAAGGAACGGTTCGCCAAGCGCTACCAGGCGGCGCTGATCGACAACGGCGGCGAGGGCGACAAGCCCGCGCTCGCCGAACTCGACATGTTCCGCAAGGACGTCGGGTCGTTCGTCCGCCTATACGACTTCATGTCTCAGATCATCAACTACGGCGACCCGGAGCTGGAGAAGAAGCAGATTTACCTTCGCAACCTGGAGCGGGTGATCCAGCCCGAGAACTACACCTCCCCTATCGATCTGTCGGATGTCGTCCTCAAACAGGTCAAGCAGGTCGACCGAGGCAGGGTCAATATCGGTCTCGGCGCACGGGTCGGACTGTCCGGCGTCACCGCCGCCGGATCCGGTGAGAAGCGCGATCCAAAGATGGTCGCGTTCCAGCAGGTGCTGGATCGACTCAACGATTTGTTTGGGTCCGAAGACTTCACGGAGTCGCAGAAGGTGTCATTTCTCGAAGCGCTCCTGCGGACGCTGCTCGACGACGTCTCGCTCGTTCAGCAGGCAAAGGTCAACTCCCCCAGGCAGTTCGTCGAATCACCGGATTTCGATGACGCCGTCACCGGTGCGGTGGCCGACAATCAGGGCGCCCACGAGAAGATGAGCGACTACTTCTTCACCAATGCGCCAGGCCGGACGCACCTGATCTCCGACATCGCCAAGTGGTTCCATCAGGTTGTCGTCGACGCCGATTCCTCGGGGTCGATAGCATCGTTGTAACCACCATGAGTGGCAACCGGGACAAGGGACCCGTTGCCACCAACGGTGTAACCGGCGGGTGGCGCAAGGGGCAACGACATGGCTTGTCCCCCCACGGCGGCGGCGTACTGTGCAGCTTCGTCCAGCTCGGCGGCGGTGTAGACACGCACCGCCGCTGGCCGCCCGGCGACCCGCACCATGGTCGTGAAGTCGGAGACATGGAAGTCGCCATTCCGCGCGCGGGGGGTCTGGCGGACCTGTAAACCGCCGTTGCCGTCATCACTCATCGACCCATTGTCGCGTCGGGGAGCGACAGGGTCGTCCAGCCAGTCGTCGTGTCTCCACTGCGGCGCTGCACTGTCAACCGGACGACGTCGAACGCCCTCTTGCAGCCCGCGGGGACGACGCGTTGGCCGACATCCTGGATCCCGCGCTGAGCTGAGCGCCACGCCAGCGCGGGATGCAGTGCGGCCCTACACCGCCCCGGAGGCCGCAGGGACGCAAATGTCACCAGCCAATTTGTCGCGCAGCCCCTTCCAGCTGGTATGACGTAACCACAGGCCCGGGACGTACTCGCGGTAGGCAACTTCACCGACTTGGGTCGGCATCACCCAGCGCACACCGGTCGCTTCCACCGGCAACGCCAAGGGCGTGTTCGGGCAACGTAGGGGGCTTAGCAAGCCGAACAGATACCGGCGCATGGAGGAGCTGAATCCGGTGCCGACTTGGCCGACAGCAACCAGGCGGCCCGCGTCGTCGTGGCCGGCCAGGAGCAAGGAACCGACTGCGCTCGCGCCGCCAGGTCCTGCAGCGCACCAGAACCCAACAATCACCAGCTCGGCAGTCAACCTCACGGGCACTTTCGTCCACAATCCGGACCGACCCGAAACATAGGGCGAGTCAACACGTTTGATGACCACGCCCTCCATCCCGTGTGAGGCTGCCACGGCCAACATGTCGGCGGGCGACACGTCGGTGAACGCGCGCGGCACGGTGAGCACCGGCGACCGGTCGACGACCGACACAGTCTCCAAGATCGCGCGGCGCTCGTGCCACGGTCGCGCGGTGAGACTTCGCCCCTCGAATTCGAGGACGTCGAAGCCCATGACGCGCACGGGCACCTCACGCAGCAGCGCCGCATCGGGCCGACGGTGCTGCGGCCATCGTCGCTGCAGACGGGTGAACGACGGCCGCCCCCGAGCGTCCAGGGCGACGATTTCCCCATCCAAAATCATCGACCGTCGCCCAACCGACTCGGCGACGCCCCCGAGTTCCGGGAAGGTTCGCGTGACGTTCTCTCGGGCTTCGACAGGTGTGGTGACCCGTTGCACGCGACACGGCGCAAATGTGCTTGGAAGTGATTCTCCGGGGGTGTTGAGTTTGTGGTGAGTCGTGAATGTGATCGTTGATTGGGCGCATATGCGTGCATTTCTTGTTCGGATGCCATCTGGTGACCGCTACTGGACTGTGATCGATGATCAGTACGAGGTGCATCCGGTTGCGCACCAATTCCTGACAGAGCTTAGGTTCGGCCGTGATCGTGCCGAGTCCACTTCGAAGGCATATGCCGAGAGTGTCTCGCTATTCCTTCGGTGGTGCTTTACTACAGGCCGTGACTGGCGTAGTGCTGCAGGCGACTTGGGGTTGTTCATCACCTGGCTGAGGTATCAGCCTGCGACTGGATCGCGCCTCATACCTGGTCCGGGTACCGAGGCCGTTAGAAGTGTCGGACGGATCAATCGCATCCTGGTCGCCGTGCGTGGATTCCTCGCGTTCGCGGTGGTCACGAAGCAAGTGCCGGCGTCGGTGATGGACCAGATCTACGAGATGGGTGACTCACGGGATCTTCCGATGGAGGCTCGCGGTGAAGATTCGAGTCTGCGATATCGGCTGCGGGCCCGCCATCGAATGAGTGAGCCTAGGACGGCAGTCGACCGCGCGACGAACGAAGAGATCATTGCGTTGATGGAAGCATGCCGCTCGGCCAGAGACAGGCTAATCGTGCTGTTGCTGTCACGCGTGGGATTGCGGCGTGGGGAGGCTGCCGGGTTGCGTCGCTCAGACTTGCACATGTTGCCCGACAACGCCGTTCACGACTGTTCAGTCGCCGGAGCGCATCTGCATGTCGTTCGCCGACAGAATGCGAACGGGGCTTGGGCGAAGTCGCGGCGCCCCCGCGCGGTGCCGCTTGACTTCCTGGTCGTGCGAAGCGTGGATTTGTACCTGTTGGAGCGTGACGAACAACCGGCGGCCGCAGATTGCGACTACATGCTGGTCAACCTTTTCCGGGCGCCGCTGGGGGCGCCGATGCAGCCAGGAGCATTTAACGAACTCTTCGAGGCATTGTCTCGCCGAGCAGGTCTCGCGCGGACGGTGACTCCACACCAGGGTCGTCATGCCTTTGGGAGCAACCTGGCCGATTCTGGAGCGCTGCTCGACGAGATCCAGACGCTGATGGGCCATTCGAGCCCGACTTCGTCCCAGCCCTACCTACATCCTTCAGCCGACCGTCTTAGGGCCGCAGTGAACCGCGTCGGCTCGCCACGCGAGACGGCGCGAGGAAAGTGACAATCGCTGCGCATCGCGCCGCTGCTGCCGAGACAGACGCAGACGGTGCGACCAGTGCCGAGCTGTGGAACGCGGTTTCGCAGCTATTCCTGACGTCGGTGAACTGGTCCGGCGATGATCGCGTTCTGTGGTTCCCTCGTGACCATGCCGTGCTCGGCTGGCGGGAGTGCGTCGTTCCCGATTGTGACCAGAAGATGCTGATATCCGAAGGTTTGTGTGCTGCATGCAATCTGCGCTGGAAGCAACTCGAACTTCCCCCTCTAGCTGACTTCGTCCAGGTGCCACGCGTTCGTCATCGTCGATTCAGCGACGATCCATGCGGGGTCAAGACCTGCGAGAGGACCGCGCGAACCGGGACGGGTCTGTGCGGTGCCCATGAGCGTGCCCGCAAGAGGCGCCACATGGCGGTTGAAGATTTCATCAACCAGCCAGACCTCGACGTGGTTGTCACCTTCGGTGAGTGCGGGGTGGGTGCCTGTACGCGGGAACGCGTGTCGAGTAGTAACTCGTACTGCCCAGCGCACGCCGCCCGGTGGCGTGAATACGTTGGTGGGACTGCGATCAGTGTGAGTGACGAGGAGAAGTTCCGGCGTATCCAGCCGGCGATCACCGTGCGGGGAGAGGTCACTCTTCGTGGGCTGCCGGACCGGGTAGTCGCAGAGTTGCTCTACGGGTTGCAACAACACGTCGCCGAAGGGGTTCGTCTCGATGTGTCGCACTTCCGAATGCTGGCTCGCCAGTTGCGAAGTCAGCAAGTTGCCACCATCGATGACGCGGATGCAGGCCAGCTCACCTACGAAGTGGCCAAGCTGCATCGCAAGTTCGTGACCAGTGCCCGCAGGTGGCGCACGACGCCCGAGATGGAGGCGGCGAAGGATGTCTGGGATCTTGCCGTCTTCGGTCACCCAGGAACGCTGAGGTTCGGATCGATCTCCCAATCGTGGCTGCGTGCCGCGGCAAAGGTCGAGGTATACAACGACCTGCCGCGCCGTCGCGGTAAAGGCGGTAAGAGCCAGTGCCAAACCAGAATCAATTACCTGGTACTACTCAGCGAGAGTCTCCACCTTCAGCGCGGCGACAGCGGTGACGATCTGCACCTGCTGAGTCGCAGCGACATCACGGCATTCCTGAACCGGATGGCCTTCTTGGAATCTGGTGGCCAGATTACCGGCAAGTTGCGTGCGCGTGCGGTCCGCGAACTGCGCCGCACCCTGAACCAGATGCGCGCCATTGGCGTTACCCGCATTGGCCAACCACTGCACGGCCTGCCCGACGACTTCTCAATCGCCGAGGGAGACATCCCTGATGAGCCCGATGAGCAGGCCGCTGGCCGAGACTTACCCGTGGAGGTGGTCCGACACCTGTGTCAGCACCTTGATGGACTCGAGGTTCAAGCGGGCACTGAAGTGCGGGTGGCCGTCGAGTTGATGATCGACACGGGCCGCCGCCCGGAGGAGATCTGCGAACTGGCATTTGACTGCATCAGCCGCGACGGCGGCGGCGACGCGGTGCTGATCTACGACAACCGCAAGGCCAACCGCTTGCAGCGCCGGCTACCGATAGGGGCCGCGACGCTCGCCGTCATCGAACGGCAGCAGCAGCGGGTGCGCCAGCGCTTTCCGGACACGCCAGCTGGGGAGCTGAAGTTGCTACCGACATCGATCAAGAACCCGTACGGCGCCAAGGGCATGCGCGATGAAACCGTCGGAGCACGACACCGGAAATGGGTCGATTCCCTGCCCGAGGTTCTGGTGCCGAAAGTGACGACAATCGACGGCAAGGCGCCCGAGCCGATGCCGTTCGACAAGAGCCGCATGTTCCCCTACGCGTACCGCCACACCTACGCCCAACGCCATGCCGACGCCGGTGTGCCCGTCGACGTCCTGCGCGAACTGATGGACCACCTCAATCTCGTCACGACCCAGGGTTACTACCGCGTCGGTGAGCAACGGCGTCGCAATGCGGTCGACCGGGTGACGGCCATGCAGTTCGATCGGCACGGCAATCGGACTTGGAGCATCGCTAAGAAATTGTTGGACTCTGAACATCTTCGGAGGGCAGTCGGAGAGGTCGCCGTACCCTATGGAATGTGCAGCGAGCCAGCCAATGTCGCCGCTGGAGGCAATGACTGCCCAGTTCGGTTCCGCTGCGTGGGATGCGCCCACTTCAGCACCGACGTGTCTTACCTGCCCGATCTAGAAGGCTATCTCGCCAGCCTGCTGCGGACACGCGAGAAGCTGCTTAGCTTCCTCGACGCAGACGAGTGGGCTAGAAGCGAGGCGCTGCCGTCCGACGAGGAGGTCACCCGGATCCGCCGCCTCATCGCACGCATCAAAGCCGATGTCGACGACCTCTCCGAGGCGGATCGCACACAGATCGAGGAGGCCGTCGGTGTGGTGCGGCGAGCCCGAAACGGCGTCGTGCGCCTCAACATGCCGAGCGTCCGGCAGCCTCCGTCCACCATCCGTCCCGACAGAACGGCTTGACGATGACCGAAGCGCTAATCACCGGCCGCCGGGCTGATTCACACCGCCGCCGTGAACGCGTCAAAAAAGCACTGGACCGCGCCCGGGACCAAGGCCACGCCGTCAGCGTCGCGTCCATCGCCCGCGCAGCCGGTGTCGACCGAAGCTTCCTCTACCGGCACCCCGATCTTCTCGCCAACATCCATACCTCCCAAGCCACACCGACGCCCGAGCAGTCCGGGGTGTCAGTGACAAACGCATCACTACGGGCCGACCTAGTCAACGCCCAACAACGCATCGCACGGATGGCCGCCCAGAATCGGCAGCTGGAACGCAAGCTGTCCGAGACCCTCGGCCAGCAGGCATGGCTCGAATCAGGCCTCGGCGCAGCACCAGACATCGACGAGCTTCAACGACAAGTCACCGGACTCGAACAACGCAACGTTGCTTTGCAACGCCAACTGGAACAGCGCGAAGCAGAACTCGATGCCGCCCGCGCCGCCAACAGAGAGCTAATCACCGCGCTCAACAAAACGCAGTGAGGCTCGGACTGCCGTTAGCAGTCCGGTAGGCGAACGGTGAACGCGTCGACGTTCAGGACACCCTTCCACGCGGGGTGACGAAGTCTCCCGGTGAACTCGCGGTACTCGATCCGACCCACCACGCGAGGGTGGACCCAACGCACCCGTCCGCCGCGCTCCACAAGACTGGCGGTGCTAAACGGTGAGGTGCCTCGCTCGATGCTCGACAGGCCTAGGTACAAACTTCGGCGTGCGCGATGGCTGAAACCGACACTGACGGTGCCGCAGTAGGAAAGATCGCCAGCCGCGTCATACGCACCGACCAGGACGGCACCGACTGAGGTCTCGCTCGAGGCAACGAAACCACCGACTACGAACTGACCGCTACAACGGTAGGGCGTCTTGACCCACTGCCGGCTGCGCCGGCCAACCTGATACTGGGAATCAATGGCCTTGCAGACAACGCCTTCCATCCCGGCGCTCACCATGGCACGCAGGACGTCGCGTCCATCGAGACCGAACCAAGCCGGTGAGGTCGCTAGCTCGGGAGCCAGCCGATCGAGGCCGAGTCCTTCGAGGATGTTCCGACGCACACGGTAAGGCTGGTGCGTCAAGTCCTGTCCATCGAGGTGGAGCACATCGAAGACGAGAAGACGCGCGGGAAGACGACGCTGCAGCGTGGCGCGCGGCCTCGGACTACTCAGTCGACGTTGTAGCAGTTGAAAGTTGGGCCGCGTGCCGGCGTCCAAGACGATGATCTCGCCATCCAGCAGGGCGTCACGTTGGCCGAGAGTCGAGCATCCCGTCGCCACCTCAGGAAAAAACAATGACAAATTCGTGGCCTGCCGACTGAATAGCTCCGCCCGGCCAGAGTCAACGCGAGCGATACACCGCGCCCCGTCAAACTTCGGCTCGACGACCCAGCCGTCTCCACCGGGCGGCGGACCAGCCGTCGCCAGCATCGGCGCTGGTGGTAGTCGGTGCAGGACATCCTGGCCGTGAAGCGTCATATCAGGGTCCAGCCTACGCAAGGCGAACGTGTAAGACGTCGGCTGCAGGTGGTCGCCGAGCAGATTCAGAAGGATCTCGTCGAGTTGCGGCGATCCATGGGCCAGCCCGCACCGTCGGCCGTGATCGCGTCATTTGTACCGCCCATACACGCATGGACGACTCGTCGACCCCCGGCGCGACGGCCAAGGCAAGACTGGCGTCCCGATGAAGGACATCGTCAACCCGGACGTGGGCGCTACTCGAGGAGTTTCTGGTTATCGAATTTCACCATGCTTTCTTCCTCTACGAGGATGATGCGTGCGCCGCGGGGCCAACGCGTTGATGCGCCGTCAGGAAGTCATCGACGATGTGTTCGCAGTGGTGCCGGCTCATGGTGTGGAGTCCGGTCATGCGTGCGAAGGCGAGTGGTCCGACGAGTTGGCACATGGCGAGTTCGACGTCGAAGTCGTCGAGTTCGTCGCGCGCTTGGGGGCTCTGCAGGATGGTGTCGAACGGTTGGCGGTATTGGTCGACGACCCTTTTTCGCAGTGACTGCGTGTGGCCCGCGTCTTTACCATCTGGCGACAAAGGCCCTAGTGAGACCCAGGCGAGGGTGGTGAGGTGAAGGGGCGCCTCGGCGAACAAGGTTGCCTGACGTGTGAGCAGTTCGATCAGCTGGTCTCGTAAGGGAACCGAGCTCGGAAGCGGCGGGGTGACTTGGGGCAAGAGTCGCTCGAAGGTGGCGGCGAGAAGATGGGAGGAACTGCTGAAATGCCGGTAGAGGGTGGTTCGCGCGACCTTCGAGGCCTTGGTGACGGCCTCGATCGTGACAGCCTCGACTCCGCCGGTACTGAGTAGATGTGCTGCCGCGTCGAGCAGCCGTGTTCGCGATCGGGCCCGACGGGGATCGGGGTCGTCATCCTCGGGCGGTGCGGCGTGGCTCAACGCCGCACCCGTTGTCCGGCCATTCCGACTCGCATCCAGTTATGGTACCAACAGTAGCGTAGCGATACCGCCCATCCTCCGGCCTACGGCGGGCGCGCCGACATCGGTTGCGCGTGCGACGACCCGCCCCTCGAAAGGCCACGGATTTCCGATGACGACGACCGGATCGATCACCGAAGATCGCTTCGCTGAGGCGGCCCGCAAGCGTGAGACCATCCTGGACTGCGCTGCAATGATCGCGACGGGCGGTGGATACGACGCGGTGAAGATGCGCACGGTCGCCGAAGGCGCCGGGATTGCCGTAGGCACCCTGTACCGGTTCTATCCGTCTAAGCCGCGCGTGCTGGTCGCGGTATTGGCCCGTGAGTTCGAACGTATTGGTGCTGAACGGGATTGGACCGTCACGGCGGGGTCGCCGCGGCTGCGGGTGGGCCAGCTGAATGCTCGCCTCTGTCAGGAATGGCGCGCCAGGCCAGCGCTGACCGAGGCGGTGACCCGCGCGTTCGTCGTCGCCGACGGAAGCGCGAGCGCCGAGGTGGACCACGCCGAGGCGGCGATCGAGCACCTGATCGGGCTCGCGATCGCCGGCGGGGAACCGAGCCCGAGACACCACCGGGTCGCCGCCCTCATCGGCAACATCTGGTTGGCCAGCCTGATCGCCTGGGTCCGGCAAGCCACCTCCGCCGACGACGTCGCACTCCGCCTGGAACGCAGCATCGCATTGATCGTCCGCGACGAGAGCTAACGCCGAACCGATCCGCCCCGACGCAACGCGAACGCTACTGTTAGTAGCGTAGCGATACCAATGGTATCGTTGAGTATCGAATCGGCGGAGAGGGGTCTCGTGATCACCCAGTGGATCCAAGCCTGCGGGGTTCAACGCGTCAGCTTGGTCGGCGGCCTGGTGCTCACCATGGCCGACTACAACGAGCTGGTCGTTACCCGACCCCTGCGCTTGTCGCTTCCTGCGGTGGGGGCACATCCGGCCGAAGACGTGATGGTCGACCCGAACGACGTACCGAATCACCAGCGCCCGTTGTTGAACTTCGCCGGTAGCGTCTGCACGCTCGCCACCTGCGAGGACGACGGCACTCTGCACGTCGAGTTCTCCAACGGCTACGGCTTCACCGTGGCCGCCGACGAGTGCTTCGCGGCGTGGGAGTTGTACGGCAAGCGCCACGGTTACATGGCTTGTCTACCCGGTGGCCGGGTCCGCGTCGTGCGCCACGACATGCCCGAGGATGACCTGGTTTCCGAGCGCCCTGCGGTGCGCCCTTGAGCGTCGACGGCCACGACGCGGACCCGCCCGACGCCGCCGCCACCCGGGTGCGTGAACGCACCATTTCGGCTGCCAAGACCTCCGGGGAGTACAGCGAGCGCCTCGGCGCGTTGGCCCGATTCACCGTGCGACACAAGGCGTTGGTGATCGGCGCCTGGGTCGGACTGGCGGTGGTCCTGGCCCTGCTGTTCCCGCAACTGGAAACGGTGGTGCAGAAACAATCCGTCCAGCTGATCCCCCGCGACGTGGCGTCCTTTCAGACCATCGACCGGATGAGCGAGGCCTTCGGCGAGCAGGGCTCCAAGACCATGTTGTTCGTGGCGATGGAGGACCCGGAGGGGATGACGCCGTCGGCGCGGGAACGCTATACCGATCTGGTGTCGCGGTTGCGTGCCGACACCGAGCACGTGCTGCTGGTTCAGGACCTGCTGGCCGATCCGGTGACCGCTGCTCAGGCGCTTAGCCAGGACGGCAAGGCCTGGTATCTGCCGGTCGGGGTGGCCGGCACGCTCGGTGACCCCGCTGCCGCCGAGTCGGTTACCGCGGTCCGCGCCATAGTCGCCCAGGTGTTCGACGGTTCGTCGACGACGGTGCGGGTGACCGGTCCGCCGTCGACGTTCAGCGATCAGATCGCCGAGGCCGAACACGATCTGCTGTTCATCTCCATCGCCACCGCGGGTTTGATCGCGTTGATCCTGCTCATCGTCTACCGGTCGGTGTTCACCGCGCTGTTGCCACTGCTGGTGATCGGCCTCAGTCTGGCTGTGGGGCGGGGGGTGCTCTCCGCGCTGGGTGAGTTGGGTATGCCGGTGTCGCAGTTCACCGTGGCCTTCATGACGGCGATCCTGTTAGGCGCCGGCACCGATTACACCGTCTTTCTCATCAGCCGTTACCACGAACAGCGCCGGGCGCAGGTCGCCCCCGATCAGGCGGTGGAGCACGCGACCGCCAGCATCGGTCGCGTCATCTTGGCCTCGGCCGCCACGGTCGCGTTGGCGTTCGCCGCGATGGTGTTCGCCAACTTGAGCGTGTTCGCCGGGATGGGACCGGCCTGCGCGGTGGCGGTGCTGGTCGGCTTCGTGGCGACCGTGACACTGTTGCCGCCGGTGCTGTCCCTGGCCGCGAAACGCGGTATCGGCGAACCCAAGTCCGACCGCACGCGCCGCTACTGGAACTCGGTAGCCGTGGCCGTAGTGCGCAAGCCAGTCCCGCTGCTGCTCGTCAGCCTGGTCATCCTGCTGGCTTTCTCAGCGGTCGCCACGACGATCACGTTGAGCTACGACGACCGCAAAGGACAACCCGACACCACCGCCAGCAACCAGGGGTACCAGCTGTTGGACCGGCACTTTCGCAAGGACGTCGTCATCTCCGAATTCCTCGTCGTGGAGTCCCCCACTGACATGCGCACCGGCAAGGGGCTGGCCGACCTCGACGAGATGGCGTCGCGCATCGCGCAAGTCCCAGGGGTGACGAAGGTCTCCGGGGTCACCCGCCCCGCGGGAACACGCCTGGAGCAAGCCCAACTTGGTTGGCAGAACGGACAAATCGGCGACAAGATGGCCGGCGCGGTGGACGACGGCAACGCCCGCAAGGACGACCTGGCCAAGCTCACCGGCGGCGCGGACCAACTCGCCGGCGGCCTCGCCCAACTCGACACCACGCTGCGGACCGCCCTGACGCCACTGACGGGAATTCTCGACCAGGCCCAGACCGCCGGACAACAGGTGGACCAGTTCCGGCCCCTGTTGAAGCAACTCTCGGCCACCGCACCTGCCGTCGACCAGGCCCTGCGTTCTGGCCCTGGACTGCGCCCACTCGCCGAACAGGCCGACGGCGCCATCGCCACGATCGACCCCCTGGTGGGCGCCCTGAACACCTCGCCGTGGTGCGCGACCACACCGCAATGCGCACAAATCCGCGACCAAGTCCAAGTCCTCACGACGCTACGCAACGCCGGGTTCTTCACACAGGTCGCCGGGCTCGGCGACACCGTCGGCCAGAACGCATCCGTGGCCGATACCCTGGCCGACGTCCAGACCGCAGTCACCTCGCTGGACAAGGCGTTCGGCGCGCTCGGTGACCCCGCCAACCTGGCCGGCAACGTCCGCCGACTCCAAGACGGCATCGGCCAACTCGCCTCGGGCGCCCAAGCCCTGGCCACCGGCGTGCACACCCTGGCCGACAGCAACATCGAAATGCTCAGCGGGATGAGCCAGATCGCCACCCAGCTGCAGAACTCGGCGCGCGCCAGCACCGGCTCCGACACCTCCAGCGGCTTCTTCCTGCCCCCCAACGCCTTCGAGAACCGCCAGTTCGCCGACGTCGCCAAACAGTTCCTCTCCCGCGACGGCAAGACCGCCCGATTCCTCGTCGAATCCAGCAACGACCCCTACAGCGCCGAGGCCATGGACTTGTCCCACCAGATGGTCGCCGTCGCCGGGGCAGCCAGACCCAACACCTCCCTGGCGCAAGCCCGTATCTCGGTTGCCGGGTTCCCGGCGGTCAACTCCGACATTCAGCGCCTCCTGACCGCCGACTTCATCCAGCTGGCCGCCTCCACCCTGCTCATCGTGGGCCTGATCCTGGTGCTGCTGCTGCGCGCACTGCTCGCCCCGCTCTACCTGCTGGGCACCGTGGTGCTCAACTACACTGCCTCGCTGGGCATCGGAGTCTTGGTCTTCCAGTGGGGACTCGGTGGTGAAATCGCTTGGCCCGTACCGCTATTGGCGTTCATCATCCTGGTCGCGGTGGGCGCCGACTACAACATGCTCCTGGTGTCGCGGCTCAAGGAGGAATCCACCCGCAACATCCGCGTCGGGGTCCTACGCACCGTGGCCAGCACCGGGTCGGTGATCACCTCGGCCGGCATCATCTTCGCGGTCAGCATGTTGGGCCTGATGGTCGGCTCCATCGCCATCATGATCCAGGCCGGATTCATCATCGGCTGCGGTCTGCTGCTGGACACCTTCGTCGTGCGCACCCTCACCGTCCCCGCCATTGCCGTCCTGCTCCGCGAGGCCAGCTGGTGGCCCCACCGCCCCACCGCCCCATGAAAACGGACCTCATGAACGACCGCGTTGCCTGCGCCTACTCGTCCCGACCTACCGCAGCAGGCGATGTCCGTGTGGGGTCGACGCGGACGTCTCTGCGGCGGAACCGGCGTCCACGAGCCGTCCATGTAGCCCTGCTGGCCATCGCTGTGGGCATCGGGGTCGCGACCGCGCCCACTGCGGTCGCCGATGAGGCCGGCTACCTCCAGCGACTTCAGAGCAGGTTGGCGTATCTGACAGCTCAACAACTGCTCACCGAGGGCTACAAGGTATGTCAGCTGACCCACAGCGGACATCCATCCTCTGACGCCATTGAGATGGTCTCGAAGGACTTGGCGATATCAGTACCGGCCGCCGTTGAGATCATCGTCGCCGCCGGAGGGGAACTCGGCTGCTGACAGCGGGCCGGGAACTGTCGCGTGGAAGAGCTTCTCGAAGCTGACGTAGTGGTGGTAGTCCACCACCGCTCGACATGTCGGATGAGTGATTCGCGGCGAAATAGGAAATGCGGCACCGATTTTGGACACGTAGCCAGCCGACGGCGCAGAAACTCTACAGACTGAACACGTCACCGAACTGGCCGCGTCGCCGCGGCGTGGGCAGCGTGCCCGAGCGGTGCAGTGGCGCGGTCTAGAGAGTGCAGCGGTCGAGGAAGTCGGTGACCGCTGCGGTGAAGGCGTCGTTGTCGTCCCCGGCGATCATGTGACCGGTGCCGGACACGTCGACGGTTTCGGCGTGGGGGACCAGTTGGGTGAACTCCTCGACGGTGGCCTGGGAGACCACGTCGGACAGCAGCCCGCGGACGAGAAGTGTTGGGGCGGTGACGCGTCGGGCTCCGTCAATCAGCAAGTGGCTGATCGCGTCGAACTGCTCGGTGCCCGCGGCCGCGCCGTCGCGCAGGAAGTCGAAGTTGGAGTGGACGAACGCCGGGTCCCATCGCCACACCCAGCGACCGTCGGGACGCTGCCGAAGCACCTTGTGCAGGCCGTCGAGGTTGTCGGGGCGCGCGCGATGCGGGTTGTAGGCGGCGATCACCTCGGCGGCCTCGTCGAGGGTGGCGAAGCCGTCGGGGTGGGCGGCCATGAACGTCACGACACGACGGGCACCCTCGAACTCCAACCGCGGGGTGACGTCGACCAGGATCACCGCCGCCCACGACGCCCCGGATGCGAGCAGGTGCGCGCCCAGGGCGGTCATTCCCCCCAGCGATGCGCCGACGACGGCTGGCGGGGCGTCGGCGCTGAAGTGGTCACGGACGGCAAGTAGGTCGGTGGCGAGTCGCTCGACGTCGTAGCGCCCGGCCGGATCCCAGTCGCTGTCGCCGTGACCGCGGGTGTCATAGGCCACCACGGAGTAACCGCTCGAATGGAGCCGCCGTGCCGAGGTGCTCCACGCGTGCCGGTTCTGACCGCCGCCGTGCAGGAGCAGCACGACGGGACGATCGCCGTCGTGGGGGTAGTGATCCGCGGCCAGGGTAATGCCGTCTCCGGTCCAGACCCGATGCTGCACGATCGAGGTCACGATGCGTTGCCTGCGGTGCTCACGATCGTGACGGTGCCCTGCGCGGCGCACACGGCCTTGTCGCCGTTGGTGATGTCGATGCGCGCCACCCCGCTGCGCCTGCCCAGCGACACGATGTCGGTGACGGCGACGCACACCCCGCTGGACACGGGTCTGAGCAGGTTCAGCTTGAACTCGGTGGTGGCGACCCACGAGCCCGCCGGTATGACGGGGTAGAACACCACCCCGAGGCAGTGGTCGACCATCGCGGACAGACATCCGCCGTGCAGGTTGCCGAACGGGGTTAGCAGGTCCTCGCGGGTGTCCATCTCCGCCACCAGCCGACCCGCGGTGAGTTCCGTGTGTCGAAAATTGAGGAACGTCGACAGTCCGCCCGCCGTGTTCGCCGCGTGGAGCAACTGGTCGGCGATCTGCGCGTCGAAGCGCGTGAAGGTCGTGGTCACCATCGTCTATCAGTCCTCGCCTTCTCTGTCATTGGTCGTCGATGAGCGTGCCTGGGCGAACCGCTCGAGCATGTCGCCGAACGCGCCGAGGTCGCCGTGCGCGGCGAAGTGCTCGACGTCCACGGCGACGAACATCGCCGTGGCCGTGAAGCGCACGATGCCGTCCTGCCCGGTCCCGGTCGCACTGACGTGCAGGGCTCGCCCCTCGCGGCTGTCGACGCGCGCGACGATGCGGTGGGGGTGATGCAACGGCACCGGTAGGACGTATCCGATGGCCAGGTTGCGGGTGACCGCCGGGGTTCCGACGATCCACAGGGTGAAGCCGAACAAGTCGTCGCACGCCGCGGCGATGGCACCTCCGTGGGCGAGTCCCGGTGCCCCGCCGTGCCGTTCGTCGAAGACCAGGTCGGTATAGACCTGCTGTCCGGATCGGAACACTTCCATCTGCAGGCCGTGGGGGTTGTCGGGGCCGCACCCCATGCAGGTGGGAGTGTGCGGCGGCAACTGCTGCGGCTCAAGGCTCAGCGCCTCACTCACGGGATGCTCGATTCTGTAGAGGTGTCTGCGGCGGGCGTCTCGGTAGGTGGGCGGCACCGTGCGGCAGTGGGCGGGCGGCCGGGCGCCCAGATCCCAAGGATGACGGCGCTGACGGTGGTGATCGCCGAAAGCGCCAGGGCGGCTTGGCTGTTGCCGTGCGCGAACGCGTCTCGGGCGATGTCGGCGAGGGGCTGACCGGAGGCACCGGAACGATCGGCGACCTGCAGTGCGGCAGCCAAGGAATCCGAAACCGGCTCGCGCACGGCCGGTGGCACCGTGGGAAGCACGGGCTGAATGCGACTGGTGTATCCGGCGGCCAGCACGCTGCCGGCGATGGCCACGCCGATGGCGGCACCGAGTTCGCGGCTCGCGTCGTTGACTGCGGCGGCGACACCGTGTTTCTCCACCGGCGTCGCGGCGACGATGGCGGTCGTCGCGGGCGCGGTGACCAGACCCAGCCCGGAGCCCATGGCCAACAAGGGCCACAGGAAGTCGGAGTAGGCGGCGTCGACGCCGAGGCGGCTGACGAAGTAGAGGGCCGACGGCGATGAGCAGCATGCCCGGCGCGGTAACCAGGCGCAGTCCGTACCGCTCCGCCAGCCGCGGTGCGATCAGCGAGATGATCACGATCGGGACGATCAGCGGCGTGAGTGCCAGCGCCGACTGAAACGGCGCGAACCCGGCAACGAGCTGCAGATACTGCACCAGCAGGAAGAAGCCACCGAAGATGACCAGGAACTGCAGGACCAGGGACAATGCGCCGTTGCCGAAACCCCGGTCGGCGAAGAGCCGCAGGTCCAGCAGCGGGTGCTCGCGCCGCAGCTCCACGATTACGAACACCGCCGACCCCACGACGCCGGCGGCGAACAGCCCCAGCACCCACCCGTCGGTCCAACCGCGCAAGGGTGCCTCGGTGACGGCGACGACGATGACACCAACGGCAGCAGCGATGCACAGCGACCCGACGTAGTCCAGGGGCGGATGGGTTTCCTGGACGACCTTGGGGAGGGTGAGTGCGGCGATCATCAACGCCAGCCCCGCCACCGCGAGACCGACGAAGATCGCCCTCCACGTCCACACCTCCAGCAGTGCCCCGGAGCACAAGACGCCGACGACGGCACCCGATGCGGCGACACCGGCCCAAACCCCCACCGCGCGGCCGCGTTGATGCTCGGGAAATCCGGCGGTCAACAGCGACAACGTCGACGGCATCACCAACGCGGCGCCCAGTCCGGCGATGGCTCGCGCCGAAATGAGCCACCACGGGTCCGCGACGATCAACGGGATGAGCGACGCCGCGGCGAAGACGAACAGTCCCAGGATCAGGACCAGCCGGCGACCGAAACGGTCACCGACGGCGCCCGCGGGCAGGACCAAGCCCGCCAAGACCAGGGTGTAGCCGTCCACGACCCACGTCAATTGGCTTTGCGTCGCACCGGTTTGGGCCGCGATGTCGGGCAGGGAGGTGTACAGCGCCGCCATCGAACCGATGACCAGTGCCACGGACAGGCACGACACCACCAGCGTCCACTTCTGGCCTCCGGTGAGATTGCGGGCTGCCGGCGCGGGATTGGACGGATCGTCGAGGTCGTCGAAGAGGGGCACGGGCTAGACCGGAGCGGCCGACGTGATGGGCAGCGATGCGAAACCCCGGATCGGCCCGGAACGCAGCCGCCGCGCAGACTCCAGACCGACCTCCCCGTCGGGCACCCCGTCCAGCAACGCATAGGAGACGATCCGAGCCCCCATCCGCGCCAGCACCCCACCCAGGCAGAAGGGGACGACCCGGCCGAAGGCCACCTGGTGTTCACAGCTCTGCACGGCGACAACGGCGACCACGGAGACCTCCTACCGCGACGAGAGACGTTGGTTAGACTCAGAGTCTAAACTTCGAGAACGGAATACGCGCAACGCGTTGGATCAACATCAGATCTGACTGCCGGACCTGTCCAGCGAGACGGCCTCGTCGATCCAAAGCGCCAATCTGGAGGTCGACGACATTGCCGCGATGTCCAATCCCGGTGCAGAACTCGCCAACGCGGTAGCCAATTCTGCCGACGGCGCCATCTCAGTTCGCACGGTCCGTCAGAACCCCGACACCCTGCGCTGCAATGTGGATCGGCCCTAGAGCGACGGGCTCTCGTTAGCTTGAGCCAGCGCCCGAGCATCATGGCCAAGATGATCAAGGAATCGGTCGAGCGGAGCGAGCATGCCCAGTGGTCTTGGTGATGGGAGCGCGTGGTCCCGCAACGCCACCACGCCAGTCGCCACGATCGCCAGCAGAGTCACTGCGATCAGAAAGGCCATGTGCTTCCCCTCCTAGACACGGTCTTCGTCCGTAGTGCCGTACGACAAAAGCCGACTGACATGATCAACGCTCGCCGCCAGTGTTCAAGCCATTCAGCGCAGAACAGATCACCTGGCTACACGTTAGAAGTCCGGGCGCGGGCCCGGTAGGTCTCACACCGTTGAACTTTTCGGCATACTTTGTCTCCCGGAGACAAAGAGCCCACTACTGTGCCTAGTGTGCTCGATTCGTCGCCAGGTGAAGGCGCCCCTGCACCGGCAGTAACTGACCTGCTCGGCCGCGTCGGCGACCTGGTCAAGGGCCTACCCGAGGCCATCCATCGGCTTCTCGTTGAGCAGGTCACCGAACTCACGGCCGATCAGCAGCTCAGAGATTTGCTCAGCGACACCGTCGCGGCGAACGTGGGCACCTGGTTGTCCGTCATCCGCTACTCGATTCCGATCGACCACGTCGAAGCGCCGACGGCTGCCCTCGAACACGCGCGTCGGATGGCGCAGCGTGAGATCCCCGTCAATGCGCTGCTACGCGCCTACAGGCTCGGGCATCAACACGGGCTCAATCTCATCATTGCTGGTTTGCGAAGCGCGGACCTGCCCCCCGAACAGAAACTGGCGCTCTTCGAGCAAATCACCAGTGTGTCGTTCCGCTACATCGACTGGATGTCTGAACAGGTGCTGGAGACCTACCAGGTCGAGCGCGCGCACTGGGACGACAACCGGCGGAGTCTGCGTGAACAAGCCATCCGCGACATCCTGGACGGACGCGACATCGACGTGACCGAGACCTCGTACTCCATGAGGTACCCGTTGAGCGCAACGCATATGGCCCTCCTGGTCTGGCTCAACCAGGATGCGAGCGCCGATTCCGATCAGCTCATCGCCCTGGAGCGTTTCGCGCGGGACGCGGCCTCCGCGGCTGGAGCCGAGCAACTGCTCTACCACTCGATTGACCGTCTCGTCGCGTGCGCGTGGATGACGGTCCCCGACCCGTCCAGCTCACTATCTCAGCTGCGCACCTTCGTCCAAACCTGCAGCGAGAGCCCGCGAATGGCGGTCGGTGCGCCGTCTCGGGGGCTGGATGGCTTTCGTCGGACCTATCGGCAAGCTGAACAGGCGCGCGCAGTCGCGATGGCGGCTCAAGGCACCGCTCGGCGGTTCGTGGCTGCCCAAGACTCCGGTTTGGCGCTCGCCTCGATGCTGGTGGCCGATGTCCCGACGTTGAAGTCCTGGGTCCACGATGTGCTCGGCCCGCTCGCTTCGAGCAGCACATCGGATCGCCGTTTGCGAGAAACGCTGAGCATGTTTCTCCGCGCCGGTGGCAGCTTCAAGGCCGCGGCCGTGGACCTCCACATTCACGGCAACACGGTGAAATACCGCGTGAATCGGGCGGTCGAGCGCCGGGGCCGAGCCCTGGCCGATGACCGACTGGACGTCGAGTTCGCACTGCTCATGTGCGATTGGTTCGGTGACGCAGTCCTGACCTGACTTCGAGGCGAGCGCTCAGTGTCGTGAGAGCCGGAACTCGCTCGGAGAGCGGCCCGTCCATCGCTTGAAGGCGTGTGAGAAGTTGGTCAGGTCGCCGTATCCCAGTTCGGTGGCGATCTGACTCGCCGACATCGAGCGGGTGAGCAACAGCAGCATGGCGCTCTCGCGCAAACACGACTGGCGCAACTGCCGAAAGGTGGTCCCCTCGTCGGCTAGGCGCCTCTTGAGCGTGCTCGTGGATACCGACAGTTCGTCTGCCACCCATTGGCTACTTCGCCGTCCGGGGTCCTTCTCCAGCAGTTGTCTGACCCTCGCCGAGATGGACGTTGCGCCGCTGCGCTGGTCGAGTGTGCGCTTCAGGTCGGCGACGGCGAGTCGATATGCGAGGGGATCGGAGAAGCGGCACACCTCGTCGAGCGTGTCCGCGGGGACGTGCAGATAGGACATCGGAGCGTCGAAGAACACGCGCCCGGCAAGCGCAGGGTCTTCCCGGTGGCAAGCCGGCGCGACGGGCGCTGGCCAACCCACGTGAAGTGCGACGGTCGGCGCGCGACCTGCGAGCATGTCCATCAGTCGCAGCAACGCCGATCCGGTGTAGGTGACGGCCAGGCAGTCCAGAGCGTGATCACCGGTGTGTCCGCTCAGACCAACGGTGAGGCCGTCCTCATTCGGATGGAACTGTGGATTGATGGCTGCGGTGATCAGCGGCAGATAGGTGAGCAGCTCCACGATCTCGGCTACCGAGCCTGCACTCACCAGCGGAACGCTCAACGGTCCGAAGGACGTCAACTGGGCCTGCCCGGCGAACGCGAAGCCGAGCAGGGTTGCGTGGTCGACGTCCAGATCGGGGTAGACCTCGCGAAGCCACCGCAATGGGGCCTGGATGTCACGCTGGATCAAGGTGGCTTCGTCAGTACCTTCACGCGACATGACGTCGCGAAGCCGCGCGACGACGTCGGGGCCGAGCGCGTCGCTCTCGAGCATCTGCACGAACGCCAGCGGCGGCACACCCGCATCGTTGAGGTTCACCAGCCTGCCCCTCTGAGCCGAAATCACAAGTATCTGACTCCTGCGAACATAGCCGCGGCGGCCGTCCTCGATGAGACTTTCACCAAGTCACCGAGCACGAACTTATGAGGAGTTGGCCATGTCGGTTGTCACCTTCGTCTCCCATGACGGCGAGAAGCGCGAAGCGCCTCTGCAGGCAGGTCAGTCGCTGATGCAGGTTGCGACAAACAACGCGATACCCGGTATCGACGGCGACTGCGGCGGCGAGGCCGCGTGTGGCACGTGCCATGTGGTCGTCGATCCGCAGTGGTCAGAGCTGGTGGGCCTCTCCGGCGCCGAGGAAGAGGAGATGCTCTCGATGAACCCCGAGCGTCAGCCGACCTCTCGGCTGTCGTGCCAGATGCCGGTGTCCGAGGCGTGGGACGGCTTGATCCTCCACACCCCCGAATTCCAAATGTGACGACAACGAGTAGGTAGGCGTGATGAGCATTCCCGGAGCAATCACCGACAGAGTTCAGTCGAGCATTCCGATCGAGCGCCAAATCCAAGGCGCGCACCTGTACGACAAGGCCCGGCGATGGCTCACCCGCACGAACGGAGAGAAGATCTTCGTCGAGAAGCCCATCCCCCCGGTGGAGGACGTGGAACTCGCCGACATCGACGTCAGCAACCCCTTCCTCTACCGGCAGGGGCGCTGGCAGTCCTACTTCGAGCGTTTGCGCAACGAGGCTCCGGTCCACTATCAGCCCGATAGCCCGTTCGGTCCGTTCTGGTCCGTCACGCGTCACGCCGACATCGTGGCCGTCGACAAGAACCACGAGGTCTTCTCCGCCGAGCCGTTCATCGTCATCGGTGTCCCGCCTCGGTTCCTCGACATCGCGATGTTCATCGCGATGGATCCGCCACGCCACGACAGGCAGCGGGCCGCCGTTCAAGGGGTGGTCGCGCCGAAGAACCTGCGTGAGATGGAGGGTCTGATTCGGTCGCGCGTCCGGGAGGTGCTCGATGATTTGCCGGTGCACGAGCCGTTCGACTGGGTGCAGAAGGTCTCGGTCGAACTGACCGCTCGGATGCTGGCGACCCTCCTGGACTTCCCGTACGAACAGCGTCGCAAGCTCGTCCACTGGTCGGATCTCGCGACGTCGATGGAGCAGGCGAACGGCGGGCCCTCCGACAACGACGAGGTGTTCAACGGAATGCGGGACATGGCGCGGGGTCTCAGCGCTCTTTGGCACGACAAGGCCGCCCGGACAGCTGCCGGGGAGGAACCCGGCTTCGACTTGATCACCATGCTGCAGAGCAATGAGAGCACCAAGGATCTGATCGATCGACCGATGGAGTTCTTGGGCAACCTCGTGTTGCTGATCGTCGGCGGCAATGACACGACCCGCAACTCGATGAGCGGCGGCGTTCTTGCGCTGAACCGGTTCCCGGACCAGTTCGAGAAGTTGAAGGCGAACCCCGACCTGATCCCCAACATGGGCTCGGAAATAATCCGGTGGCAGACGCCGCTGGCCTACATGCGGCGAATCGCCAAGGCCGACACCGTGTTGAACGGGCAGTTCATCCGCAAGGGCGACAAGGTCGTGATGTGGTACGCCTCGGGCAATCGCGACGAGCGGGTATTCGAACGGCCCGACGACTTCATCGTCGACCGGGGCAACGCCCGCAACCACATCTCGTTCGGGTTCGGAGTCCACCGCTGCATGGGCAACCGGCTGGCGGAGCTTCAGCTGCGCATTCTCTGGGAGGAACTGCTGTCTCGCTTCGAGAACATCGAGGTCATCGGCGAACCCGAGTACATGCAGTCCAACTTCGTGCGGGGTATCAGCAAGATGATGGTCCGGCTGACCCCGATGTCCGACACGTGACACCGCAGCGGGCCCTCATCGTGGGGGCCAGCCATGCCGGGGCGCAACTCGTGGCCAGCCTGCGTCAGGAAGGGTGGACCGGTGAGATCGTCCTCGTCGGCGAAGAGTCGGCGCTGCCCTACCAGCGTCCTCCGCTGTCGAAGGCCTACCTGACGGGCAGCTGCGCGGTCGATGAACTGGTAATCCGCAACGCGGACTTCTACGCCAAGCAGCGAATCCGGATCCTGGACGCGACGGTGCAGGCAATCGACCGCACGGCCAAACACGTCACCCTGAACACCGGCGAGACCCTGCGCTACGACAAGCTCGCGCTGTGCACCGGCGCCCGCCCACGCCGACTCCGCATCCCAGGAGCCGAACTGGCCGGAGTGCACTACCTACGCACCGCCGCGGACGTCGAGCTGATCCAAGAGGCGACCAGCCGTAGCCGACGAGCCGTCATCGTCGGCGGCGGCTACATCGGACTGGAGACGGCCGCCTCGCTGCGCGCACTCGGCCTCGAGGTCACGGTGCTCGAAGCGACCGAACGCGTTCTCGAAAGGGTCACCGCCCCCGAGGTATCGGCGTTCTTCGATCGGATCCACCGCGAGGAGGGCGTCAACATCCGGACCGGCGCCCTGGTCGCGGCGCTATCCGGCGACAGCAAGGTCCGCGACGTGATCCTGGCCAACGGCGAATCAATTCCCGCCGACTTCGTCATCGTCGGCATAGGAGTCCAGCCGAACACCGAACTCGCCGCCGCAGCGGGTCTGACCGTCGACAACGGCGTCGTGATCGACGACCAGACCCGGACCAGCGACCACGACATCGTCGCCGCCGGCGACTGCGCCAGCCACGACATGGCCCGCTACGGCCGCCGCATACGACTGGAGTCCGTGCCAAGCGCGGCCGAGCAAGCCAAGGTCGCCGCCGCGACGCTCTGCGGAAAGCCCAGACAGATCGCAGCACTTCCATGGTTCTGGTCAGATCAATACGACCTCAAGCTTCAAATCGCCGGTCTCAACACCGGGTACGACGACGTCGTCCTCAGCGGCGACCCGACCAGGGACCGCGACTTCACCTGCTTCTACCTTCGTGGCGGCGAACTCATTGCCGCTGACTGCGTCAACCGACCTCGCGACTTCATGTTCAGCAAGCGGGCCATCACGCAGCAGACCCCCATCGACCGAGCCGAACTGGCGCTGGCCGGCGCGGCGTCCGGTTCGACGAGCTGATCACCCGTGACACACGCCGGACCACGGCGACCAAAGGCACGACGACACACGACCAGACCACTCCATCGAAGGACCCTCCCGTTTCTGAGCCGCAGTTGAAAGCGATCGGAGACGACGCTGGAAGACGGCCGAGCCCCAGCTGCGACACCGAGCTGCAGCCCAGGAGCCACCCACCACGATGCCTGCGCTCCGACCAACGGTCAATCGGTGTCATGACCCCAGGACAGGCGAGGAGGCGGCAATGACCACGGTACAAATTCCCTACCGGCACGAGAAGGGAGGTCACTGCGGCTCGGGCGCGCTTCGGGACCTCACCGAATGGGCCGAAATCGCTTGGGGATCGCAAACACGAAGAAGGAGTGGTCTTTGCCCTCGGCGGAGCCCTGGACTTCTGCTACGTCCGCTCGCCGCAGCTGACTCCGCAGATCTACCTCGTGGGGTGGGGTAGCGAATTGGAGCAGGATTACCTCACGCGGGTGGGCGCGAAGTTCGTCGTGCGAACGACGGACGACCCAGACGTGGGATGGGCATTCGTGACCGACGAAGTCGGCAAGGGCCGCCCGGTCATGGTGTGGGCGGACATCGGCGAGCTCCCCTATTTGCGCGTCCGATTGCACATGAGCCGCCACGACATCGTCATCGTCGGATACGACGATGAGGAACGCGTGGCGTACGTGGTCGACAACGACCGCGACACCACCCAGCTCGTTCCCTACGACAATCTACGACGCGCGCGGTCCTCAGTCGGGTTCCCGACCCCCACCCGGCACACCACCTATCACGTCGATTGGCCGGACCACGTGCCCGACCTCCGTCCGATTGCGAGTGACGCGCTCGGCGCGAGCGCAGCGGTCATGCGGGGTGACGCCGCGGGTGCGCCGCTACTGCACGTCGAGGCGGCCGAGGTCGAATCCTCGGGCTTGAAGGGCGTGCAGGCGTTTGCAGAGGACTTGCGTTCTTGGACAACGTCATTCGATGACGAGGGTCTGACGGCAGCACTATTCGGGCTCGGTGCCTTCATCGAGAAGGCCGGCACTGGGGGTGGGCTCTTCCGCACGTTGCAGGCGCAGGGTTGCCAGACCATCGCCGACCTTCTGAACGACGCCGCCGCCGCCGATGCCGCGGCGGCGGCCAGAGACGCCTCCAAGGCGTGGTCCGCGCTGGCGGCCGCGGCCACGAATGCTGACACGCCGCTGCGCAGCCGGAGCCTGGCTGCAGCCGAAGTCGCTGCAATGCTCCCGGAGACCGAGATGCGTCTCGTCGGAGCCCTCGAAAGGGCCAGTCGATCTCTTGGCTCCGTCGACGCCGACGGCACTTCTCAGCTCAAGGTCGATTTGTGAACCGCACTTTGAGTGATCCGACGTTCCTGGAGACCACCGGTTTTCTGGACGGGCAGCACGACGACGTTCAGCGCTTCACGGCCAACGCGGTCGGCGACGTTCGTGATCCCGCACAGAGGGCACGGTTGATCTTCACCGCGGTGGGTCGAGCGCGACGCCTCCTCGCAAGGACAGGCGAAGGACTACAACCCGAGACTCACCTGCCCGCCATCCGACATCACGGAGCTACCTGCGAGGAGCAACGCCGGTTTAGACTCTGAGTCCAAACTCTGCGAACGGGAGAGGCGATGCGCAAGGTTCCACGTCAAATCGCTGATCGGCTTCCTGCCGCGGCGGACCTGTTCGCCGATAAAGGTCTCAACGACTCCAAGATCGAAGACGTCGCCGCAGTGACCGGTGTTCCCAAGGCAACGCTCTACTATTATTTCGCCGGCAAGGAAGAGATCCTCGCGTTCCTGCTCGAGGATCTTCTTAAGGACATCTCCGATGCCGTAATCAAGATCGTGAAAACCGACGGCACCGGTGCGGAACGTCTCGAACTCGTCATCCGCGCACAACTGCGGGCGATGGCACAGCGCCCAGCGGTCTGCCGTGCACTCATCGGTGAACTCGGGCGAGCCGCCCGGATGCCGGCCATCGCCGAGATGATCAACACCGCCTATCAGAAGCCCGTGGAGGCTCTACTCGTCGCGGGAGCCCGCGACGGATCCCTCGTGGAACAGCCCGACGCGCGCTCCACGTCGATCGCGCTGTTCGGTGCCGTCACCATCAACGCCCTCATGTACCTGGTCACCGATCACCATCTCGACGAGACGGTGGTCGCCGACACCCTCTACGCCGTCATGTTCAACGGCCTTCGCCCTCGCCAAGGAGACGAAATATGAGCACCTATGGCCTGTCGGTTCTCGGCGCGGACCTGCAATCAATAGCCCTAACCGCCCAAGCCGCTGACGCCGCTGGCTTCGATGCCACGTGGGCCTCGGAGTTCTACAACCGCTCCGGATCTATCTCAATGGCCGCGATGGCCAACAGCACCCAGAACTGCCGGATCGGGTCTTCGATCCTCTACGGCGTCGGACGAAGCCCCCTGGTGCTAGCAACCGAGGCACGCGACCTCGACGAACTCTCCCAGGGCCGTCTGGTGCTCGGCATCGGCAACGGCACCAAACGAATGATGAGCGACTGGCACGGTGTCCCCGACACCTCCGCACCCGCACTGCGCATGGAAGAACTCGTCGAACTACTGCGGCGTATCTGGAACCTGCACGAAGGTCCAATCCACCACGAGGGCCGCTTCTACGCGATGAACCTCATTCCAACCGGCGACGTGCAACCACCCAGCCGCGCGATCCCGATCATCACCGCCGGAGTGCGCCCCCGGATGTGCGAAGCAGCCGGCAGGGTGGCCGACGGCCTGGCCGGCCACCCCCTGTTCACCACCACCTACGTCCAGGAAATCGTCCGCCCCGCCATCGCCAAGGGCGCCGCGCACGCCGACCGCGACCCCCGTGACGTCGAGATCGTCTCCATGGTCATGTGCGCCATCCACGACGACGCCGAGGTCGCCAGACGCGAACTAGCGCAACAGATCGCGTTCTACGCTTCGGTCAAGTCCTACGAAACCGTGCTCGACGTGAACGGCTTCGCCACCGAGGGCAAAGCCATCCGGGACGCCTTCGCCCGGCGCGACTTCCCCACGATGTTCGCCGCGGCGTCCGAGGAGATGATCGACACCATGGGCGTCGCCGGAACCGCCGACGACGTCCGCGTCGGGCTCACGCGCTACGAAGGCGTTCTCGACCACATCATGCTGTACTCACCATCGGTGGGCATCGCCCCCGAACGCGTGCAGCAGAACCTCGAGAGCCTCATCAGGGAATGCTCACCGCGCAGGATTGCTCACGCCGCGCAATAGTGCTCACTCGCCGCACGCCGTCCAGGCAATCGTCCCGACCCTCATGCGGCCGCGCAGGTCGACGTGGCGGCCATCCCAAGTGCGACGGGCTGCCGGACAAAATGCGTTGCGTAGGAGTGGTTTACGACATCAACGCCGGGTTTATCGAGGCAGCTGTCAGCCCGGAATAATTGCAGACACTCGCCTCACCCGCCACAGCGATGCTGCTGCGTGGCGCTAGGCCGGCTACAAGGATCCGATCCTTTCCGGAAAGTGCACGACATGTGTGGCGGCGCGCGAAGGGCGATTCCGGGCCGTGACAAGGGCATATGCCATTTACCAACACGTCGACCCCTAGAGAAGACACGTCTACCCCGTTGCGGGACAGAACTCGGGTCGTCTCACCGTCGATGATCAATATGGCCCGTTGGCCGTCCCACTTGAATTCCGTAGCTAACGTGTCACCGGCTACGGGCGCCTTCCCCAACGTGGCCAGCATGGGCGCGGGTGCGCCGCGCAGCACCCGCTCTGTCTCTCCCTTGGCCACCCCTTCGACGGTACGCCCGGTTGCGACGGCCCACCCTCTGCTCTGCGAGGAGGCGAGCGCTCAGCATCCTGCATACCCACCGGCGCCTAGCAAGGGGGCGCCGCGTTCGCTCAGGTAGGAACGTCGCAAGTCGTCCACGGTATGGCCGAGGAAGTGCGAGAGCGGGACCAGCGCCGCCACGCTCGTGGACAGCCCGGGTGCAGCGGCCACGGGCTCTACGCCCCGAAACAGCGTCCGGGAACCGCTCTCGAGTGGCCCCAAGCTGTATCCGCGTGCGACGTCCGCCGCGGCCGACGGCAGCTCAAGGTACGGCAGGTCCAAATCGTCCCGGATGTCATCCCCCAGCAAACCCATCACGAAGCGTTCCAAGACCTCGGCGCTGGCCGCGTACAGGACTCGCTCGCGCGTCCCGTCGTCGCCGACCTCCAGCAGCTCTGCGCGATCCCCCGGCCGCGCCACCACCGCGTAGCCGTCCTCTCCTGGCCGCCGCAGTATCCCTGCGGCCGGGTCCCAGTCGTAGCGCGCCAGCTGTGCCCATCTGACGCATTCCACCGTCAACGAGAACGCGTCGGACCGCACCCCGCCACGGTAACCACGCCGGGCGGTCCCGGCCGTCGCGGTCACGGTCCTACGCCACAGATCGGTGTCCGTAAGGTGCCGAAACGGGAGATAACATCGTACGGTGAGCGACCACCCATCCACCGCGGTCTGACCTGCGCATTTGGTTGTTGGTCTTGCAGGATCCGCAGTTGGAATGCAGAATATGCAGTCGTTGAGGAGGCTTGTGTGGACGCACCAATGGGTCGGTTGGCATACCTGCCAGCGGGTGTGTCAGGCCCTGATCCCGATGCCTTCCTCAGCGACGTGCTGACCGGATGGCGCCGCGCG
Organism: Mycobacterium sp. AT1; assembly: GCF_002043095.1. Taxonomy (GTDB): domain Bacteria; phylum Actinomycetota; class Actinomycetes; order Mycobacteriales; family Mycobacteriaceae; genus Mycobacterium. The sequence goes on along the minus strand of NZ_MVOC01000042.1, from coordinate 16,518 downwards.
CAGCTCGCGCAGAACTTCTCCACCGACACCGCCCGTCGCCGAGTGGCCTCGGTGCTGCGGATGACCGACTTCGTGGGGTCCTATCCGTGGCAGTGGACGCCGGCTGACGCCGATGACTTCTTCGGCCATCTCCGGGGCGTCCTCAACCGCGCCCACACCACGGTGCGGGCCTACCAGACCGACGTGAAGTTGTTCCTCGATTACGCCACCGACCCGACCTATGACTGGAACGAACACTGCGGGAGGCTGTTCGGCACGGTGTTCTGCCAAGTCATCACCGAATTCAACAAGGCACGTCACGTGCAGGCCAACGATGCACGACCGCTGAAACGCCCCTTCACCCCCACCGAGCTGCAACAGTTCTTCGACCTGGCCGACCTGGAACCCGAACGGATCCTCAACGCCGGGCGCAAAGGTGCGTTGGCGGCGTGGCGGGATGCGGTCGCCTTCAAGACGCTCTACGGGTGGGGCCTACGCCGCAACGAAGTCCGGCACCTGCAGCTGGTCGACTTCTCCCGAAACGCCCGGGCCCCGTTCTTCGGTGAATGGGGTCTGGTGAGGGTGCGCCACGGCAAGGCCATGCGCGGATCACCGGCCAAGCAACGCGCACCGTATTGACGGTGTTCGATTGGGCCGCTGAGGCACTCGCAGATTGGGTGGAACGCGGACTTCCCCGCTACGGCCAGCCCGTCAACGACCTGTTCCCCACCGAGAAGGGAGCCCTGGTGCCCGAGCGCAATCTGTGGCAGCGCATGCGCAACCTCGTCGACGAACTGGGCTTCCCGCCCGGGTTGGACCTGCATTCGTTTCGCCGCTCCTATGCCACCAACCTGCAAGTCGAGTACGGCTACGACGTCAGCTTCGTGCAGCTGCAACTGGGCCACGAGCATGCCTCGACCACCTCCATCTACACCGTGGCCGCACCGGACTACCGTGCCCGCGAGCTCCAACGCGTCCTCACTGCCACCCTGGCTCGCAGCAACGTCCACTTGGGCGGATCAACCGGAAAGGAGCCATGATGAAACGAGAAATCCAATACCATTGGCGGGTAAGGGAATTCATGGCCAGAGCCGGCATGAAGAACAGCCGCGACCTGGTCGGCCCACTGCGCGAGCGGGGCATCACGCTCTCCGAATCCCAGATCTACCGCATCGTCGGACAAGAACCCGAACGCATCTCCTTCAAAGTCCTCGTCGCACTCTGCGACATCTTCGGCATCGAAGCCGGCGACCTCATCACCTACACCGCCGCAGACACCCGCCACACCCGCACCAAGGTCGTCAACGCACCCAGCGACGTGCCGCTACTGAACGCCTACCGGCCGGTGAAGGCCCGGATCGTCTCCGATGACTGAACTACGCAGCCGCGGCCGCCCGCGCAGCGTCGGCGAACACGAATGCAGCCGATGCCACCACATGGTCCCCAAGATCCGGGTGCACTGGCCAGAGGGCCAGATCTGCGGCCCCTGCTTCACCACCGCCGCCCGCACCTACGGCCAATGCACGTTCTGCGGCACCGAACGCCTGCTGCCCGGACGATCGAGCACCGGGCAGGACATCTGCCGCGACTGCGCCGGCATCACCACCAAACTGGACTGCGACAATTGCGGGCGCGAAGGCGAACGCCTCCGCGGTGGCCAGTGCGCACGCTGCGTGGTCACCGGGGACCTCGAGCAGATCCTCAAACCACACACACCACCCGACATGCGGATCAAACGACTCGTCACCGAGCTAGCCGCAGTCCCGCGCCCCGAAAGCATCATCACCTGGATGCGCCATCCCGTCACCAACGATCTGCTGAACCGCATCGGCGCACGAGAACTGCAGCTCACCCATGACGCATTCGATGCACTGCCACCCTCACGCAGCCTCGAGCACCTCCGCGAAATGCTGGTCCACCACCGCATGATGCCCGACCGCGGCGACCCCCGACTGGCCCGCTTCGAAGCCTGGCTCGACCAACGGCTGGCGACCTTGAAATCCACGCCGACCATCCACACGCCCATCGAACAATTCGCACGATGGCACCACCTGCGACGGCTGCGCGAATCCACCAATCCCGCACGCAACATGGACAACGCCACCCGATGCGCCAAACAGGAAATCACCGAAGCCGGAAGGTTCCTGCGCTGGCTGCTCGACGAGCACGACACCACGATCAACCATCTCCGCCAAGCCCACCTCGACGCCTATCTCAGCGAAGGGCCAACGACCCGCAACACCATCCGAAACTTCATCCAATGGCGCACCCGAGCCGGGATCGCGCCGCCGTTCAAGACCCCGCACCGCACCGCACGCACCACCCCGCTCGCCTCCTCACAGCGGCGCCTGGAGCTGATCAAGACCGTCGTCGAAGCCGAGCACACCCACCTATCCACCAGGATCGCCGCGCTGATCCTGCTGCTCTACGGCATCCCCGTGCGCAGGATCTCCGAACTCACCCTCGACGACGTCGAGACCACGGCCGAACAGACCACGATCAGGATCGGAACCCTCCCCGCACCGATCCCCGAGCCACTACTCCCCTACTTCCACCAGCACCTCGCCGACCGCGGCAACCGCCAAACGATGAACCACCAAAACCAGTGGCTGTTCCCCGGCACCCGCGCCGGGCACCACATCGCTGAACAAGCACTCATGCAGCGGCTGCGCGGATTCGGGATCGACATCCAAGCCGCCCGCAACGCAGCACTGCACGACCTCACCAAGGAAATCGACCCCGCATCCCTGGCCGAGCTTCTCGGCTACTCGACCCAGGTCATGAACATCCACGCCGCCCGAGCCGCAGTGCCCATGGCCACCTACCCCGCGATCAACCGACCACAGCACCACTAGAACAAACGCGGCCCACTAGTCGTTACAGCACTCGCAATCATCCTGGGCTGCAACAGTTCTGGTCATCGACGGGGTCGCGCAGCAGGTGTCACCCTTCCAGGCGTTGATACCCTCTTTGGTGGCGATGACGGCGATGACGAGCGCGGCAACCGGGTCAGCCCAGGACCAACCCAGAAGGCTGTTCAGCAGCAGTCCCACCAGCAGCACCGCCGACAGATAGGTGCACAGCAGAGTCTGCTTGGAATCAGCAACCGCGGACAGCGATCCGAGTTCGCGCCCGGCGCGACGCTGCGCCCAGGACAGCACCGGCATCACGGCGAGGCTGACCCCAGCGAGCACGATGCCGATGATCGAATGACGGGCCTCCCCAACGCCGAACAATGACCGGGCCGCATCGACGGTCACGTAGAGGGCCAACCCAAAGAAGGAGAACGCGATGACGCGCAGGGCGACCTTCTCGCGAACCTCGGGATCGGCTCCCGCGAACTGCCAGGCCACCGCCGCCGCGGACGACACCTCGATCACCGAGTCCAAGCCGAAACCGATCAGCGCCGTCGAAGAGACCCGGGCACCCTCGGTGAGGGCCACTGCGGCCTCGATGACGTTGTAGCTGATCGTCGCCGCCACGAACCACCGGATCCGACGCGAAAGAATTTGGCGCCGTGGCTCACTCAGAGTGGGCCGCACACTGGGCAGCCCAATCTCGGAGGCCATCAGCAGGTGCATCCGTGCTCGGCGCAGCAGGACGGATCGACCGCGAGAACCAAACCCAGGAGATCATCCAGAGCATGCCCGATGCGCCAATCGGCCAGCTCATATCGGGTCCTACGACCCTCGGACACCGCGACCACCAGCCCGCAACCACGCAGACAAGCCAGATGATTGGACATCGTCTGACGCGAGACCCCGATCGCCTCGGCCAAATCAGAGGGATGCTGCGGCGCCTTACGCAAAGTCAGCAAGATCTGCGTGCGAGTGGCATCAGAGAGGGCATAGCCGAACCGGGCCAACGCATCGGTATGCACCAAGGTCTCCACGCCGACGACGATACATCAAACGCTGTACTCAAAGGAAGCTGCATCCCGCCCTGACCCTAGGAATACAACCGTTCTTGATACGGCCGATATCCAGTGTCGTTCAATTCAACACGTGCGCAACGGATCTCGCGCTTCACCGCCCGCTGGGCCGCCATGCGGATCCACTAGCATAGTGCCGATTCGCCTAAGTCACACCCTTATCCGGGCTGGCACAGCATGGCGGCACGTTATGTGCGCTGTCACCGCGTAAAGACAGCCTCCGAATCCGAACGAGAGGCCATTTGCATTGCGCCTCGGCCGTGGGAGGGCATTCCAGGAAGCATCGCGACCACTCCCCCGCCGGGGGATCGGCGGAATGCGTTCCACCCCGGTCGCGCGCCTAGCAAGCGCCCGACCACACTGAGACGTCACCTCGCTACAACGTCAACTTCGCGGGATGGCATTGTGCGACAGACGGTCTCACCCAATCATGGATAATAGTCATTATCCATGATGTTGTTCACGCCTCGATCAGAGCAAGATGCTGGGTTATCCTCTGATGAGTCGACTGTTAGAGCTCCAATCAGCGGAGCGCACGTCATTCGTCGTGGGAATGATCACCGTGGTCGTCGATCAACGGTTCCGCTGTCGGGAGCGGAGGTTCGGCAGGTGCCGGTGCCGCCGGAGTGCCGATCGACTCGAAATTCGGTGGGGACGTGGCCGGCTCTGGGTGTTCGTGATGTGCCTCTGCAGTTCCAACATTAGGACCGTGGTGGTCAGTTGCGGCGCCGGCCTGCTCGGGATGGCCGTGCTGTAGACCAGAGGCCACACCTACCGTCGACGCCAGAGCGACGACGGCAGTTGCGCCGAGGAGCACGATCGCGTTCCCGAACGCTGGTATCGGTTCGCTGTGGTGGCCTCGGTACACCACCCAGCCGGCTGCCATCACGACATAGATTTGAAGCAGCAGAGCACAAAGGTCGGCGCCCTTGACGAGCTCAGGTTCTCCGGCGTGAGGGCCGAACGGCGCGCCCGCCGTCCGCGAAAGAGCCCACAGTGCGATGGCCCCGACATTGAGCATGATCCCCGCGGCAAGCACAGACGTCGTCATCCGAGCCAGGACTAGTCGCGCCCAGATCAGTTGGCACAAGGCGATCGAGAGAAAGAACAGGCCTGCCGGCACCCACTCTTGCCAGTGCGTCGGCACCACCGCGAAGTGAACGATCGCCGCGCCGAACGAAGCTAGTGCGGCAAGCTTCACTGCCAGCCTGCTGTCCGTCCTCGTCGCTACTTTGGGTGCCACACGTCCGATGATGGCAGCCTGTGCTCGAACATCAACTGTGCGACACCGTATCTCAACCTGACCGAGATACCTCCGTCACCTGCCCACCGTCGCGATGTCGGAATGGGTGCACGGCTCTGCAGGCCGACCGACGCTCACTACGCTCCGGCCGCACCCGGTGTCGGAAGACGAAGACGTTTAAGGGTCAACGCATTAACGGCAACGAGGATGCTGGAACCTGCCATCGTGATCGCGGCGATCTCCGGGCGCAACACCAGACCAAACGCCGGCTCGAAGACCCCCGCGGCGATGGGTAGCGCCACCGAGTTGTAGCCAATCGCCCAGACGAGGTTCTGCTTCATCTTGCGGACCGTGCCCCGCCCGATCCGCAGCGCCACCGCCACGTCGAGCGGGTCCGAACGCATCAGGACCACATCGGCGGTTTCCACCGCGACATCGGTGCCGGCGCCGATCGCGATCCCGAGGTCGGCCTGAGCCAAGGCCGGAGCATCGTTGACACCGTCACCGACCATCGCCACCCGATGTCCGGCGTTCATGAGTTCGGTGACCTTCGCGGCCTTGTCGCCGGGCAAGACGTCGGCGATCACCTCGGTGACCCCGATCTGCGCCGCGATCCGCTGCGCGGTGGCCGCGTTGTCTCCGGTGAGCATGACCACCTCGACGCCCATGGATCGCAGCTCCGCGACGGCGGCCGCGGAGGTGGGTCGCACCGCGTCCGCGATACCGATCACCGCCACCGCCCGCCCGTCGACCGCAGCGAGCACCGCCGTCCGGCCCCCGGCGGCAAGTTCCTGCTGCCGGGGACCCAGGACACCAAGTTCGATGCCCTCGGCCGTCATCAGTCGGGTGTTGCCCACCACCACGCGGTGACCATCCACGACCGCGACCGCACCCTGCCCCGCCACGTTCACGAAATCATGCGCATCGAGGCGGCGCGCTCCCGCGGCATCGGCGTGCCGCACCACCGCGGCCGCCAGCGGATGCTCGGATTCGCGTTCTAACGCGGCGATCAGCGCCAGCGCGTCGGTTTCGGGCGACCCCTCCACCAGCAGATCGGTCACCGAGGGTGCACCCAAGGTCAGGGTGCCGGTCTTGTCCATCACCACCACGTCGATCTTCTTCGACGTCTCGATTGCGGTCGCGTTCTTGAACAACACTCCGCGGGCAGCGCCCAGACCAGTCCCGACCATGATCGCGGTAGGGGTGGCCAGCCCCAGCGCGTCTGGGCAGGTCACCACGACCACCGTGATCGCGAACAACAGTGCCTCGCTGACCGAGCGGCCCACCAGCAGCCACACCACGAACGTTCCGACCCCGCCGAGCAGCGCCACCAGAACCAGCCAGAACGCGGCCCGGTCCGCCAGGCGCTGCCCGGGGGCCTTGGAGTTCTGCGCTTCCTGCACCAGCTTGACGATCTGGGCCAGCGCGGTGTCCGCGCCGACCTTGGTGGCCCGGACCCGCAGTGTCCCCGTGGTGTTGATGGTGGCCCCCACCACCTCGTCACCCGGACCCTTGTGAACCGGCAGGCTTTCACCGGTCACCGTGGACTCGTCGACGTCGCTGTCCCCGTCTTCCACCACCCCGTCGACGGCGACCTTGGAACCGGGTCGAACCAACAGCAGGTCACCTACCACGACCTGATCGGTGGGGATCTCCACCGACTCATCGTCGCGGAGCACGGTCGCCATGGGCGGGGCCAGCTTGAGCAGCGCGCGGACCGCGTCGTTGGCGCCGCCCCGCGCCCGCATTTCGAAGTAGTGCCCGAGCAGCACGAACGCAGTCAGGATGGTCGCCGCTTCGTAGAAGACGTCGCCGCCCCCGGCCACGGTGACCCCCACGGAGTACACCCAGCCGGCACCGACGGCGACCGCGACGAGCACCATCATGTCCAACGTGCGGGCACGAAGCGCCCGCACAGCACCAGCGAAGAACACCTGCGCCGAGTAAAAGATCACCGGAACGCTCAGAATCAGCTGAAACACGTCGTCGCGCAGCCCGAACGGCGCCGCCACGGAGAACCCGAACACGTCGCGCCCGATCCGGGACCACAACGTGATCACGACCCCGAACACCACCGCGACCAGGAAACGGTCACGCATGTCGCGGATCATCGCGGCCATCGACATCTCACCGTGCCCGCCGTGCCCCATCACCTCGGCCGGCGTCCCCGTCCGACCCGTTCCCGGCTCCCCTGCGGCGCTGCGGTCGTGGGCTGGGTGGCCCGCGTGGTCAACAGCTTCATCGGCAGTGCCGGATGACCGCTTCGCGTCGGTAGCCGGCGCCGGCACGGCACACAGGTGATCGGGGACGGATTCACCCCGACAGTGATATCGGCACTCTCGAACCCAGCCGGCGAGGTGCTCAACCGTGGTGCGATCCGGGTCGTATCGCACCGTCACGGTCTGAGCAACCGGATTAGCCTCCGCGCCAACGACTCCCGGTCGTCGACCGAGGACTGTCTCCACCACGTTCTTCTGACTCGCCCACTGCACGCCGTCGAGTTCCAGCACCACGGTGCGCACACCCGCCACTGGGCTACCTGTCTCCATGTCGTTCACCTGCTCCGACCTCCATCCACCCTGTCGTTCATTCAATCGACGCCACCGACCTCGACGCGAATAGAGCAATCGGGGCAACGTCTCGACTGTGGACCTACGTACCAACGTAGTAGAAGGTCGGCTACGCGGTGATGTTCTCGCGATCGTCGGGCGGCAGATCCGTTGACTCCGGCCGAACACGCTCGACTCATCGGTTTTGCGGCGTGGCAGCATTTATGTCCCGTCTTGCCGCGAAGCGAGCGAGGGTTCATCCAAACTCCGCTTGCGTCCTGATTCGATGACTGTCAATATCGATGTATGTCCAACTCAGATCAGGCGGTGGACGACGTCTGCTGCGTCACGCCGCCGCTGCTGCACGAGCCGTTGAGCGAGCCCGCAGCCGTCGAGATGGCCAAGAAGTTGAAGGCGCTGGCCGACCCGGTGCGTTTGCGGTTGTTCAGTGCCATCGCCAGCCATTCCGGTAGTGAGGCGTGTGTGTGCGATGTCTCCGTGGGGATCGACGTCTCGCAACCCACCGTGTCGCACCACCTCAAAGTCTTGCGCGACGCTGGTCTGTTGACCTCGGAGCGGCGGGCGTCGTGGGTGTACTACGCCGTGGTTCCGGAAGCGCTGCACGACATCTCGGCGCTGCTGAATCTGAACACCGCGGCGCTGGCGGGTGTAACGGCATGACCGACACGGTGGCCACGAACACCTCGGCACCGGTGATCGGCAAACTGTCCACGTTGGACCGGTTCCTACCGGTGTGGATTGGTGTGGCCATGGTCGCTGGTCTGCTGCTGGGGCGCTGGATCCCGGGTTTGAACACCGCGCTGGAAAGCGTTCAGGTCGACGGCATTTCGCTGCCGATCGCCTTCGGTCTGCTGATCATGATGTACCCGGTGCTAGCCAAGGTCCGCTACGACCGCCTCGACACCGTCACCGGAGACCGCAAACTGCTCCTGAGCTCACTGTTCCTGAACTGGGTGTTCGGCCCGGCGCTGATGTTCGCGCTGGCCTGGCTGATGCTTCCCGACCTGCCCGAATACCGCACCGGGCTGATCATCGTCGGCCTGGCCCGCTGCATCGCCATGGTCATCATCTGGAACGACCTGGCCTGCGGTGACCGGGAAGCCGCCGCCGTCCTGGTCGCCCTCAACTCGATCTTCCAAGTGATCATGTTCGCCGTCCTGGGCTGGTTCTACCTCTCGGTGCTACCCGGGTGGCTCGGCTTGGAACAGACCACCATCAGCACCTCACCGTGGCAGATCGCCAAATCGGTCCTGATCTTCCTCGGCATCCCCCTGCTGGCCGGCTACCTGTCCCGCCGGCTCGGAGAGAAGGCCAAGGGCCGCGACTGGTACGAGACCACGTTCCTGCCCCGGATCGGGCCGTGGGCGCTCTACGGGCTGCTGTTCACCATCGTCATTCTCTTTGCGCTGCAAGGAGAACAGATCACCACCCGACCGCTGGACGTGGTGCGCATCGCGCTTCCCCTGCTCGCCTACTTCGCCATCATGTGGGGTGGCGGGTACCTGCTGGGTGCCGGCATCGGGTTGGGCTACCAGCGGACCACCACCCTGGCGTTCACCGCGGCGGGCAACAACTTCGAACTCGCGATCGCCGTCGCCATCGCCACCTACGGCGCCACCTCCGGCCAAGCGCTGGCCGGGGTGGTCGGCCCGCTGATCGAAGTCCCGGTCCTGGTGGCGCTGGTGTACGTGTCGCTGGCGCTACGCCGACGCTTCCGCGACGGCAACACCACCGCGCCCACCACCGTCCCGCCTTGGACGACACAGGAGTCGTGACACCATGTCCGAGAGCCCCGCTGCCCTGCGTCCGCACCGCGACCTGTCCATCGACCAACGGCACGCACTGACGACGGCGGCCACCCGGTTGGAACGCGACTTCGGCGACAGCTTCAACGTCGAGACCATCGAACGGTTCCTGCACACCTCCTATGACCAGTTCGCCGGCAGGGCCACCGTCCCCAATTTCCTGCCGCTGCTGGCCGAACGGTTCGCCCGCCAACGCCTGCTCGCGCTGGCGCGGGTGGAGGGCAAGATCAGCGACGGCAAGCCCACGGTGCTGTTCCTGTGCACCCACAACGCCGGCCGGTCCCAGATGGCGTTGGGGTTCTTCACCCACCTCGCCGGTGAGCACGCGGTGGCCTGGTCGGGTGGGTCCGAGCCCGGTGACGCCATCAACCCGTCCGCTGTCGTGGCGATGGCCGAGGTCGGGATCGACATCACCAGTGAGTTTCCAAAACCGTGGACCGACGAAATCGTTCAGGCCGCCGACGTGGTGATCACCATGGGCTGCGGCGATGCCTGCCCGGTCTTCCCCGGTAAGCGGTACGTGAACTGGGAGCTGCCCGACCCCGCCGGCCAAGGCCTCGAGGCGGTCCGCCCCGTCCGCGACGACATCGAACAACGCGTCCGACGGCTGCTCGCCGACCTCGACGTCACCACGAGTCAAGGCTGACCCGATGACCGACTCCTCGACACCGTCAGTCCTGTTCGTGTGCGTCAAGAACGGCGGCAAGTCCCAGATGGCGGCCGGCCTGATGCGTCAGCTCGCCGGTGACACCGTGACCGTGCATTCGGCGGGCACGAAGCCTGGCTCCGCGGTCAACGACCTGTCGGCGCAAGCACTTTTGGAGGTGGGCGTCGACATCACCGGCGAGCAGCCCACGCTGGTGGACTACGAGTTGGCTCGCGACGTCGACCTGGTGGTCACCCTCGGCAGGGAAGCAAAACTCGATCCGTTGCCGGGCACCCGGGTGGAGAACTGGGACACCGACGAACCGTCTGACCGCGGCATCGACGGCCTCGAACGGATGCGCCTGGTCCGCGACGACATCACCGCCCGCGTCCACCGCCTGCACGCCACCCTCACCGGCGCCTGATACCCACCCCGATCACGCTGAAGTTGTTCTTCGATTTCTGTGACCTCATGTGCCGCGGGGGGCGTACATGATGACGGCGACCCCCAGGATGCAGACGATCGCGCCGGTGACGTCCCACCGGTCGGGTCGGAATCCGTCGAAGGCCATGCCCCACAGCAGGGAGCCTGCGACGAATACCCCGCCGTAGGCGGCGAGGATGCGGCCGAAGTGGGCGTCGGGCTGCAGGGTGGCGACGAACCCGTAGGCGCCGAGCGCGATGACACCGAAACCGGCCCAGATCCAGCCGCGGTGTTCCCGCACGCCTTGCCACACCAGCCAGGCGCCGCCGATCTCGAAGAGGGCAGCCACGACGAACAGGGCGATGGACTTGGCGATCAGCATGGGCGGACTTCCTGGATGGCGGGGCTGGAGAGTGCGGCGATCAGTGGTTGGGCGTCGGCGGGTCCGGTGACCGTCACCCGGGCATCGGTGCCGGGGAACGTGACGGTGAACCGAAGAAACGAGCAGCAGGACTGCTCGGCGACGATGAGATCGGTCAACGCGGACGCGTGGGCTAGGGGAAGGGTGGCGACGAACCCGTCCGCAATCGGTGCGACGTGCGCGTGAGCCAGCAGGTCATGCCACGCGGCGATGCGGTCGCGGTACTCCCCGCTGTCGAGGGAACACGTTGGCGGCCCAGGGTCGGCGATGGGCAGCGCGGCGACACGATCGCGTTGATCCAGGAGAAAGGCGCACTCCGGGTCGCAGCGGTGGTCGCGGTCGGGCAGCTCGTCGAGACGAGTCCTCGCCTCGGCCAAGTGTTCTCGCAGAGACTGCAGCTCGGTGATCGCAGCGGTGGTGTCGGTGAGTCGCTGATCCAGCAGCGGCCGTAGCTGGTCTTTGACGGCACGGCAGGCATCGGACTGCCAGACGATGAGCAGGTCGGCGATGGCCGGCAGTGGCAGCCGTAGCCGCTTGGCTGCCTCGATGAACATCAGCCGCTGATGGGCGGCCTCGTCGTAGAGGCGGTAGCCAGCCGGCGTCCGGTCGGCGGGGAGCAGGCCGAGCTGACCGTAATAGCGCAACGTGGACGCGGGCACGCCACTGCGGCGCGCCAGTTCCGAGATCCGCATCCCAGTGGTCATGCAGCGACGGTAAACCTTCACGTCGACTCGAAGGTCAAGCCCGCGACCCGGTCGCGTCTTGTCTGACAGTCAGACCCGGATGCTCGGCGCGACGGTATGCACCCGGGGCCTGGTTGCCAGTGCGACCAGGGCGCCCGCGGCGGCGATCGCCCCGAGGGCCAGGAACATGGCGGCGTAACCCCCGAGCAGACTGGCCAGGGCCGCGCCGACGAAGGGGCCGACCGCGGTGGCGATCATGATCGGTGCGGTCAGGATGCCGCTGAGATGCCCGTAATGCGTGGGGCCCCAGCGTTCGGTGACCGCGGTGGCCTGCAGCAGTGTCATGATGCCGCGCATCACGCCGGCCCCGATGGCCACCGCGACCAGCGCCGCGTAGGCGGTGAACAGTCCCAGCAGTGCGGTGGTCGCCGCGACGCCGGCCATGACGATCACCGTGCGGGGCACGACACCGACACGGCGGACCAGGGTTCGGTAGCCCAGGCGGCCCAGGACCTGCCCGGCACCGCCCAGACCGAGCGCGACCGCTGCGGCGCTGGTGCTGATGCCGCGTTGGCTCATCAACGGCACCAGGTTGGCGATCACCGCGTACGAGGCGAGCCCGGCGAGCGCGAACGCCGCGATCAACGCCAGGAACGGCCCGCTGCGGGCGGTGCGGCCCGGCGCCTCGACATGGTGATGCTCGGTGGTCACCGGCGGCCAGGGGCGCCGCAGCCCGAAGACGTGCGCCGGGATGGTGATCACTGCCATCACCGCGGCCAGGACGAGATAGGTGTGGCGCCAGCTCATCTGAGCCGACAAGGCCGCGGTCAACGGGGCGAACACGGTGCTGGAGAAGCCCGCCACCAGTGTCAGCGCGGTCAGTGCGCGGACCGCGTCGGTGCCGAAGAACCGGGTCAGCGCAGCGAAGGCGGGTGCGTAGAACGTCGCGCTCATCGCGACCCCGGCCACCACCCAGGCCGCCAGGAAGCAGCCGTAGTTCGGGGCCGCGACGACCGCGATCACGGCGAGGGTGCCCAGTATCGAGCCGGCGGTCATGATCCAGCGCGGGCCGATACGGTCCAGCCACCGCCCGACGGGGACTCCCACCAGCGCCGAGGTCACCAGCCCGGCGGAGAACGCGGCGGTCACCGCCGGGGCGGACCAGCCGGTGTCGGCGCTGATCTGCTCCGAGAGCACGGTGAAGGCGTAGTACAGCACGCCCCAGCTGGTGATCTCAGTGACGCACAACGTCGCCAGCACCCAGCGCAGCCCATGGGCCACGCGGGGTGCCGCCGTCGAAGAATGCTCCTGCGTCATCCGCCAATGGGGTTGAGCGACAACGAAAACGGCTGCAGCGACACCTGCTGCGGTGCCGAGGCGGTCCCGCAGCACCCACCGCCGGCGTTCTCACCCTGCGGATCCTCGAACAAGCCCGCCCCGCTGCACACCCCGGTATCGGGCAACGTCAGCTCCACCCGGCGAGCCGCCTCATGGTCGCCAACCAGCTCCGCAGCGATGCTGCGGACCTGCTCGTAGCCGGTCATCGCCAGGAACGTCGGCGCCCGCCCGTAGGACTTCATGCCCACGATGTACAGGTTCGGTTCCGGGTGGGCCAACTCGGCGGCACCGTGCGGCAGCACACTGCCGCAGGAGTGCATGTTCGGATCAATCGAACCGGCCAGGTTCACCGGCGCCTGCAGGATCGGGTCCAGTTCGATGCGCATCTCCGAGAGGAACGACAGGTCCGGCCGGAACCCGGTCAACACGACCACGTGATCGGCCGGCGGCAGGGATCGCCCGTCCTCCGCGGTGAGGACCGCACGCCCGTCGAGAAGGTCGACGCGTTCGGTGCGGAACCCGGTCGACAACGACACCCGGCCCGCCTCGACTGCTTCCTTGGACCGCACACCCAGAGCGCCGCGCTGGGGAAGTTCGTCGGCCGCGCCGCCGCCGAAGGTGTCCTCGGAGACCCCGCGGCGCAGCACCCACGTCACCGTCGTCGAGGGATCCTTGCGTACGACTTCGCCGAGCTGAATGACCGCGGTCATCGCCGAGTGCCCGCTGCCGACGACCACCACGTGCTTGCCTGCCAGCGCGGAGGCTTGGGCCAGTGTCGGCGGGACGTAGGTCAGCACACCGGAGCCGGCGGCGGCACGTTCGCCGACCGCGGGAACCCCGTCGGCGCCAGCAGGATTCGGCTGGCCCCAGGTGCCGGAGGCATCGACGACCGCTTGCGCTTGGATCCGGCACTCGGTGCCGTCAGTGTTGTTCACGTGCACGACGAACGGCGTCTCCGCGCGTCCCGGGGTGACCAGCCGGTCCCGTCCCAGCCGGGACACCGCCTGCACCCGTGCGCCGTACTGCACCCGATTACCCAAGGTGTCTGCCACCGGCGCCAGGTAGTCGTCGATCCACTCCCGGCCGGTGGGGAACCCCGCCTCGGGGGCGGTCCAGCCAGTGGCTTCGAGCAGCTTGGCGGCCGCGGGGTCGACCAGTTCGGGCCATGGGGAGAAGGTGCGCACGTGTGCCCACTGCTCCACCGCCGCAGCGGGACTCGAGCCGGCCTCCAACACAAGTGGTGTGAGTCCACGCTCCAGTAGGTGCGCGGCCGCCGCCACACCCAACGGTCCGGCCCCAATCACCACGACGGGCAGTTCCGACATCCCAGACTCCTCGCATCGACGTTCTTCGATGAGTCGATCCTGCGTGACGCATCGACGTTTGTCAATGCGTGTGCCATCATGGATGGCATGCCCACCGCGACCGCACCGTTGACCTCCAGCGACGCGGCTGCCTGCTGCTCCCCGCTGACCGGCGGCGTGCTGGACACCCCAGCCGCCGAACGCCTGGCCACGGTATTCAAGGCGCTCGCCGATCCGGCCCGGGTCAAGCTGGTGTCCCTCATCGCCGCATCCGACGGCGGTGAAGCCTGCATCTGCGACCTCACCGAACCGCTCGGACTCAGCCAACCCACCGTGTCGCACCACATGAAGCTGCTCGTCGACAGCAGCCTCGTCAGCCGCGACCAGCGCGGCAAATGGGCCTACTACCGCGTGAACACAGAGGCCCTGGACCGTATCGCCGCCGCAGTGTCGACACATCCGGCGTGACGGACGGATTCAAAAGTCTCGGATTAGTAGTCGGTCGGTGGTGGCGTCCTAGCTGGGCGAGAGCACGAGGGGCAGGTGCATTGGATGCCACGTGGAGGTGGACGCCAAGACGTGAGCTGGCCGCACTCCTCTTCGACGCATTACGACCCGCGCCTCATGCATACCCCTAGGGGGTATGTAACGCAAGGGTGAGCCTGTTGGTCCGCCGCGGCATCCACGCCTTCCCGGCACCGGCTGCCGGGATGCGCTAGATGCACGCCATCCCGGGCTGGGTGATCATCGCCGTGATCCCGAGGAGCGGCGCGAGGAGGGCCGCGCCGGTCGCGGTGATGAGGCCGATGCGGGCAGGGAGGGCGTTGGGCGGGAACAACAGCCGTTCGACGCGTTGGGTCACTGCCAGTCCGGCGGCGCTGAGCGCCGCTGCCGGCGACGAGGCTGCCACGGCTCCCGGTGGAAGGCTGAGGGCGAGGAGTGCGTCGACGACGGTGTCGGGGCTGTGGCGGCGGGCGGCGACGTCGTCCGCGCGCATCTCCAGGAGCCGGGCGACAGCGGCGGCTCCGTCGGTGAACAGCCGGACCCGGGGGAACAGCGTGCTCAGTGCCCTGGTGAAGGCCAGGACCTGGTGGTGATGCCCGCGCAGGTGGGCACGTTCGTGGGCGAGCACCGCGGCCAGCTGCGCGTCGTCCAGGGCGACCAGGGCGGCGCGGGTGATGACGATGGTGTGCGGGCGGCCGGCCAGGCAGTACACCCCGCGACGATCACTGTCGACGACGAACGCGCCCCCGGGACCGCCCGGGGTGGTGGTCCCGGTCGCGATCCGGACGGCGTGACCGTGGTCGTGACTGTCCCGACACATTCGACGCAGAGCCAGCGCGGCGCGGCCGCCGAGGATGGCCACCGCCAGGGTGCTCATCACCGCCAGCGCCAGGACGCCGATCTGCACCAGGTCGCCGTACCCACCGCGGGCGATCATTCCCAACCCGGCCACGCACCCGGTCAGGACCGAACCGATCCGACCCCAGGAGGCGACGGTCTGAGACACGAACAGCGCCACCGCGGCCACCACGGCCACCAGGACACTTCCCATCATCACCAGCCAGGCCCCGATGCCCCATCGGGGCGCGGCACCGGCACGGGTGGCCCGCGACAACACCGCCGGCCCCAACACCGTCAGGGACAACGCGTAGGCCAGCAGGCACACCGCGAGGTTCATCGCTTGGTGGCTCCCCGGCCGCGGCGTCGGATGACGTCCTTGAGCCCGGCGAGTTGATCGGGGCTCATCTCGTCGACGAAGTGCATCAGCACCGCGGTGGTGTGCTGTTCACCGTCGTTGAGGGCCTCGCGCATCAACCCGGCGATGTGTTCGGCGTGGCTGAGCACGGTGCGGTAGCGAAACGCCTTGCCCTCGCGTTCCCGACGCAGATGGCCCTTGCGGTACAGGTTCTCCATCGTGGAGAGCACGGTGGTGTAGGCGACCTCACGGTCAGGGCGTATCCGGTCGACCACCTCCCGGACGGTGCCCTGTCCGTCGGTGGCCCACAGCTGGGCCATCACCACGGTTTCCAGTTCACCGAACACCCGCACCGATACCACCCACTCCCGTTCGCTGTGCCATGCCGTTCTCGCCGCGGTCTGCCGCGGCGCCGATCCGTTCGCCACCACCGGCGCCTGTCCCGGTACGTGTCACTACTATCTCGGTACCGAGAT
>NZ_MVOC01000041.1 GCF_002043095.1 Mycobacterium sp. AT1 | reverse complement strand
GGAGGGCCTGATGTATTTCCCGGTGCTGCACTCACGCTGATCGCAAAGGTGTTCGGTGACAAGCCGTTCTGCGAGCCTTCACCGGTGATTGAACTGACCAACCTGACCAAGGCCTACGGCCGCGGTGACCAGTGGACGGTGGTGCTCGACGGCGTCACCTTCCGCGTCGACGCCGGCGAAATCCTGGCCGTCGTCGGCCCGAGCGGCGCGGGCAAGAGCACGCTGGCGCAGTGCATCAACCTGCTGACGCCGCCGACGTCGGGTTCGGTCGTGGTCAACGGTGAGGACCTGACGACGCTGTCGGCAGGCAAGTTGCGGGTGGCCCGCCGACGCATCGGTACCGTCTTCCAGGCCGCCGGGCTGCTGGAGCGACGCACGGCGGCCGAGAACGTCGCACTGCCACTGGACTACCTCGGCGTCACGGCGTCGGAGACGAAGCGCCGCGTCGCCGAACTGCTGGACCGGGTAGGCCTCGCCGATCGCGCCGGGCACTACCCGTTCCAGCTCTCCGGGGGTCAACGACAGCGGGTCGGCATCGCACGTGCGTTGGCGCTGCGGCCGTCGGTGCTGCTGTCCGACGAGGCAACGGCCGGGCTCGATCCCGTCACCACCGACTCGGTGGTCGACCTGCTCCGCGAGTTGCGTGACGACCTGAACCTGTCCATCGTCTTCATCACCCACGAGATGGACACCGTGCTGAAGATCGCCGACTCGGTGGCGCGGTTGGACCACGGCAGCATCGTCGAGTCGGGTCGCATCGTCGACCTTCTGACCAACCCGCGGTCGTCGCTGGGTGCCGAGTTGCGTCCGCAGCGATCCGACGCCCGACCGGCTGTAGGACAACAGATCTGGAACGTCGTGTACGACGGAACCGACGTGCCCGCCGATTGGATCGCCGCGGCGTCCAAGGACCTCGGCGTGCCGTTGTCGGTCCTCGGGGCGTCGGTTCAGGTGGTGGCCGGCGTCAGCGTCGGCGGGGTGACCCTCGGCGTTCCCGCGGAATTGGGCGACGACGTGCGCGGCACGCTCGCGCGCTACGGGCTCTCGGCAGATCTGGCCGAGCACTCGCCACCTGCTCGCGCGTTGGAGGGCGTCGCATGACCGAGACACTGCTCGCCAACGCGAAGGTCCCGGTCGGTGAACTCCCCGGGCTGCTGTTTCCGGCGCTGGTGGACACCCTGATCATGGTCGGGATCGTGATGGCGATCGTCGTGGTGGTCGGCGTCCCACTGGGTGCCCTGGTGCACAACCTGGCGCCGGGCGGGCTGTTCGAGAACCCCGGCCTGCACACCGTACTGAGTTGGGTCATCAGCGTCGGCCGGTCGTTGCCGTTCCTGATCCTGATGGCGTCGATCATGCCGTTCACCAGATTCGTCACCGGCACCAACATCGGCATCGCGGCAGCAGTGGTGCCAATGTCGTTGGCGGGCATCGCATTCTTCACCAGGATCGTCGAGAACTCGCTGCGCTCGGTTCCGCCGTCGGCGGTACAGGTGGCGCGCGCCTCGGGTGGGTCGCCCCTGCAGATCATCCGCACGGTGCAACTCGGCGAGGCCGTCCCGTCGATCATCGGCGGGCTGACCATCAACGTCATCGCCATGATCGAATACTCGGCCATCGCGGGCACCATCGGCGCCGGCGGAATCGGTTATGTCGCCGTCACGTACGGCTATCAGCGATTCGACCAGGGCGTCATGCTCGCCACCATCGTGATCCTGGTGATCACCGTCGCCGCGGTCCAGCTGATCGGCGACGCCCTCGTCCGCCTGACCACACCGCACCGCCGACTGTCCTCCGTCGCGGCCCGCCCGCTCCGCAGACGCGCACCCGCCGTCTAATTCGAAAGGCTCACCATGACAACCACACCCACCGCATCACCGGAGGCCGACGACCACGGCTTCGAACTGCGCCGACGGCCCAGGTGGATCTGGCCCGCGCTCGGACTCGTCGTGGTCGTCGTCGCGGCCGTCGCCGTGAAGTTCGTCTTCTTCGGAGAGACCAAGTCCGCCAACGAGATCGCCGGCGCGACCTTGGTCGTCGCCACCAACGAGGGCAACGCCGCCGAGCAGTCGCTCATCGAATACATCGCCAAGGACGTCGCGCCGCGGCACGGCATCAAGGTCGCCTTCCGCGGCCTCACCGACAGCAACACCATCAACCGAGCCGTCAGCGACGGCGAGGTGGCCGGAACGATCTATCAGCACAAGCTCTGGCTGAGCCAGGTGCTCGAGGCCAATCCGGACTTCCGCGAGACGGCCGCGACGCCGGTCTTCCGGTGGGGCTTCGGCATCTGGTCGGACAAGTACACCGATCCGTCGCAGCTGCCCGACGGCGCCAACGTGTCCCTCTACTCGGATCCGGCGAATGAAGCCCAAGGGCTGTGGCTGCTGGAGCGGGCGGGGCTGATCACGCTGAACCCGGCGGTCGACAAGTTCCAGGCCACTCAGAAGGACATCGTCGGCAATCCCAAGAACCTGAAGTTCACCCTGCTCGACTTCGCCGCGCAGTCCCGGTCGCTGCCGGACCTCGACGCCGCCGTCGGCTACACCGAGTACTACCTGGCCGCGAAGATTCCGCTGACTCAGCAGATCTTCGCGCCGCCCGCGCCGGACGAGTTCGCGGGCCAGCTCACCATCGGCAGCAAGTGGGCCGACACCGACAACGTGAAGAAGCTCGTCGAGACGTTCCAGGATCCGGCGGTGCAACAGTTCCTGGCCACCGATCCCAGCGTGAAGAACATCCTGTTGCCGCTCGGGTAGCGGTCGTACGATCGAGTCATGGTCGACACCGGAGCCGAAGACGCCACGAAGCTCGCAGGCGGTAACGTCGCCGCCCTGCTTCCCCGCACCGACCGCACGGTCGAGGAGGAGCGGCTGCACCGCAAGCAGAACCTGGCGGCCGCCTTCCGACTGTTCAGCCGGTTCGGGTTCGACGAGGGCGTGGCCGGGCACATCACCGCCCGCGATCCCGAACTCACCGACCACTTTTGGGTCAACCCGTTCGGCATGCACTTCGGCCACATCCGCGTCAGCGATCTTCTGCTGGTGCGGCACGACGGCGAGATCGTGCACGGGGACCGCCCGGTCAACCAGGCGGCGTTCGCGATCCACTCGCAGGTTCACGCCGCCCGTCCCGACGTGATCGGGGCCGCGCACTCCCACTCGGTGTACGGCAAGACGTGGTCGACGCTCGGCAAGCTGCTCGACCCGATCACGCAGGACGCCTGTGCGTTCTACCAGGATCACGCGCTGTTCGACCAGTACTCGGGCGTCGTCCTCGATCTCGAGGAAGGCAAGCGCATCGCGCACGCGCTAGGCGACGGCAAGGCGGCGATCCTGCGCAACCACGGGCTGCTGACCGTCGGTCATTCCGTCGAGGAGGCCGCCTGGTGGTTCATCACCATGGAGCGGTCGTGTCAGGCGCAGCTGATGGCGGAGGCTGCGGGCACCCCCGTCCTCATCGACGACCAGATGGCCGCGCTGACCCGTGGGCAGGTCGGCAGCCACTTCGCCGGGTGGTTCAGCTTCCAGCCGCTGTTCGCCAAGATCACCAGGGAGCAGCCCGACCTGTTCGACTGAGCGAGTCACTGCCGTCACATCCGTCACGAGGTGCGTAGCCTGGACGGCGATGGACGTGCGGTGGAAGGTCTTGAGCGTGCTCGCGGCGGGCACGCTCCTCGTCGGTTGCCAGTCGACGATTTCCGGTAGCCCCGAGCGCAACGCCGGGAACCCAACCGAACCGACGTTTCCCACGTCGACGCCGTCGCGCTCCAGCCCGACACCGACGACCACGACGACGACCACCACCCCCGTCGCCGCACCTCCCCCGGCGGCCGAGGCGTTGCCGCCGCAGAACGGCTACGTGTTCATCACCACCAAGTCCGGCCAGACCCGGTGCCAGATCAACACGACCGAAGTCGCCTGCGAGGCCCCCTTCACCAGCTCGCCGGTGGTCGACGGTGCCCCGGCCAACGGCGTGCGAGTTACCGCAGACGGTCAGCTCAAGTGGGTGCTCGGCAACCTCGGCGACATCCCCGTCGTCCCCATCGACTACCGCACCTACACCGCGCAGGGGTGGACGATCGTCGCCAGCGAGGACGGCACGAAGTTCACCAACGACGGCACCAGCCACGGAATGTTCGTCGCCATCGGCGGTGTAGACGCCTTCTAGACGTTTAGCCAGGGCGCCGTTACGGGAAGAACCCACCGGTGAAGCATCGCGAGGAGCGCCCGGGTCCACACGTCTTCGTCCTCTTCGGTGCTACCGGAGACTTGGCAAAGCGCAAGCTCTTTCCCGGCCTGTACCGGCTGGCGGCAGCGTCACGGCTACCCGAGGACTACGCGATTATCGGGTCGGGTCGGCACTCCCCCGGTTCCGACGACGAATTCCGCGAGAAGATTCGCAGCGGCCTGCAGGAGTCGGTCGACGACCTCGACTCCGACGTACTCGAAGACCTGTTGAGCCGCTTGACCTTTCAGACCTCCGATGCCAGTGAGGACGACGGCGGCAAGGACCTCGCCGCCGCCGTCCGCGAGGCGCACGACGGCCTCGGCGACGATTCGCGCACGCTGATCTACCTCTCCGTACCGCCAACGGCGATGGAGTCGATGATCGGCATGCTCGGCCACGAGCACCTGACCGACGACGCCCGCGTCGTCGTCGAGAAGCCCTTCGGGACCGACCTGGAGTCGTCCCGCGAGCTCGACGCCGCCCTGAAGAAGGTCGTCAGCGAGGATCAGGTGTTCCGCATCGACCACTTCCTGGGAAAGGAAGCGGTGCAGAACATCTTGGCCTTGCGCTTCGCCAACGGCCTCATCGAGCCCGCCTGGAACCGCGACCACCTGATGTCGGTGCAGATCGACGTGCCGGAGACGTTGACGGCCGAAGGGCGGGGCGCGTTCTACGAGTCCACGGGCTGCTTCCGCGACATGATCTCCACCCACCTGTGCCAGGTGCTCGGCTTCATCGCCATGGAGCCTCCGGTGCACCTCGACCCGACGGCACTGCGCAACGAGAAGGCGAAGGTCTTCGCCGCGATGCAGCCGCTGAACCCCGACCGCGTCGTGTTCGGGCAGTACGAGGGCTACCGCGACGAGGACGGCGTCGCCGACGATTCGAAGGTCGAGACGTTCGTGGCGTTGGAGGCCTTCGTCGACACCGAACGCTGGCAGGGCGTGCCGTTCCTGCTGCGCACCGGCAAGTCCCTCGGCGCCACCCGACGCACCGTCACCCTGACGTTCCGCACCCCACCGATGGGACGGTTCGGTGACAGCGAGTACGGCCCCAACCAGCTGGTGATCGAGCTCAGCGACTCGCCGGAGTTCGAGGTTAGCCTGATGGCCAAGCGGCCCGGTCCACGAATGGACTTGGTGCCGTTGACGTTCAACCTCGACATCGCGAAAGAGGATCCCGACGACGTCCCGCTTGAGGCCTACGAGCGGTTGCTGCTCGACGTGATGCGCGGCGACCAGACGCTGTTCACCAGGGCCGACGAAGTGGACCGGCTGTGGGAGATCTGTCAGCCGGTTCTCGACACCCCACCGCCGACGCTGCCGTACGCTCGCGGTTCGTGGGGCCCCGACGAGGCGATCGAGTTGGCAGGCCCGGAAGGGTGGCACCTGCCCGATGCCTGACGACTGGCCCGCCATAGCGGACCACGGACTGATCGGCGACCTGCGCACCTGCGCCCTGGTTGCCACCGACGGCACAATCGACTGGTTCTGCGCACCGCGTTTCGACTCCGCGAGCGTGTTCGGTGCGATCCTCGACACCGAGCGGGGCGGCAAATGGACGCTCTCGCCGACGGGCGAGGTCTCCCGCACCCAGCAGTTCTACTTCCCCGACACCGCCGTCCTGATCACCCGGTTCCTCACCCCCGACGGCGTCGCCGAGGTGCACGACTTCATGCCCGTCCTCGGGGCGGGCGACCCCGAGCATCGCCAACGGCTGGTCCGACGAGTCAGCGGTGTGCGGGGCACGATCACCATGCGGACGTGCGTCGACGCCCGACCGGATTACGGGCGCGAGCGGTGCGTCGCCGAGGAGAGCGGTGACGGCGTGCTCATCACCGGTGACGGCGTCCGCCTTGGCCTCGTCGCGTCCGTCGACCTGTCCATCGAGCCGGGCGACGACAACACCCGCGTCAGCGCGGAAGTCGAACTGTCCCAAGGTGACAGCGCACTGTTCGTGCTCGAGATGCTCACCGGAGACGACGTGCCTTCGAGCAACGCAGTCGACATGACCGACGACCTGCTGGACGCCACTACGTCGTACTGGCGGTCGTGGTTGCGCCAGTCGCGCTACGTCGGCCGCTGGCGCGAGACGGTGCACCGGTCGGCAATCACCCTCAAGCTGCTCACCCACGAGCCGACCGGCGCCGTCATCGCCGCACCGACCACCAGCATCCCGGAATTCATTGGGGGAAGCCGCAACTGGGACTACCGCTACGTCTGGGTCCGCGACGCCGGCTTCAGCCTGTACGCCCTGCTCCGGCTCGGCTTCACCGACGAGGCCCGTGCGTTCGTCGGCTGGCTCTCCGAACGGCTCGGCGAGGAACGCGAGCAGGGCGACGGCCCGGAGAACCTCGGACCGCTCCGGGTGCTCTACGACATCGACGGCAACCGCCCGGTCGACGAGACCGAGCTGACTCATCTGCGGGGGTACCGCGACTCTCGTCCGGTCCGGATCGGCAACGCCGCGGTCGACCAACTGCAGCTCGACATCTACGGCGAGCTCATCGATTCGGTGTACCTGTTCAACAAGTACGGCGCTGGAATCAGCAGCGACGCATGGGACGACGTCGTCGAAGTCATCGATTGGTTGATGGGAAACTGGGACCGCGAAGACGCAAGCATGTGGGAGGTCCGTGGCGGTCACCGCGCGTACACGACCTCGCGGCTGTTCTGCTGGGTCGCCCTCGAGCGCGCCATCCGCATCGCCCGCCAGCGTGGTTTGCCCGGCGACGTCGGAGCGTGGTCGAAGACGCGCGACGAGATCTACGCCCGCATCATGTCGCACTCCTGGAACGACGACTTGCAGGCCTTCACACAGACCGAGGGCGGCACCGAGCTCGACGCCGGGGTGCTGCTGATGCCGATGGTGAAGTTCCTCTCGCCCGCCGATCCGAAGTTCCTGTCGACGCTCGAGGCCGTCGAGAAGGACCTGGTCACCGACACCTTGGTGTTCCGGTACTCACCGGAAACCGATGGTCTCGACGGCGAGGAGGGCACCTTCTCGCTGTGCTCGTTCTGGTACGTGGAGGCGCTGACGCGGGCGGGCCGCCTCGACGACGCCCAGCTGGCGTTGGAGAAGATGTTCACCTACGCCAACCACGTCGGCCTATACGCCGAACAAGTCAGCGCGACCGGCGACCAGGTCGGCAACTTCCCGCAGGCCTTCACCCACTTCGCGCTCATCAGCGCGGCGATCAACCTCGATCGTGCACTCGACACAGGAGACAAGTCATGACAGTCGCCCAGCAGGAGCGCGCCGCGCTCGTCACCACCATGCGCGGCGTCGGCCCGGAACAGCCGACGCTGTGCGGAGATTGGACGACCCGCGACCTGGCCGCCCACCTGGTCATCAGGGAACGCCGGCTCGACGCCGCACCGGGCATCATGGTGCCGAAGTTCGCCGGCTACACCGAACGGGTGCAGAACCAGGTCGCCGCCGAGAACGACTGGAACGTGCTGCTCGACCAGATCGCGTCGGGCCCGCCGCTGTTCTCGCCGTTCAAGTTGCTCGACCCCTTCGTCAACGTCGCCGAGATGTTCATCCACCACGAGGACGTCCGGCGTGCCGTAACCGGCTGGGAACCAAGGGAACTCGACGAGGCGACGACGTCGTCGCTGGCGCGGCAGGTCAGTCTGATGTCGCGGATGACGATGTCGAAGACCCCGGCGCGGGTAACGCTGAAGACGCCCGACGGCACCACGGTGACCACCGTCGGCAAGGGCCCCGCCGTCACGGTGACGGGCGAACCCGGCGAACTGTTGATGTTCATCTCCGGCCGCGACCAAGCCAAGCTGACCTTCACCGGTGACGACGCCGCGGTGAGCGCGGTGCGCGACGGCGATCGAGGCCTCTAGGCATAAGCAACTAGGCTGACCCGCATGGACTTCCGCGTATTCGTCGAACCGCAGCAGGGCGCCACCTACGCCGACCAGTTGGCCGTGGCCAAGACCGCGGAGGCGGCGGGTTACTCCGCCTTCTTCCGGTCCGACCACTACCTGGCGATGTCCGGTGACGGCATGCCAGGGCCGACGGATTCCTGGGTGACCCTCGGCGGCATCGCCCGCGAGACGTCCACCATCCGGCTCGGCACCATGGTCACCTCGGCCACCTTCCGCCACCCCGGCGTGCTGGCCATCTCCGTCGCCCAGGTCGACGAGATGAGCGGCGGCCGGGTCGACCTGGGACTCGGCGCAGGCTGGTTCGAGGCCGAGCACGACGCGTACGCGATCCCGTTTCCGCCACTCGGCGAGCGATTCGACCGGCTCGAAGAGCAGTTGGACATCCTCACCGGGCTGTGGAGCACGCCGGTGGGTGAGACCTACGACTACAGCGGGAAGCACTACTCGATCAAGGAGTCCCCTGCGCTGCCCAAGCCCGCCCAGTCGCCGTACCCGCCGATCATCATCGGCGGCGGTGGGCCCAAGCGCACACCCGCCCTGACGGCGAAGTACGCCTCCGAGTTCAACATCCCGTTCGTCGACCTCGAGACCCTCAAGACGCAGTACGCCCGCGTCGACGCGGCGGTCGAGGCGGCCGGCCGCGCGGCGAACTCGCTGACGTACTCGGCGGCGTTCGTGGTGTGCGCCGGCCGGGACGACGCGGAGGTCGCCGCCCGCGCCGCGGCGATCGGCCGCGACGTCGACGATCTGCGCAGCAGTTCACCGCTGGTTGGCACGCCCGGCGAGATCGCCGACAAGCTGGATCCGTTCGCCGAGGCCGGCGTGCAGCGCGTCTACCTCCAGGTCCTCGACCAGTCCGATCTCGACCACGTCGAGTTCTTCGCGGCCGAGGTCATCCCGCAACTGGGCTGACCCCGCCCGTCACGAGCGCCCGCGGCTACCATCAAGCCCGTGACGGACGCCGACCACGACGAGGACGAGCCGCCGTGGCACGAGCGCACGTCGACCGTCGTCGGAGCCAGTGTCGGCGCGATTGCGGTGATCGGACTGCTGTGGCTGCTCATCTCCTACGTCGTCGGCGGTTCCGACGAGCCTGGGACGACGTCGCAGTACTACCCGGATCCCAGCTTCTCCGACCGCAGCTCCGCGGCCACGACGTCCAGCTCCAGCACCGAGACCATCACCAGCACCAGTCCCCCGGTCACCACCGACATCGACCCCGGCGACACGACGACCAGCGGTACCGACACCACCTCGACGTCTCCGACCACGACGTCGTTCGACCCGTCCAACCTCCCGAGGACCAGGACGTCGACGACCTACGGTGACGGGCGTCAGCGACCGCGGCTCAACGAGACACGGACGCTGTACCCCCGGCCCTGACCTCGCCGAGTGCACGCTTGTCGTACGCATCGCCCGAGTTCGCCCCGAGTAACCCCGTAAGCAACCGTGCGGTCGGCGCGTCTCGGGCGCAGTCAGCGGCCCTGGGCGGCGAAGTCGGCCACCATTGCCTCGGCGCTGCGGACAGCCGCGCGGCACGCCCTGGTGGTGAACGGGTCGTTGAGCGGGTGATCGGCGCGCCGGCGCCACCGCTGCGCCGCGGAGAACGCCGCCCGCGGGCCGTCGTAGGGCGCGTCGGGTTGCAGGCCGAGGCGGCTGGCGGCGTCGGTTCCCGAGCCGCCGATGATTCGCCGCAGCGACGCCATTTCGTCGTCGTTCAACGTCGTTGAGCGCGAGCGCAATTGACTCAGCAGGCGCAGCTCTTCGAACGCGTGGGTGTCGGCGAGCAACGGTTCGATGTCGGCGAGGATGTACGGGGTGGCGTAGATCGGGTTGTCCTCGACCACCCGGCGCAGGGACAGCAGCGCCGTGTGCGCCTTCAGGAGATCCGACCGCTGCGCGAACTGCTGGTCGATGACGTCGCGTAGGGCAATCAACCCGCTGCGCTCGAGGAGCTCGTCGGCCAGCGCCACCGAATCGGAGATACCCGCGCGCAGCACCGCGATCGAGATCCGGATGCCGAACATCCCGAACCGCTCCAGCAGGGCTGCGCGGGTGGCGGCGTCAACAGGCAGGGCCTGGCTTCCCTCCTGGTCCTCGCGGACGAAGCGGTCCACCGACAGCATCGACTTGGCCAGCTCGCCGGCGTCGACCCCGGCGAGCTTCTCCAGCGCGACGAACTCGCTCTGCCGCAACGTCCGCGCGGTCAGCGCGAGCAGCCCCGACACGGGGACGACGGCCTGGCAGATGCCCGTCTTGTCCATCTCCGCGGTGAACCGGGTGGCGACGTCCTTGGCCGACAGCATGGCGTCGATCCGACCGGCTCCGATCTCGTCGGCCCGCGACGCGACGCCGATCACGCCGAGCGCACCCGACGAGCCTCCGACGAGGGTGCCAATCTGCTTGAGCAGGCCGATGTCCGTCGCGTTGAGCGTGCGCAGCAGGAAGACGACGGCGTCGACGCGGGGGACGCCGTCCTCCGGGACCAGCAGGCGCAGCGTGCGCTCGGAGACGTCGCGTGACAGCGACGACGTGCCGGGCGTGTCGATGATGGTGGTGTCGACCAGTTCGGCGGCTGGCCATTCGACGTCGAGGTCGACGACGTCGTCGGGGTCGAGGCTGGCGAAGTCGAACGTCAGCCCCCGATCCCCTGGGTCGCGGGCGATGGGCACGTTCGACCGTCGGCCGCCGCGGTGGTTGGCGGTGACCTTCGGGGTGGCGCCGTTGCGGAACCAGGTGACGATGCGGGTGGCCTCGGTCGCGTCGGTCGGGGCGATGTCCTCGCCGACCAGGGCGTTGACCAGCGTCGACTTACCCGCCTTCAGCGTGCCGGCGAGCGCGACGCGGATGGGCTGGTTGAGCCGCCTGCCGATCCAGTCCAGTTCGTTGTGCACGTCGGGGCGCTCACGGTAGGCCGGGTCGCTGCGGTAGGCCTGCATGGTGCCGCCAAGGATCGCGCGCACTCGATCGCTGGTGCTCATGTCGGTTGCCCAGCTTAGTGACCGCCGCTGCGAAGTTACCCAGCGACGCTTTCCGGCCGTGGCGAGAGGTTCACGGCGTGCTCGGTGACCTGGCGCAGGATGTTGAGCCGACGCTCCAGTTCGCGCACCCTGGTGTCGCGCTCGTCCATCTCCATCTTGGCCGCGGTGAGCGACGCCTGGAGGGACTCGTTCAGCGATCGGGTGGTCTGGTTGGCGATGTCGCGGTAGTGGTCGCGGAGCTGGCGCTGCACGCCCTTGAGACGGTCGCGGGACTCCTTGCTGACGATGAACGACACGTCGTCGACGAAGCGGCGGACGTTGGTCTTGGCCTCGTTGCGCACGCGGAGCATGCGGTTCTCCATGTCCTCCTTGTACGCCTTGCGGCCCAGCACCAGGCCCGCGCCGAGCGAGAGCGGGTTGAACATCCCGAGGCCGGCGAACGAGGTGAGCATGCCGAACATCAGGACACCGCCGTAGGAACCACGCATGCCAGTGACGACCTTGTGCCCCTTGCCAATTGGCTTTGCCTCCAGTCGGCTGAGCGACTTCATCTCACCGAGCCCGGCGCCCATGTCGCGGGCGTTGATCTGCGGCATCTTGACCGCGTCCAACCCGGCCTCCATGAAGGTCCTGCCCACCTCTTGCGCAAGTGCTTCGGCCCGCTGATAGGCCCAGACGAAGTTGTCGCCGACGGCGGTGGCGACGGCGTCCTCCAGCTCGGCGCCGATCTCGGCCCAGTGCTGAGTGGGGTCGCACCCGTCGACCAGATGCTCGGTGTGCTGGGTGATGGCGCGGAACCGGGCCCGCAGATCGTGGTCGACGTCCGCGGTCAGGTCGTTGATGCCGTCGTTGAGCACCTGCTGCCACAACGCGGTGTGCTGCAACGCATCCTGCGCCTCCTGCTTGCGCCGCTCGAGGTCGGCGTTGAGGGCGTCGCGGGCCTCGGGGTCGTTGATCGACGACAGCTCCGTCTCGACGGTCATCGTCAGGTGTTCTGCCGCGGAACGAACCTCGGCGAGCACCTGGTCGCGGATGCGGTCGTTCTCCCGGCCGAGGACCTTCTCGCTGAGGAACTTGACGATCGCAGGGAAGTTCGACTCCTCGTTGAGTTCCTTGTCGTTCATCTGGATGGCGTGGCTGCGCAGGACCGAGGACACCGG
The DNA here is from genome assembly GCF_002043095.1 of Mycobacterium sp. AT1. Classification (GTDB taxonomy): domain Bacteria; phylum Actinomycetota; class Actinomycetes; order Mycobacteriales; family Mycobacteriaceae; genus Mycobacterium. The sequence goes on along the minus strand of NZ_MVOC01000041.1, from coordinate 35,491 downwards.
GGTCACCGGGACCGCCACGCCAGCCCGCTGCAGGTGGCCGACGTTGGCCGCGACGATTTCGCGCCAGTGCGGGTAGAGGTCGGTCTTGGTGGCGAGAATCGTTGCGACTGGGCAGATTTCGACGGCTTGGCGAATGAATGTCATCTCGGGCTCGGTGAATTCCTGGCTGGTGTCGCTCACCATCAGCACCGCGTCGGCGTCGGGCAGAAGACCCAGCGTCGCCGACAGGTGCGGCTGACCGTGCCCACCCACCCCCGGGGTGTCGACGAACGCCAGCCCGTTCTTCAGCAGCGGGCTTGGCGCGGTCACCTCGACGCGCAGCACCTCGCGGCCCCCGGCCTGCGGCGCGCGGCGCAGGTCGTTGCGGACGTCGGCCATCGGGATCTCGACCTCCTCCGGCTCGGCACCCTCGCCGCGCGAGACGATCAACCGGGCCGACGCCTGGTCGCCGTAGGAGACGACGGTCGCCAGCGTGGTGGTCTCGTCGTCGCCGACGCGCGCGACGGGAACGTTGAGCAGCGAATTCAGCAGTTGACTCTTGCCCTGCTTGAGCTGTCCCGCGATGACCACCCTGACCTGGGGGTCGCTGATCCGCTCCTTGGCCCTGGCGAGTCGCTCGACGAGGTCGCCGCGCTCATATGCCTCGGCGATCTTGGTGCTGTGGTCGATCAACTCGACGATGACCTTCACTTTGCGAGGGTCGTTCGGTTGGGTCATCTCATCCTCTTCCGCCGCGGTCAACGGTAGGCGTGGAACTGGCGGGGACCCCCAAGGGAGTCCCCGCCAGTCGTGGTGATCGGCTAGAAGCCGAGGTGCGAATCGTTGTGCGACGCCAGATCCGTGTCGTTGTGCGACGCGAGGTCCGTCGAGTTGCCCGAGGCCACGTTGCTGGTGAAGCTGTGGTCGTCGACGGTGTTGTCGACGTTCGAGTGGGTCTCGGTCTCGGTCGAGACGTGGGTGTTGACCGAGCTGTCGGTGTGGTTGCCGCTGCCCAGGTCGCCACCGGCGGTGGTCTGGTTGCCGCCCACGGTCGAGCTGGTGGAGTGCGAGGACGTGTCGTTGACGATGATCGACCCGCCGCCACCGCCGTTGCCTGCGTTGGCCTCGTTGCCCCCGTTGCCGATTCCGATGCCGAGCAGGCCGCCACCGCTGGACCCACCGCTGGCGCCGGCGCTGCCACCGTGGCCGCCGGACATGTCGTTGTCCTTGATGACGGTGCCCTCGTTGCCGGTGATGATGTCGCCGCCGGAGTGCTGCGAGGTGTCGGTGACCTTCGTGTCGTTGCCCTCGCCGATGATGATCGGCGAGTGGCTGCCGCCGTCGATGTAGCCGGTGTTGGCGCTGTTGCCTTCGCCGACGACGTTGCCGTTGCCCTTGACGCTGGTGGTGTCGATGTCGCCGGCGGTGCCGGTGTTGACGACGGCGCCGTCGGTGGCGGACGTCTTGTTGCCAAGGGTGATGTCGCCGAAGCCGAGGTTGAAGGCGCCCTGCTGAGCGTTGGAGCCCGCGTGCTGGTCGGGGCTGAGCAACGAGGTGTCGTTGTTGCTGGCGAGCTGCGTGTCGTTGTTGCTGGCGAAGTCCGTCTGCGGCGCGAAGGCCGTCTGCGGGGAGAACGCGGTGGGGATGTTGTGGTAGCTGGCCACCGCGCTCTGCAGACCGTAGACCGGGTCGCCGCCGCCGAGCAGCACACCGGCGGGCGCCGCGGACGCGGCGACGGCGGCGAACTGGGAGGCGCTGACGTTCTGCAGGCCGACGGAGCGCAGCGCGCCCTCGGGATCGGAGATGTAGTTGGCGGCGACTGCCGGGCTGCGGAACAGGTCGAGGATGTAGTCGAGGAGGTTCGTCATGGGAGTGCCTTCCGATCGTGGGTGTCTAGGTCGTGTCGCCGTGCCTCCGGCGATCTGTTCACTACGTTATGGGGCCGTCGGAACCCCGGAAACGGGGACGCAACCCCTTGCTCCCGGGGGCCGTTACGGGGCGATCCGGGGGTGTCCGTTAGGGGATTAGGGGATTCCCCTGGGGCTCGGCCGCGAGCGGCTGGTCAGGCCCAAAGACGACGACAGCGCGGCCATTGCTGGCCGCGCTGTCGCGAATCGGGTGGGGCTGGTGCCGTCGGGTCACGTGAAGATGTCGAAACCCGGATCGTGCGGATGGTCCAGATGACCGTCGAGGAGGTCGGAGACGTCGTGCTGGCCGAGATCCGGCGAGCCGGCTGCGTCGTCCACCGGAAGGTCGTCGACGACGGGCGCGTCGACCGTCGGTACGCTCAGCTCGTCGAAACCGTGGTCGACGATGGTCGGTGTCGAATCCTCCGGCAGTTCGATGACGTTGGCGACCATGGGGACGTGATCTGCGACGACGTCGCTCCCCTGGATCGGGAGGTGGGCGTCGAAGGCGTCGAAGGCCGCGGTGGCCGCACCGCTTGCCCACACGTTGTGGGCCGAGTCCAGCAAGGTATCGGCGCTGGCGGGGACGCCCCCCGACGGCACGACGGTCGACATCGACTCCGCGACGACGGGGATCAGATTGTCGACGTCCACGTGGGTGACGTCGGTCAGGTTGGCGTCGGCAATGGTCTGGGCGGGGTTGGCCGCGTACTGGGCTGCAGCGTCCGGATCGCGCACCAACGACATCACGAAGTCGAGGAGTGAGTTCGCCACGACGTACCTCCTCTGCTCTGCTCGCGGGACCGTGCTCAGGCGCCGCGAAGGTGCGGCGGCCATGGTTCAGCTCGAATGTTATCGGCGCCGGGGGCCGCGGGAATCGGTGCTGAGACCACCCGCGCCCGGTGGGCATTAGGGGCCGACGCATTAGGGGTTCCCAATCGTTAGGGGGATGTAACCCACCGCCGGGTGGTGCGCCGCTATGGTGAGTGCTGATCTTCTCCGATCCCCCTGGGATGCGCGTCTTCACGAGGAAAACGGGACATGACACAACCACTCGGACTGTCCGTCGGCACCACCAACCTGGTGGCGGCCCGCGTCGGGTCCGCTCCCGTCACACGGCGGTCGGTGCTCGTGGTGTTCGACGACCGTGCCCCCGAGGTCGGGGTGTTCCCCGGCCCCAATCAGCCGGGACTGGTCCTCACCGGGTTCGTCGAGCGGGTCGGCGACCCGGTGCCGCTGGTGGCGGCGGACGGCTCCTCCCACCGCGGCGAGATCGTCCTGGTCGAAGCGCTCGACGCGATCGCCCGCGGGGTCGGCGGCGGCGAACCGGTCACGATCGCCGTGCCGTCGCACTGGGGTCCCGGGGTCGTCGGTGCCCTGCGCAGCGCACTTCGCAACAAGCCCGGGCTGTCCCCCGGCGGGGTGCCGCCCACGCTCGTCCCGGACTCCGTCGCCGCGCTCGCAGGCCTGCGGGCCGCGCCGGGGCTTCCGTCCGACGGGGTCGTGGTGCTGTGCGACTTCGGCGGCAGCGGAACGAGCATCACGCTGGCCGACGCGGGTGCCGGGCTGGCCGTCATCGGCGGCACGGTCAGGTACCAGGACTTCTCCGGCGACCTCGTCGACCAGGCGCTGCTCAACCACGTCGTCACGGGCATCGCGGAGGCCAACTCCGCCGATCCCGCCAGCACCGCCGCGGTCGGGTCGCTCAGCCGCCTTCGCGACGAGTGCCGAAGCGCCAAGGAACGGTTGTCCGCCGACACCGCCACCGTGATTCAGGCGGAGGTCCCCGGCTACAAGTCGGACGTCCGCGTCACGCGGCCCGAACTCGAGGGACTCGTCGACGCACCGCTTGCGGGGCTGCTGTCGACCATCTCGGAGACGTTGCAGCGCTACCGAATTCCGCTGGCGAGCATCTCGGCGATCGCGACGGTCGGCGGTGGCGCCGCCATTCCACTGGTTACCCAGCGGCTCTCCGAGCAGTTCCGCGCGCCGGTCGTCACGGCGCCGCTGCCGATGCTGTCGACCGCCGCGGGTGCCGCGGTCGTCGGTGCCCTCGGATTCGACGACGCGCAGACGGGCATGGCACCGACGGGCATGGCGCCTGCCGCCGACGCCCCGACGGGCCTTGCGCCGACGATGGGGTGGGCAGCGGGAACGCCGCTCCCCGGCCCACCGAACGCCGGCGACTCCGGATCCTTGGCATGGTCGCAGGACGACGACGCGCTAACCGGTGAGCCGATGCCCTACGCCGGGGACGAGTACAGCTCGGACTACTCCTCGACCGGGGCCAGGCCCGAGATGGCCTTCGCGCACGAAGAAGAGGACGACCTCCCGGATTCCGAGCCGTTGGCTTGGTACAAGCGGCCGCCCGTCCTGTTCGGCGCCGCCGCAGCTGCAGCCCTGCTTGCCGTCGGTGGGTTCGCCGCGGTGCAGTTGACCGGCAGCTCGTCCGACAGCGGCACCGTCACCGAGGTCGTCACCATCTCGTCGACGGGCGCCAACGGGGTGGTGACCACCAGCCTTTCCACCCGGACGTCGACTCAGGAGAGCTCCGCGCCGAGCGACACCTCGACGGTCTCGAACTCACCAACGACCACCACGGCGACCACGTCGCCGACGACCACCACGACCACGACGTCGCCCACGACCACCACCACCACCACGACGACGACCACCACCACGACCACCACGACGACGACCACGACGACGACCCCGCCGACGACGACCACCACCACGACGCCGCCTCCGGTCACGACGACGACCCAGCCTCCGGTCACGACGACGACGAAACCCCCAGCCCCGCCGACGACCACGGTGGCGCCACCGCCGGACACGCCGACGACCCCGGTCATCGAGCCGGACACACCCGAGAATTAATGGCCGTCAGCGACGCGGTCGCGACCTGGCTTTCGTCGCCGACCGAGCCGATGAAGCTTCTGGTCTCGGGTGGCGTCGGCACCGGGAAGACCACCACGCTGGCCGAGATCAGAGCCGCGTTGCGCGCGGCGGGCGTCACCGTCGTCGCACGCCCTCCTAGGCCTGGTGACCCGCCGGACGCGGCGGTGGTCATCGACGACGCCCACCTGCTGGGTACCGCGGATCTGGAGCGGCTGGTCGAGCTGATCGGCGACCCCGCCGCGACGATCGTGATCGCGGCCGAACCGTTGTCGCACCAGCCCACACTGAACTCCCTCCGCACGGTGATGACCCGCGAGGCGCCCGTGCTGTCGCTGACCCCCATGGCGCCGTCCGACGTGCACCGGCTCGCCGCCGAGATCCTCGGTGTGCCGCCCTCGGCCGAACTGGTCAGGGACACCATGGCGGCGAGCGCCGGCCTGCCCTTCCTCGTCAATGCCGCGTTGGTCGCGGTGGTGTCCGCGGACGGCGGGTCCGCGGCGGACGCCGTCGCGGGGGCCGCCAAGGTGGCGTTGATCGAGCGGTTGCGTCGGGTGGAGGAACCGGTGCTCGACACCCTTCTCCTGTCGTCGCTCAGCCAGGAGCTCGGCCCCGACGACGTCGGTGCCGCCCTGCGTGTTGACCAGGACGAGGCGCAGCGGCTGGTCGACGTCGCGCGCGCCAGCGGGCTAATCGCCCCGTCGCTCAGCCAGGCGTTCACCGCCGCACTGCATCAGAACGTCGCCCAGATCATCGGAGCGGCGCGCCATCATCAGGTCGAAACATCCTTGCTGCGAACACAACTCGAGCAGTCGACGCTGTCCACCGACCTGGCGCTGCGACTCGCCGAGCACGGCCTTCGCGACCCGCGGCTGGCATCGGCACTGACCGATCTCGCCGCCCGCAATCAGGATCGCCCTGCCAACGCCGCCCGGTTGTACCGCGCGGCCACGAAGGTGGGGGCCAGCGAGCTCAACGCCAAACTGGCCGACGCGCTGGCCTTGACCGGCGACTGTGCCACCGCAGGCCGTCTCGCCGACGAGCTGCTCGGGTCCGAGAACGCGGGCGATCGGGCCGCGGCGGTCCGGATCGCGGCGAGTGTCGCCCTGCACGACGGCAGCGCCGCTCAGGCGGCGGAACTCTTCCGCTGGCTTGGTCCGTATCCCGACGCCGTCGTGGGGTCGGCCGCGGTCGTGGCCACCCTCGGTGTTGGCGACGTCGCGTCGGCGCGCGCCGCGTTGAGCGCCGAGGTCTCTGGCCCGCCGACGTCGACCGCCCGGGCGGCTCGCGGAATCGCCGAGGGACTGCTGCTGACGGTCGACGGCGGCTACCCGGCGGCCGTCGCCCGATTGGCGCAGTCGATGACGGAGCAGGTCTCGGCCACCGTCACTCCCGACACCCCGGCCGCTCTGGTCACGTTGGTGGCGATGCACGGCGGTGACTCCGTCCGAGCCCGCAGCGTGATCGGCAGGGCCGTCCGCGGCACCGGCGACGACGAGGGCTTCGTCGCCCGCCGACACACCCTGTTGCTGGGCTGGGCCCGCATGCTGGACGGGCAACTGTCCGCCGCCGCGGCCGACGCCGCCTCCGCCGACGGTGCGAATCAGCACCGGCGCGACGCGTTGTGGGCCGCCGCGCTGCAGACCGCGGTGGCCCGTCGCGCCGGCGACAGTGGTGCCGTGCACAAGCACTGGTACGCGGCGATGGAGGTGCTCACGGAGTACTCCATGGACCTCTATGCGTTGCTTCCGCTCGGCGAACTGTGGGTGGCCGCGGCCCGGCTTGGGCAGGTCGACCTCGTCAAGCCCGCACTCGACGAGGCCTTCACTCTGCTTGGCGCCCTTGGCAATCCGCCCCTGTGGTCGGTGCCGCTGCACTGGTCGGGGGTGCACGCAGGCATTCTGGCGAACTCGCCCGCGGCGGTGGCACCGCACGGCCAGGCGCTGACCGCGGCGGCCGCCAACAGCTCCTTCGCGCGGGCCTTGGCGACCGCAGGCCGCACCTGGCTGCGGGTGCTTGCCAACCACGTCGACGCGGGCGAGGTGACCGCCGCGGCCCGCTCGCTGACGCAGTTCGGGCTGACCTGGGACGCCACCAGACTGGCCAGCCAGGCGGCGCTGCACACCCCCGACGGCAAGGTGTCCGGGGCCATGCTCCAGCTGGCTCGCGACCTGAAGCTCACCACCGCGGGCACCGAAGACGTCGCCGAAGCGCCTGCGGCGGCGGCGCCACGGCCTGGTTCGTCGACGACGCGGGAATCCCGATTGTCCGATCGTGAGCGCGAGGTGGCGGAACTGTTGCTGCAGGGCATGCCGTACCGGGACATCGGCAGCCAGCTCTTCATCTCGGCGAAGACCGTCGAGCACCACGTGGCGCGGATCCGACGTCGGCTGGGGGCGGAGTCGCGGTCGGAACTGATCTCGATGCTGCGGGCGATGCTGGGCGCGCCGAGTTGAGATTTGCCAATTTCAGACCCCCGCAGCGCGGTTTCGGCGAATGTGACCACTGCCACAGCGAAGGCGGGGTCGGGGTTCACGACTAGCGAACTAACACCAACCCCTCAGGCAACCAACCGGTAGGTTAGGTCAGCCTTCGTAGCGATACGAAAGCCACGGATGCCACTATGAGCTGGCATCTAGCGTAAGTTACCGACCAGTAACCGGCTATCTTACTGCGCGGTAACTTCAACCCGGGAGGCGCGCGTGGACACGCAAACCCTAATCAGGCTGACCCTTGGCCTTCTGTTGACGGCAATCGTTTTGGGGTTCGCCGCCAAACGTGTGCTCTTCCTGGTGAACCTGATCAGCTCGGGGCAGCCCACGATCGACGAGGACGCCCGCAAGGACAACCTCAAGGCGCGCATCACCACGCAGTTCACCGAGGTCCTCGGCCAGAAGAAACTGCTGAGCTGGTCCATCCCCGGCATCGCCCACTTCTTCACCATGTGGGGCTTCTTCGTCCTGTCCACCGTCTACCTCGAGGCCTACGGCGTCCTGTTCGACCCGAAGTTCGCCATCCCGTTCGTCGGGCACTGGGACGCGCTCGGGTTCCTCCAGGACTTCTTCGCCCTCGCCGTCTTGCTCGGCATCGTCGTCTTCTCGATCATCCGACTCCGTTCGGAGCCCAAGGAATACGGCCGCGACTCCCGCTTCTACGGTTCTCACACCGGCGGCGCCTGGCTGATCCTCTTCATGATCTTCCTCGTCATCCTCAGCTACGCGTTCTTCCGCGGGGCGGCAGTGGTGACCGAGAATCTGCCCTACGGCTGGGGCGCGTTCTTCTCCCACGGCATGGGCGCGTGGATGCAGGTCTTCGGACAGCACGCCAACGAATACATCGAAACCGTCGCGCTGCTGCTGCACATCGGCATCATGCTGGTGTTCCTGCTGATCGTGTTGCACTCCAAGCACCTTCACATCGGCCTCGCCCCGGTCAACGTGACGTTCAAGCGCCTGCCCAACGGCCTCGGCCCGCTGCTGCCCATGGAGTACAACCGCGAGTACATCGACTTCGAGGATCCCGCCGAGGATGCGGTCCTCGGTCGCGGCAAGATCGAAGACTTCACGTGGAAGGGTTACCTCGACTTCACGACGTGTACCGAGTGTGGCCGCTGCCAGTCGCAGTGCCCAGCCTGGAACACCGGAAAGCCGCTGTCTCCCAAGCTCGTCATCATGAACCTGCGCGACCACCTGTTCGCCAAGGCGCCCTACATCATCGGCGGCCAGGAGACCCCGGCCGAGAACACCGCCGAGGGCGGTGCCACCGAAACCCTGGTGAAGGACGCCGACCACGGGGATCACCACCACGTGCCCGAATCCGGGTTCGAACGCATCCTCGGCTCCGGCCCCGACCAGGCCACCCGCCCGCTTGTCGGGACCCTGGAGCAGGGCGGCGTCATCGACCCCGACGTCCTGTGGTCCTGCACCAACTGTGGCGCGTGCGTTGAACAGTGCCCGGTGGACATCGAGCACATCGACCACATCGTCGACATGCGCCGCTACCAGGTCATGGTCGAGTCGGAGTTCCCCGGCGAGCTCAACGGTCTGTTCAAGAACCTCGAACGCAACGGCAACCCGTGGGGTCAGAGCCCCAAGGAACGCACCAAGTGGATCGACGAGGTCGACTTCGACGTGCCCGTCTACGGCGAGGACGTCGACTCCTTCGACGGCTTCGAGTACCTGTTCTGGGTCGGCTGCGCCGGAGCGCTGGAAGACCGCGCAAAGAAGACCACGAAGGCCGTCGCCGAACTGCTTGCGACCGCGGGCGTGAAGTTCCTCGTCCTCGGCAGCGGCGAGACCTGCACCGGCGACTCCGCTCGCCGCGCGGGCAACGAGTTCCTGTTCCAGCAGTTGGCAGCGCAGAACGTCGAGACCATCAACGGCGTCTTCGAGGGCGTCGAGACCGTCGACCGCAAGATCATCGCGACCTGCCCGCACTGCTTCAACACCATCGGCCGCGAATACCCGCAGCTCGGCAGCAACTACACCGTGGTGCACCACACCCAGCTGCTCAACCGCCTTATCCGCGACAAGAAACTGGTGCCCGTCAGCCCGGTCAGCCAGGACGTGACCTATCACGACCCGTGCTTCCTCGGCCGCCACAACAAGGAGTACTCGGCCCCGCGTGAGCTCATCGGAGCCTCCGGCGCCACGCTGACCGAGATGCCGCGCCACGCCGACCGCGGCCTGTGCTGCGGCGCGGGCGGAGCGCGGATGTGGATGGAAGAGCACATCGGCAAGCGCGTGAACCACGAACGCGCCGAAGAGGCCCTGAACACCAACGCGTCGAAGATCGCGACCGGCTGCCCGTTCTGCCGCGTCATGATGACCGACGGTGTCGGTGACCTCGCCGAGGAGACGGGCAAGCAGGCCGAAGTCCTCGACGTCGCGCAGCTGCTGCTGGCGTCGCTGGACAAGGACTCGGTCTCGTTGCCGGAGAAGGGCGCGGCGGCAAAGGCCTTCGCCGCCCGGGTCGCCGAGCGCGAGGAGCAGGCTCCCGCCGAGGCCGAGCCGGTCGTCGCCGAGGAAGAGGCCGCACCGGTGGCCACGGCCGAGACGGCGACGACGGAAGCCGCCGCGGCACCTGCCAAGGGTGGTCTCACCATCGCCAAGAAGCCGGGCCGCAAGCCCGCCGCCAAGGCCGAGCCCGCACCAGACGCCGCTCCCGAGGCACCCGCCGCCGAAGCCCCGGTCAAGGGTCTCGCCATCGCCAAGAAGCCAGGTGCCAAGAAGACCGCCCCGACGACACCCGCGGCGACGACGGAGACCGAGACGGCACCGGCAGCCGCCGAACCTCCCGTGAAGGGACTCGGCATCGCCAAGCGCCCGGGCAGCAAGAAGGCCGCTGCCCCCGCTGCCTCTGAGGCCTCTGAGGCCTCTGAAGCGCCGGCGGCCCCGGCGGCCGAAACCGCTCCCGCTGCGTCCGAGCCGGCCAAGGCCGAGCCGCCGGTGAAGGGGTTGTCGATCGCCAAGCGCCCCGGCAGCAAGAAGGCGGCAGCCCCCGCCGCCCAGACGTCCGCAACGGTCGTGCAACCGGCAAACGTCGCTCCCGACGAAGCTGAGGCGGGCACCGACCCTGCGGAGTCGGCCGATTCGGATCTCGGTCTCGAGAAGCCAGAACCGCCCGTCAAGGGTCTGGCCATCGCCCGTCGCCCGGGGAGCAAGAGGGCAGCCGCCCCGAAGCCCTCGGAAGACGTTGCGCCGCAACCTGAATTGGAAGCGACCCCCGCGGCCGACGAATCGGCGCCGGAGCCGGAGCCGGAGCCGGCGAGCGAACCCGTCGTCGCGGCGACGCCAGCCGAACCCGAGGCCCCGGTGAAGGGCCTCGGCATCGCGCCGGGCGTCCGTCGTCCCGGAAAGCGATAGCCGGCTAGGAACCCGAGTGCGTCAGCTCACCTGGTGAAGCTGGAACGGGGCCTGGGTGATCGTGCCGCCGGGGCAGTCGTAGTTCGAGTCGGTGGTGATCGTGCCTGCCAGCGTCGCGGGGTCGAGGGTCAGCGAGATGTAGGCAGGCGCGTAGCTGCCGTCGGCGCAGATGGCACCGTCGGGCTTCGTGATCTTGAATGACCACTTCCCGTCGACGAGAGTCGCGGGGACGGCCCAGCCTTGATTGCTGGAGACGGTGCCCGCGCACCCCGAGGTTCCGCACGTCGTCGCAATCGTCCAGAGGTTGAGGACGTCGCCACCGGCGTATGTTCCGTTGAGCAACGGCGGATCGGCCAGGGCCGGCGCTGCCAGGCCCACGGCAACGGCCGTGATCGCCGAGGCCGCGGCCAACGTGCGTGTGACTACCAGCTTCATCTCTGCGCCTTCCGACCGATACGGACTCAGCAAGTTAACCGCCACCCCGGCGCAAATCACGGGATCGTAGCCAGGATTTGCACGAACGTGTCCGACCTGTCGTGAAAACGATGGCGAACCGACTCCCCGTTCGACCTGCGCCGACGGCGGCGGGCGAGAAATGCGCTTGAACAGCCATGGGAGACTTGACGGCGTGAGTACCCACCAGGTGCCGTGGCATACCGGTAACCAGCCGCGGCAACGCACGTTCGCGCAGTCCACCAAGCTGCAGGACGTCCTCTACGAGATCCGTGGCCCCGTGCACCAACACGCGGCACGGCTCGAGTCGGACGGCCATCGCATCCTCAAGCTGAACATCGGCAACCCCGCCCCGTTCGGCTTCGAGGCACCCGACGTGATCATGCGCGACATGATCCAGGCGCTCCCCTACGCCCAGGGGTACTCCGACTCCAAGGGCATCGTCTCCGCCCGCCGGGCAGTGGTCACCAAATACGAACTGGTGGACGGGTTCCCGTACCTGGACGTCGACGACGTCTACCTCGGCAACGGCGTCTCCGAGCTCATCACGATGACGCTGCAGGCGCTGCTCGACAACGGCGACCAAGTGCTGATACCGGCACCCGACTACCCGCTGTGGACCGCGTCGACGGCGTTGGCCGGCGGCACGCCCGTGCACTACCTGTGCGACGAGACGCAGGGCTGGATGCCGGACGTCGCCGACATCGAGTCGAAGATCACCGAACGCACCAAGGCGATCGTCGTGATCAACCCGAACAACCCGACCGGTGCGGTCTACACCCGCGAAAACCTCGAGCAGATTGCCGATTTGGCTCGCAAGTACCAACTGCTGCTGCTTGCCGACGAGATCTACGACAAGATCCTCTACGACGACGCCGAGCACATTGCGATGGCGTCGGTGGCACCCGATCAGTTGTGCCTGACGTTCAACGGACTCTCCAAGGCCTACCGCGTGGCTGGCTACCGCTCCGGCTGGCTGGCGATCACCGGGCCCAAGGAGCATGCAGCCAGCTTCCTGGAGGGCATCAACCTGCTGTCCAACATGCGACTCTGCCCGAATGTGCCTGCGCAGTACGCCATTCAGGTGGCCCTCGGCGGCCATCAGAGCATCGAGGACTTGGTTCTGCCCGGCGGGCGCCTGCTCGAACAGCGCGACGTCGCCTGGAACAAGCTCAACGAGATCCCCGGGGTGTCCTGCGTGAAGCCCCAGGGGGCGCTCTATGCGTTCCCCCGCCTCGACCCCGAGGTGCACGACATCCACGACGACGAGCAGTTGGTGCTCGACCTGCTGCTGCAGGAGAAGATCCTGGTGGTGCAGGGCACCGGATTCAATTGGCCCGCACCCGATCACCTTCGCATCGTGACGCTGCCGTGGGCACGTGATCTCACCAACGCGATCGACCGGCTCGGCAACTTCCTGGCCAGCTACCGTCAATAGTCACCGCCCGGTGTGATCCTTCCGCACACACCGCGCACGAGCGTCACCTCTACCCTGTGCGGGTGGCGCATTCGCACTCGCACTCCATGTCCTCCGGCCCGGCGCCACTCGGCCCGATGGCCGCCAAGATCGTCGTAGGACTGCTCGTCGCGATCGGCGTGGCGGTGATCGCCGGCATGGCCCTGCTGTGGCCGAGCCACCAGAGCGTCGACGTGCCGCTGCCGTTTCAAAACGCCGCGGGTGGCGCCGTCACCACGGAGTCCGGCCGCGTGATTTCCAGCGCCCAGGGACCGTGCGGCAGCCCGTCGGCGGGCGGGGTGCTGACGTCGGCCCCCGTCGCCGCTCAGCCCGGCGGTGGCGAGTGCGTTCAATCCCTCGTCGAGATCGGCTCGGGTCCCAACACGGGCGCCGACACGCTGCTGGAGTTCAGCGGCGGCCCCGGCCAGCCGAGCCTCGCGGTCGGCGACGAGGTCCGGATCAGTAGGCAGGTCGACCAGAACGGCACCACGACCTACGCCTTCTACGACTTCGAACGCAGCTGGCCGCTCGGCATCGTGGCCGCCCTGTTCGCGGTCGTGGTCGTCGCGGTGGCGAGGTGGCGTGGACTGCGTGCGATCGTCGGCATCGTGGTCGCGTTCGGCGTCCTGATGATGTTCCTGCTGCCCGCGTTGCGCGACGGGGCCCCTGCCGTCCCGGTGTCGCTGGTGGCCTCGGGGGCGATCCTGTACGCCGTCATCTACTTGGCGCACGGGGTGAGCCTGCGTACCAGCGCCGCCCTCCTCGGCACCTTGACCGCGCTGCTCCTTGCCGCCTTATTGTCCTGGGCGACAATCGAACTGGTTCACCTCACCGGCTTGTCCGAGGACCAGAACAACGAGGTGGCCGCCTACCTCGGCAACGTCTCGATCACCGGCCTGCTGCTCGCCGGGTTCATCATCGGGTCACTCGGCGTGCTCAACGACGTGACGGTCACCCAGGCGTCGACCGCCTTCGAGATCGCCGAGCACGGCGCCACCCGGCGGGCCATCTTCACCGGGGCGATGCGCGTCGGCCGTGACCACATCGCCAGCACCGTCTACACGCTGGTGCTGGCGTACGCCGGCAGCGCCCTACCGCTGCTTCTGCTCTTCAGCGTCGCGAACCGGTCGCTCAGCGACGTGCTGACCAGCGAAAGCGTGGCCATCGAGGTCGCGCGGTCCGCGGTCGGCGGCATCGCTCTGGCCCTGTCGGTGCCGCTGACGACGGGTATCGCCGCCGTGCTCGCGACACCCCAGCCCCAAAGGACCTAGAACGGCGTTCCGGTGAGCCAGGCGTCCCAGACCGCCTCGTCGCCGAACACCTCGAGGCCCGCCTCGGCCGTGGTGCGGCGACGGGTCAACGCCAGGAACAAGTCGACCGCGCTGCCGCGCACGGCCGCCTCGCCCTTGGCGTGATTGTGGGACCACTGCACGCCGTCCTCGTCGTTGGTGATGGTCCACTCCCCCGTGGGGCCGAGTCCCTCGTCGGTGGCGTGCAGGTGCAGCGTTTGGCTGCGCTGCAGCGGCGGGTGGTGGCGGTCGGCGCCGGTGACGGCGAGTTCGACCCATTCGCTGATGCCGTCGGCTGCGAGTTCGGCGGGCAACTCGTACTCACCGCCGACGGCCAGGACGGCGTCGGCGCGGTGCACGGTCGCCTCGTGGACGCGCCTGCGGATCCACCAGCCGGCAGGTCTGGCCCCGATGAACGTCCACACCCTGGCATCCGCCCCGACCCGGTCGACGGCGTCGATGACCGCCTGGGCACCGGTGTTCAGCCAGTCGACCGCGCCGTCGACGTCCCCCGGCGGCTTTCCGTCGCGCACTTCGCGGGGGTCGAGGGGTTCCCGCCGGCGCTCGGCGATGATCTGTGCCGACCAGCGGTGGCCACGACCGACGTGTTTGAGCAGCTGATTCATCGTCCAGCCAGGGCAGGACGGCACCGGAGTCTCGGGGTCTGCGGTTCGGATGACGTCACCGAGGGCCCGGGTCTCCCCGAGCAGCGTTGCGCGGAAGTCCACGCTTAAGACGGTACCGCCGCGCGGGCCTCGCCGAGCGTGATCGGCAACGTCGCCCATCCGCGCAGCACCCGGGTGTCGCGACGACTGCCGTCCCCGGCCAGTCGTGCGTCCGGGTAGCGGTCGAAGAAAGCCCGGAGCCCCACCTCGCCCTCCGCGCGGGCCAGCGCCGCGCCGAGGCAGAAATGCCTGCCCCCCGAGAAGGAGAGGTGCTTGCCCGCGTTACCGCGGGTGACGTCGAACCGGTGCGGGTCGTCGAACACCTTGGGGTCGCGGTTGGCGCCCGCCAGGTACAGGATGACGAGCTCACCGGCCTCGACCGCCCGGCCCGCAACCTCGGTGTCGACGCGCGCGAGGCGGGCACTCAACTGCACCGGCGACTCCAGCCGCAGAATCTCCTCGACCGCACCCGGCCACAGTTCGGGGTCGTCGCGCAGCATGGCCAACTGATCGGGATGCTCGAGCAGGATCCGAATTCCGTTGCCCAGCAGGTTGACCGTGGTCTCGAACCCCGCGGCGAGCACCAAACCCGCGGTCGCCCGCAGCTCTTCGTCGTCGAGCCGCGTGCCGTCGTCGCCGGCGGCGATGATCTGACTCATCAGGTCGTCACCGGGGTGTCGCTTGAGGTGACCAAGGTGCTGCGCGAGCCACGTGTTGAAGCCGTCGAGGCCACGCTCCACGCGCAGGTACTGGTCCCACGACAGCCCGATGTCGAGGCTCGGGGCGGCCAGCTCGCCGAACTCGAGGATGCGAGGACGGTCGTGATCGGGCACTCCGAGGATGTCCCCGATGACGGTGACCGGCAGTTGGGCGCAGTAGGCGTCCACGACGTCGACGCGATCGGCGGGGCCGGCTTCGATGCCGTCGAGCAGGGCGACCGCCGCCTGCTCCACTCGCTCCCGCAGTGCCGCAACGGCTCTGGTGGTGAACACCGACGACACGGTCTTGCGGTAGCGGGTGTGCTCCGGCGGTTCGACCGACAGCATCGACGGCGGAAGCAACGGGTGCAACCTGCCCTTGACGGTGGTCTTCTGCTCCAGCCACCCCAACGGGCCCGGCAGGGTCTTGCCGATCGCGGTGACGGAGAAGTCGTCGGATCGCAGAAGTTGGTGCGCCACCGCATGATCGGCGGTCAACCACGCCGCGCGACCGCGGACGATCGTGCCGTGCTCGCGGAGTTCGTCGGCGAAGCCACCGGGATCGGCGCGCACCGCGGGGTCGGCGATCAACCTGCCCTGCATCTCGCCGTGCTTGGCACCGTAGGACGCCAGGCCACGAATCACCCCGTGCAGCGCGAACCAGTGCAGTCGCTGTCTGATCTTCGGCCTGGTTGCCCGCGTCATGACCCGAGCTTAAGCACCGGTCGCAAATCGTCCAACCGGTCGAAGAGTTGCCAGACGTACGCCGACGTTCCGTTCTCGCGGTGCGCGTGCAGATCGGCCAGCGTCGGATCGTTGCAATAGCCGTCGAAGGCACCCTGGTCGGGCCACTCCACCAGGATCAGCACCTGCCGACCTGCGACCTCGCCTTGGACGTTTTCGCGGAACTTGCCCAACGCCACGACCTTGCCGCCGTACCTGGCGACCTCGGCGACCGACCGCTTGGAGTAGGCCAGGTACTCGTCGCGATCGGCGACGTCGAACAGGTTCAGCGCGTAGACGGTCATGCCTCCACGCTACGACGCCAGGACGCCAACGGCTCCGGTATCCGGCGGCCCAACGCGAACACCCGCCAGCCTGCCGACTGCCATTTCTCCACGTCGAGGCAGTTGCGGCCGTCGACGACGACCCTCGAGCGGACCGTCGCGGCGAGCTCGGCCGGGTCGAGGTCGACGAACTCCTGCCACTCGGTGAGCACCAGGACGGCGTCGGCCCGGTCGCACGCCTCGAGTACCGACGCGGAGTAGTTCAGCGTGGGGAAGACGCGCCGCGAGTTGTCCATCGCCTTGGGGTCGTAGACGTTCACGGCGGCGCCGTTGAGTTGAAGCAGGCCGGCGACGTTCAGTGCGGGCGAGTCACGCACGTCGTCGGATTCCGGCTTGAAGGCCGCGCCGAGGACGGCGACGTTGGCCCCTAGCAGCGACCCGCCGCACGCCGTGGTCGCCAACTCCACCATCCGGGTGCGACGGCGCATGTTGATGCTGTCCACCTCGCGAAGGAAGGTCAGCGCGTGATTGGCGCCCAATTCACCGGCGCGGGCCATGAACGCCCGAATGTCCTTCGGCAGGCACCCGCCACCAAAACCCAAGCCGGCGTTGAGGAATCGCCGCCCGATCCGCGGGTCGTAGCCGAGCGCGTCGGCCAGCATGGTCACGTCGGCGTCCGCCGCCTCGCACACCTCGGAAATGGCGTTGATGAACGAGATCTTGGTGGCGAGGAAGGCGTTCGCCGACACCTTGACCAGCTCGGCGGTCTGCAGGTCGGTCACCAGCAGCGGCACACCGGTCTCGAGGATGGGGGCGTACAGCTGGCGCATCGCGGCCTCGGGCAGACGTGAATCCGGTTGCACGCCAAGCACGATGCGATCGGGGTGCAGGGTGTCCTGCACGGCGAAGCCCTCCCGGAGGAATTCGGGGTTCCAGGCGATCTCCACGCTGACTCCCGACGGCGCCAGCAGCCGGGCTCGCTCGGAGAGGTCCGCCGCAGTGCCGACCGGCACCGTCGACTTGCCGACGATCACCGCGGACCGCTTGAGCCGAGGCACCAGCGTGTCCACGACCGCGTGCACGTGGCGCAGGTCGGCGCCGTACTCACCCTTCTTCTGGGGCGTTCCGACGCCGAGGAAGTGAACGTCGGCGAAGTCGACTGCCGCGTCGTAGTCGGTGGTGAACTGCAGACGGCCCGCTTCGAGGTTGTCGCGCAGCACCTTTCGCAGCCCGGGCTCGTAGAACGGGATCTCACCCGAGGCGAGCTTGGCCACCTTGCCAGGGTCGACGTCGATGCCGATGACCTCGTGACCGAGTTCGGCCATGCCGGCCGCGTGGGTCGCGCCGAGGTACCCCGTACCGAACACAGTGCATCGCATAGTGCCTGAGTAGGCCTGTGCGATGAGCTAACCGCAACGTGACACCGAGCGGCAGACCAACGCTAGGTGACGAGTCGGGGTGTCCCGGCTAGCGGCCCGCAGGCGCGCAGAAGATGAGGAAGCAGTTCTTACCGCCCCCGCCACCCCCGCCACGGGGTCCACCGTCGTCCCCGCGACCCGGTCGGCCGTCGTTGCCACCGGAGCCCGGCCAGCCGTTGTGACCGCCGGAGCCGGGCCAGTCGTCGTCATTCGACGGGCCCTGGTTGCTTGGCGGCTGCCACGGATTCTGCGGCTGCTGCCACGGCGGACGCTGCGGCTGCCACGGCGCCTGCTGTTGCGGGTACTGGTTGTACTGGGGGTACTGGTTGTACTGCGGATACTGGTTGTACTGCGGATATTGCTGCACCGGCGGAGCGAAGACGTTGGGCAGCAACGGCGGTATCACCGCGGGGACCGGCGGGGCGACCACCGGGGCGGGTTCCGGCGCGGGCGGTGCGGCAGGCGGATCGGGAGCCGGCGCGGGTGGTGCCTCCGGCGGCGCGACGTAGACCTGACGCTTCGGAGCCTGCTCCTGCTGGACGACCGGGATCGGCGCCTTGATGGTCTCCGCTGGAGGCGCGGCGACGGGCGGGGCAGGAGCGGCGCTTGGCTGCGGCGCGATCTCCGGCAGGGGTGCCGCCGGCGCCGCGGCGTTCGGCACGATCGCGCTCTGACCGGGATCGGGGCGCTGATCGGCGGTCGGGCGAATGCTCACGGCCAACGAGATGACCAGGGCGATGACACCGATGACGAACACCGACGTCAGCGCGCTGCCCACCAGGAGGAACGGCTTGCGGCCCTCTTCGGCCGGCGCTTCGTCGGGGAAACCGAGGTCGTCGGAGCCCAGCGGGGCGTCCACCCCGACCAGGCGCATCTCGGTGGCGGCACCGGACAGCCCTGGGTAGTCGTTGCCCGCGGTGACGCCATCGGGGTCCTGCGAGTAGGCCAGGCCGACCGTCGACGCGTCGAAGATCGGGGCGTTGGCCGCCGCGATCGCCGCACCGCGGGCCAGCGCCAGACCCGACTCCTCGGGGGCGTTGACGGGCACGTCGACCAGGTCTTGAAGGTGAGCCTTGACCGACGCGACGTCGACGCCGGACCCGACGACGAACATGCCCTGCGGCGGAGAGTCCTGCGCGGCGGCGGCCGAGGCCATGTCGGACAGCACTGCCATGGCGTCGGTGCTGTGCAGGCTCCTGCTGAGCACCTTCACGATGGAGCCGTCGTCGGTGCGCACGACCGACAGCGTCGCGGTGTCGCGGTCGAGGAAGAGCAGGCCGGTGGTCTCGTAGCCCACCGCACGGCCAGCGGTTTGGGCGAGGGCTCCCGCGGCGTGGAGTTCGGAGACCAGGATCGCGTCGTCGACGCCCGCGGCGGCCAGCGCGTCGCGCAGCTTCGCGGCCTCTTCGTGGTCACTCCAGGTGACGCCGATGGCCTTTAGTTGGTGACCGCCTTCGCGGGCGCTTTCCAGCGTTCCCTGGACGGCGGCGACCACCTGCGCGGACGCGCTGGGCGTTGCCGAGCCGTCGGACGGTGTGACGTCGAAGGTGTCGTGGTCGACGATCTCGCCGTCGGCTTCGTTGCCCTCGACCAGCACGAGTCGCACTGTCTTTGGCGTCAAGGACACACCAAGTACGATGTCCACGAACCCCTCCAAAGTGTTAGCTGTGCCGTCGTATTCTGTTTCCACAGAGGCTAAAACGCGCGTAGCGCGCCCTACGTTCCATCGCCGTCACCGCTGCAATCGTTACATCGGACGCGGCGGGCTTCAACCCGCGTTTTCGACCCTACCCGCGGCCGCCGGGTCAGTGCCTGAGGAAGTTTTGGTAGGACTTCGACGGGGTCGGACCGCGCTGGCCCTGATACTTCGAGCCGACCTTCGCGCTGCCATATGGGTGTTCGGCGGGGCTGGTCAGGCGCAACAGGCACAGCTGGCCGATCTTCATCCCTGGCCACAGCGTGATCGGCAGATTGGCCACGTTGGACAGCTCGAGGGTGATGTGGCCACTGAACCCGGGGTCGATGAAACCGGCCGTCGAGTGGGTCAGCAGGCCAAGGCGGCCGAGTGACGACTTGCCCTCCAGTCGGCCTGCGAGGTCGTCGGGAAGCGCGCAGCGCTCCAGCGTCGACCCGAGCACGAACTCGCCGGGATGCAGCACGAAGGGTTCGTCTTCCTTCGGCTCGACCAGGGTCGTCAGGTCGTCCTGCCGCAGCGCGGGGTCGATGTGGGTGTAGCGGGTGTTGTTGAAGACCCGGAACAGGTTGTCGAGCCGAACGTCGACGCTCGAGGGCTGGATGAGGCTGTCGTCGAACGGGTCAATTGCCAGGCGGCCTGCGGAGATCTCGGCCCGAATGTCGCGATCGGAGAGCAGCACCCGACGAGCCTAGCGGGCGGGCCGTTCCCAGCGGGCTCTCGGCGTTCGTCCCTAAACTCGCGGCGTGCGATTTTCCGTGTGGCCATCGACGACTCAACCGTGGAACGACATGCTCGAACTCGCGCAGTTCGCCGACGACGGGTTCTGGCATTCGGTCTACGTTGCCGATCACTTCATGTCCCCTGGCGACAAAACGGGCCAGACGAGCGACTGGCTGGAAGCCACCGCCGTGATGGCCGCGCTGGCCACGGTCACGTCGCAGGTCCGGTTGGCCAACCTGGTGTTGTCGATGACGTTCCGGCACCCGGCCGTGGTGGCCAATCTCGCGGTGACGATCGACCGAATCAGCAATGGCCGCTTCACCCTTGGGCTCGGCGCGGGCTGGCAGGAGACGGAGCACGAGCAGTACGGCTTGGCGTTGGGCGCCCCCAAGGAGCGGGTCGACCGCTTCGCCGAGGGGCTCGAGGTCATCTCGGGGCTGCTGACCAACGAGACGACGACGTTCGACGGGCAGTACTACCAGTTGACCGACGCGCTGTGCGAGCCGAAGCCGGTGCAGGCGCCGCTGCCGCTGCTGGTCGGCGGGACCGGCCCGCGGATGCTGCGGCTGATCGCGCGGCACGCCCAGGAGTGGAATCAGTGGTCCGCGCCGGGTGAGTTCGGCGAGCGCTCGGTGGTGCTGGACGCGGCATGCGAGAAGGAGGGCCGCGATCCGGCCACCGTGTGGCGCTCGACGCAGGCCGTGGTGATGGTCACCGATTCGGCGGAGGCCGAAGCCAAGGCCAAAGCCGCCGCCGAGTCGATGCCGCAACCGGTGGTCTACGGGCCGGCGTCGCGGATCGCCGAGGCCGCCGCGACGTGGCGCGACGAGGGCGTCGACGAGGTGATCGTCCCCGACTTCGGGATGCCCAGGGGCCCTGAGCGCCTGGACGCCTACCGGGCGCTGGCCGAGGCGTTCACGCCGCTGGCCTGACGGCGAACCGCGCGGCCGCCGAACGTGCAGTTGTTCACCACATTCCGCACTCAACCGTCACACAACTTCACACTCGGCCTGCAGCCGCCAGGGCTGCAGGCCACTACTCCGATCAAGCCCGGTGACCGGGGGTGCTAACCTTCGTGATCACCAGCCCGGCTGGTCAGGCCGATGTAGTTCAATGGCAGAACATCAGCTTCCCAAGCTGAATACGCGGGTTCGATTCCCGTCATCGGCTCCACGTTGAGTTGCGTCACGCTGTTCTCCACCAGGTCTCCCGGTGTGCGGCACCCGGGTCGCACCGCACACCGCGGCCCAACGGGTCAGTGGTGGAATACCAAGAACGGTCCGTCACCGAAGGGTTCCTGAAGCTCTGCTGCGTGCTTCACGGCCGCACCTGGTGTGGTGGTGATCTCGGCATTGCCGGGATGTTGGACCACGATCACGTCCGCCAAGGCGGCTGGAGCGGCGGCGATCGTCGTCGCCGCGGCGGCCGCGGCCAGTAATGCGCCGATGTGATGAACCTTCATGTCGATCTCCTCGTGGTGATGATGATGTATGTCAGCGGTCGGTGGCGGGGGCTCAGAATGGGCGATCGACGAATCCTCCTGACGTATCCACCTCGTCCTGGTCGTCGACGTGGTACGTCGGCGCGGTCGAGGTCGTCGGGGTGGCGCCGTAGGGGAGGTCTGGATCGGTACTGGCGCCAGCAGTCGGGGCCAGCCCGATCGCGACCCCGATCGCCGCGACCGCACATGCGGTGGCGAAGCCGACCCCGCCCTTGATCGCGTTTACGTGTTTCATGTCGAGTGCCTCCTGAATTGGGTTGTGAGGTGCTGGTTCTCATGTTTCGCCCGCGTGATGACATCCGGTAGACGGCTCACTCCTGTGAACCCACAAGGGCTCGTTGTGAGCGGCAAGCCCCTGCGGCATGCGTCGCGCTGTGCTTGCATTCACGTCATGCCCCTCAGTTCGCGCATGCCCGACCTCACCGAGTTCGAGGTGCTGCTGGCCATCGCCGAAACGGGCAGCCTCGGTGCGGCCGCCAAGAAGGTCGGCCTGACCCAACAGGCGGTGTCGGCACGATTGGCGTCGGTGGAGGCCCGCATCGGCGTGCAGCTCGCCGTCAGGACGCCTCGCGGCTCCCAGCTGACGCCCGCAGGCGTGGTCGTCGCCGAATGGGCTCACCAACTGCTCGACGTCGCCCATCACGTGGACGCCGGGTTGGCGTCACTACGCTCAGATGCCCGCAGCCGCATCAAGATATCGGCCAGTCAGACAATCGCCGAGCAGCTGTTGCCACGCTGGCTGATGTCCTTGCGGACGGCGGCGGCACGCCGCGGGACACCCGTCCCCGAGGTGACGTTGACAGCCACCAACAGCAGTCACGCCGTCGCCGACGTCACCGACGGTGCGGCGGACGTCGGATTCATCGAAAGCCCCTCCACACCAATGAATTTGCGTAGCAAGGTGGTGGAATCTGACGAGTTGGTGGTCGTGGTGGCCCCCGACCACAAGTGGGCACGACGCCCACGGCCGGTCGGCCCAGCCGAACTCGCGCAGACGCCCCTCATTTCGCGTGAAACCGGTTCGGGTACCCGCGATTCGCTGATCGCCGCACTCCAGCATGCGGGATGCGATCTCGAGCAGCAGGCGCCGCCGGTCCTCGAGCTCTCCTCGGCTGCGGCGGTCCGGGCGGCCGTCTTGTCCAGCCAGGCGCCCGCCGTGATGAGCCGACTGTCGATCGCCGACGATCTCGCCTTCGGCCGGCTGCGGGAGGTCTCAACCCCCGAACTGGATCTGCGACGCCAACTTCGGGCCATTTGGGTCGGTGGCCGGATGCCGCCGGCGGGCGCGGTTCGCGACCTCCTTGGCCACATCCAGACGATGCAGCGGCTGCAGCGCGGCACCTCCGCCACCTGACAGGTCGCCCAGAACTCACAAAGCCAGCTTGTGAGTTCACAACGTCGCGGCCGCTACTGCCGAGCGCCCGCTACGTCGACCATGGAATGCGTGGCGCCGTCCGGCATCACATCAGGTACGACGAAAGGCGCGCTCCCCATGGCTACGACGCATTACCGGTGGACAGTCCTCGGTGCAGGCCCCGCCGGGATTGCCACAGTGGGCCGGCTGATCGACTGCGGCGTGCCTGCACGTGAGATCGCCTGGGTGGATCCGGAATTCGTGGTGGGTGACTTCGGAACCAAGTGGTCCGTGGTGTCGAGCAACACCCGCACCAGCAGCTTCCTGCGCTTCCTCGAGTCGACGCCGGCGTTCGACTTCGCCAATGCACCAGACTTCCAGATCCGTGGGGTCGATCCGCGCGACACGTGTCTGCTCGGAGCCGTGGCGGAGCCGCTGCACTGGATCACCGGGCGGCTGACCGGCCGGGTCGCCGCTCACAAGACGAGGGCCACCCGGCTGGAGTTGAGCGAGCGACGTTGGGCGGTGCACACCGAACAGTCCGTCCTCACCTCCGACAACGTGGTCATGGCCATCGGGTCCGACCCACGCACGCTCTCCCATCCCGGACTTCACGAGATCCCTCTCGACGTCGTCGTCGACCCGCAGAAGTTGGCGACGGAAAGCCTCGAGGGGGCGACGGTCGCCGTGTTTGGCTCGTCGCACTCGACGATGATTGCCCTGCCCAATCTGCTGGCCCAGCCGGTGGCGAAGATCGTGAACTTCTACCAACACCCGTTGCGCTACGCCGTCGAGTTCGAGGACTGGACGTTGTTCGACGACACCGGGCTCAAGGGCAACGCGGCCCAGTGGGCACGCGACAACGTCGACGGTCGGCTACCCGATCGCCTAAAGCGTTGCCACGTCGACGATCCCCGATTCGGGGAACTACTCGGGCAGTGCGATCGGGTGGTCTACACCGTCGGATTCGAGCCGCGCAGAGTCGATGCGCCGCAGTGGGGTCCGTTGCGGCACAATCCCGCCAACGGGATCGTCGCCCCTGGCCTCTTCGGCATCGGCATCGCGTTTCCCGGTCAGCGAGTGGACCCTACGGGAAACACCGAACACCGCGTCGGCCTGGAGAAGTTCGCGCAACAACTCGACCAGTGCCTGCCCATTTGGTTACGGTACGGCGCATGACCGCACCACACGCGGAACGAGGGACCGAGCCCGACTACCGTTTCACCCTCGCCAACGAACGCACCTTCCTGGCCTGGATCAGGACGGCGCTGGCCTTGATCGCCGGTGGCGTAGCGGTCGCCCAGTTGCTTCCCCCGTTTCCGGTGTCGTGGGGTCGGCACGGGTTGGCGACACTGCTGGTGGCCGCGGGTGCGCTGATGGCGGTGGCGTCGGTGCGCCGTTGGCAGCAGGTGCAGCGCGCGATGCGGGAAGACGACGTCCTGCCGCCGACCCGGCTGCCTGTCGCGCTGACGGTCTTTCTGCTCGTCACGTGTGTGGCGGTGCTCGTCATGATTCTGCTGAGCCAGCCGTGAGCCTGCAACGGCAACGGACTCACCTCGGTTGGGAGAGAACTGCATTCAGCTTCATGGCCGTCGGCATCCTGCTGGCCTTCCGCTCCGGGGAGACGCTGGTGCACGGGCACGCGATCATCGCGCTCGTCGCACTGTTCGGAGCCGCGATGGCAGCCCTCGTCCGCCGCAGCCGACTGAGCGACGCGGGCGGCGACGTCGAGCCGGCAGGGTGGGCCGTCGCTCTCACGGGGGCGGTCACCGCGGCGCTCGGGATCGCGTGCGCCGTCGCCATCTGGTGGTGACCCGGTTACGGCGCGCGTCCCCCGAACGGGGCGGCCGTCGACGACAATGGCATGGGATTCTTGTCGGTGCGAGGCTGTATACCTGATGTCGAACGGCCGTTCGATGCACGGAAGGGGTTGCGGTGGCACCGCGTAGTACGCGCAAGGCTCAGGTGGTGAGCCTGTTCGCCGGGGCCGGCGGTTTCGACATCGCACTCGAACGCGCTGGTTGGGACGTCGTCGTCGCGACCGACCACGCCCAGGACGCCATGGAGACCCTCCGCGCCAGCAAGGCCGCCGGCATCCCGATCAAGGGCCGACGCGGCAAGCACCTGGCCAAGACCGCCCTGATCGAGAAGGACGTCGCGACGCTGACCGCCGACGAGCTGCGTCCACGCACCGCCGCCGCCGACTGGCGCCCCGACCTGCTGGCCGGCGGGCCACCGTGTCAGCCCTGGTCTTCGGCGGGTCACCAGAAGGGCCTCAAGGACTCCCGTGGCCAGCTGATCGCCCACATGATTCGCCTCGTCGAGGAACTCCAGCCGCGCTACGTGCTGTTCGAGAACGTCCGCGGGCTCGTCACCGCGGTCGGTCCGAAGGGCGCACCCGGCGAGGTCCTGCGCAGCATCCAGCACGACCTCCGCGACCTCGGCTACTCCAGTCGCATAGCCACGCTCAACGCCGCCGACTACGGCGCCGCGCAACGCCGCGTCCGTCTCTACCTGATCGCCACCGCGGACCACGAGCTTCCGGAGTTCCCCGAGCCCACCCATCACCGATACGGCGAGAACGGACTCAAACCGTGGGTGTCGCTCGGCGAGCTCCTCGACTCGCTGCCGCCCGCGCAGTACGACGCCGTCGTCCGACCCAATGGAATCGACGGCGACGCGCTGCGGCAGCTGACCCCTGGCACCGGCCTCCGCACGAAGGGCCGCGTGATGAACAACCGCCCTGGCGGGCAGTGGGGCTACCGGCAGGACGCGTTCCTCGCCGACCTGGGCCTGCCGTCGCGTACCATCAGGACCGCATCGACGCCCGACTGGATCAGGCTGCCCGAGGACCACGACATTCGACGCCTGACGTGGCAGGAATGCGCTGCGCTGCAAGGCTTTCCGCGCGACTGGCGATTCGCCGGCAAGACCGGCAACTTCTTCCGTCACATCGGCAACGCCGTTCAGATCGACGCGGTGGAAGCCATCGGCCGCACCCTGCTCGAGTCGGTCCGCAACGGCCCCGCCGACACACCACCGCCGATGCCGCCGTGGCCCGACTATTTGACCAAGCGCGTTCGCTACACCGAGGCGGAGCACCGGGTCAACGGAAGCCTGCGCACCAGGATCCTCGCCGACAAGTAGCGTGTCGGCCGGACGCCAGGCGGCCCAATGGCAGACTCGGCCTGGTGTCGCCAACGTTCGTCGCCCCGCCCCAGTGGACGGCAGCGGAATTGAAGGCCGCCCGCGACACCGCCGAGGACGCCTTCACCCACCTCCGCCGCGAGGAGGGCCCCAAGGCCTTCCAGCGCATGTACAACCAACTCCGGCCACGGGTCGAGCAGGTCTTCGAGGCGTCCGACGACATCCAGAACCTCACCGGCGCCGTCTTCAAGGCCGATCCGCAGGCCTGGCAGGCCTGCCGTTATCTGTGCGGGCCGCCGATCAGCCAGGAGGATCTGTGGACCCTCGTCGGCGGTCCGAAGTTTCGCTCCGTGCCGCCGGACTACGCCGAGGACACGGCGGAGGCGATTCGCGTCGTCGTCGACCCGGTGCGGTTCCCCTGGCTCGCACAGGGGCGGCCGCCGTGGCCGGACGAGCGGGAAATGGCGATCATGGCCACGACAGTGCTCTGGGCCGCCCAACAGACCGGTACGGAACGACGCGGTGAGGCCTCGTCCCGCCAGGAGACGATGACGGCGAAGACACTCGACGATGCGGGCTTGACGCTCGAAGTCTCCCGCGCGCCAATCCAATTCATCGACGACATGCCACGCGGTGGCTACAGTCGGGAACGCCGACTCGCCGGAGCGAAGTGCGACGTGCCGGCCCGACTGTTCGACGGCCGGCTGCTCGCGCTCGAATGCAAGGTGTCCAACGGCCCGAAGAACGGCTGGAAGCGCGTCAACCGCGAGGTCGGCGGCAAGTCCGACGCTTGGCGTGCGCACTTCGGCAGCCAAGCTCTCACCGGCGTGATCCTGGCCGGGGTGTTCGACCTGTCCTGCCTCGTTACTGCCCAAGACCGAGGCGTGACAATCCTGTGGGAACACGACATGAACCCGCTCCGCGAGTTCGTCGAATCAACTTCGGCCTGAACGGCTTTCGACGATCTGCCGAACCGTCGCGGCGGCGTCCTCTGCGGATTCGTGTTCCCACACCCGGACGGGCACCCAGCCGGCATCGCGCAGAGCCTCGTCGGTCGCCCGATCCCTCGCACTGTTCCCCTCGATCTTCGCCGCCCAGAAGTCGTTGTTGCGCTTCGGTTTCGTGGAGTGCAGCGGGCAGCCATGCCAAAAACACCCGTCCACGAAGACCGCCACCTTGGCTCGCCGAAAGACGATGTCGGCTTCGCGCCGCAGACCGGGCAACGGCCGCTGATGAATCCGATACCTCAGCCCGGCCTCGTGCAGACGCGACCGCAACGCCACCTCGATCGACGTGTCACGTCGGCGTTGGCGCTGCATGCGCGCCGACGTGGCCCGGTCTGTTTGCAGGTCGAAGCCCAGAGGTTTGTCTCGGGACACCCCTCCACGGTAGCGCCGGAGGTCGACCACGCCACGAAAGGGGTTGCGCTCGTCACCCCGGATGCGATCCGATGACAGCGTGACCGCCGCGATCTGGCCGCTGTTCGACCTCCACGTGTCGACTCCGCGCCTGTCGCTGCGCTACGTGACCGACGACGTTGCCGGCGAACTCGCCGATCTGGCCGCGCAAGGGATTCACGATCCGGAGACCATGCCGTTCTCCGAGCCGTGGACCGACGTTCCGCCGCCGGCTCTGCAGCGCGACGCGGTGCGGTACTTCTGGCGCTGTAGAGCCGACACCACCACTGAGCGTTGGACTCTCAACCTCGCGACCCGTCACCGAGACGGCACCCTCTTGGGCGTCTGCACGCTCAGCGCCGAACACTTTCCCACCGCCCGCACCGTGACGACGGGCTCGTGGATCGGCCGCCGGTACCAGGGTCGCGGGCTCGGCCGGGAGATGCGTCAGGCGGCACTGCACCTGATCTTCGCCGGTTTGAACGGCGACACCGCTTGCACCCGCGCCTGGCACGACAACGTCGCCTCACTGCGCGTCACCAGGTCGCTGCCCTACACCGAACAGCGCCCGGTTCGCGAGATTCGCCGCGATCGACCCGACACCATGCTGGCGTTCACGATGGACCGAGACCAGTGGCAGACCGTTGCGCGCAGCGACATCCAACTCGCGGGCACCGAGTCGGCCCGCGAATTCCTCGGCGTGCCAACACCCCCGCAAATAGGCAATCCAGCAAATTCAGCAGATACGATTGTCACACTATGAAGCATGCCGCCCAGCCCCACGATGAGCTGCCGGCCCCGTCGGCACGGCCCGCGCCGCGATCCCCGTGGCGATGGGCCACTCTCGCACTCGCGCTGGTCGCGGTGCACCAAGATCGTCGAGCTGTGCAAGTGCGCTGAGTCGCGGGCTTGGTGCTCGGCGCTCCGGACAGGGGAACGCCGTTGACGCCGGCGTCCGCACCCTCGGTGACCGCGGGAGCCGGATCGGTGACGGTCGGCGCCACGGGCGCCGCCAGCGCCGAGATGGTGGACGGTGCGGCCGTCCTGAGCGGCGACGGATCGATTCCGGCGAATTCGGTGTCCACGGGCGTCAGATCCGGTGGCCTTTCACTGCGGGTGCATGTACGTCGGATGCGAAGATGTTGAGCCCGAGGACTCGGGACAAATAGGCAGTGGCGTGTTGTCCGCGCACACTGTTCCCGGCGAAGTCCAGCGGTGGAGAAAACACACCGATACCCGCCTTTCCTGGCGCCACGGAGACGATTCCGCCCGATACACCGGACTTGCCGGGCAGCCCGATCTCGAACAGCCATTCCCCGGAGCGCTCGTAGAGACCATTGGCCGCCAGGATCGCCAGGGTGTCGCGACACACCTGAGCGGATACCACCTGCTCGCCGGTGCGGGGATTGACCCCGCCATCGGCGAGGGTGGCGCCCATGACGGCAAGATCGGTGACGTTGACCCGCAGGGCGCACTGTTTGGTGTAGAGGTCGACGACGGCGAGGGGGTCGAGGTCGATGCGGCCATAAGATTCCAGCAGTCGAGCGATGGCCTGGTTGCGTTGATTGGTGTGTGATTCCGATTGATACACAACGTCATCGACGGTCAGCGACCTTCCCGCAAAGCGGGATAGGCCCTCGTGGATGGAGTTCCACTGTTCGGCCGGGGTGGCCCCCGGCATCAGTGCCGTCGTCGCGATCGCCCCGGCGTTGACCATTGGGTTCATCGGATGTCCGTCGTTGAGTTCGATGGCCACCACCGAATTGAACGGCAGACCGGTGTTGTTCACTCCGATCCGCTCACCCACGACGGCGTGCCCGAACTCCTCGCACACCAACGCGTACACGAACGCCTTCGAGATCGACTGAATCGAGAACTCGACATCGGTATCACCCGACGCGTGCAGCTCGCCGTCGACGTCGGCGACGCACACGCCGAACAAGGTGGGATCGGCCTGGGCGAGTACCGGTATGAAGTCGGCCACTGAACCGCTGGCATCCTGCCGATACCGGGTGTGGGCGTCGTCGACCAACGACGAGACCTCGTCCCCGCCTGGCAAGTGCCCCGTCGACACGACCTGCGCGACTCCATCGACATGAACATCCACCGCGTGCCTCCCGTGTCAGCCGTCGTGTCCCCGGTGGGTGCCGACCCACACTCGCCGTCTACGGGTTTCGTACCACTATCTACCCGGCACCCAATCAGTGGCTCGCGGCCACGCGGCACCGGCAATGGTCTTCAGGTTGAGCGCCACCTCC
Organism: Mycobacterium sp. AT1; assembly: GCF_002043095.1. Taxonomy (GTDB): domain Bacteria; phylum Actinomycetota; class Actinomycetes; order Mycobacteriales; family Mycobacteriaceae; genus Mycobacterium. The sequence goes on along the minus strand of NZ_MVOC01000041.1, from coordinate 5,787 downwards.
ACCGACATCGTCACCAGCGGCGGCCAAACCACGGAAAGGCGACCGTGTAGGCGGGAGGTGCCGTCGTCCCCGGCACGACCTTGATGGACGTACTGCCATTGGTTTGGCAGGTGGTCGTCGTACCACCCGCAGTTTGGCAGGTCGCTCGAGCCTCGGCGGCCGGAGCCGAGACCAAGGCCACGACTGCCGCAGTCACGACCAACAATGTTGATGATTTACCCCGATGTGTCATGCGTGTTCTGCCTTTCGGGCCGGTACTCGATGTCAATGGTCTTGTACTGCAACGTCTATGGCCTCTACTCCTACGGGCACGCCGAGATCACGATGGTGGCAGCTGGCGAAAGGGGCGTACCGTTGGCCGCCGCCCGCGCGACCGCATCACCACGGGCGGCCTCGATGGTTGCCCCGGCGCCGCCGGCAACGACACTGTTCGTGTTATCGGCCAATGACAGGATGCAGAGATCGTCGTTGGTGACCTCGTCGCTGGTGCACGCTTGCCCCCCGGCGGCCTCACACGCCGCGACGACACGTGCCGAAGCCTCGTCATTGGTGGTGCCGGTCGCGCGGAATCCGGCTAGAGCGCCGTCGAACACACCGGTACCGACCGCCTCGGAGATTTGACTCGTGTCCTCGACATAGCCACCAGGCCCATCAGCCCACGCGGTGACGCCCGTAGAGATCCCCGCCGCGATGACGCCCCCAGCGACGATCGTTGACGCCCAAATGACTTTGACCATGTCAACCCTCATTTCAGTTCAAATGTCGGCGGAAGCGTAACACCCAATTTCGGCGGGTTCAGTGGAACTGAAACCTAGGCGTCGAGCCGCCGAAATCGTTGACGGCGTGGCGATGTCCCGCTTCAGAAGGTCCAGGATTTCATGTTGCAGCAGCATGTAAACGCCCTTTCTGTCCCCTCTTCGGGGGACAAATGTGCCGCGATCCTGCGACGCCAGGCGTCCGCCGCTGCGCTGCGGCTAGTCTGGCGACATCACACTGCCGCGAAGGGCAACGAAATACGCTGCGCGAAAACGTATTCGGCAGATCAGACTTGGATCGACAGGAGAGACGACCGTGAGACGGCGTGCATTCATCGCAGGCGGAGCAGGTGCCGTAGCCGGACTCACGGCAATGGCCGGCTGTGCGAACTCCTCCCCCACCAGCTCCCCCGCGGCCGCGTCCGATGATCAGATGGCGGCTGCCATCGCGAAACTGCGCGCCCAGTACCTCGCCGAATTCGACGCCGACTACGTCGAGCACGCCATCCTGCCTTGGTATCTGAACACGCTCTCCGATGGTGAACGTCCCGTCCTCCCGATGATCGACGTCGCCCTGACGAAGGAGAACGCCCTTCCCTACGACCTGTGGGGTCTGCTCAGCGAAAGCTGGAAGCCCGCACCGGAAGACGGCGTGACGGTGTTCCTGCAGGGGTTGGAGAAGCGCGGACCCGACAACCGGCGCAAGCGGATCTACATGTCGGCGGTGACGCCCGACCTGTACGAAGGCATGTACCAGCAGAAGATCGTCGGGTTCTTCGACGGGCTGTTCAGTCCGAACAACGCGGGCAAGCCGTTGATGCGGATCTATCTCGACACCTTCTGGGATCTCTACTGGGATCTGCACCTGGGCGTGAAGGGCAAGGATCTGCCGCCGGAGGTGCGTCAGATCGGCGCCAGCTTCAATACCGTGCTCGCCTACCGCGATCCGACCCAGAGGATCGTCTACGACAATTACATGACCGTCCGCAAGAATCTTGCGTTCCTCAAGTCGTGGATCGACGACCGGCTCAAGGACATTCAGTCCGGCAAGACGCCGCAGCCGGAGAAGACGTTCGGGTGGTACTGGCTCAAGAACGGCGAAGAGAGCGAGTACTTCAACCACAAGGACGTGGTCTTCGAGTGCTTCCACAACTTCGTCGCGTTCAGCCAGTGGGGTAACAGTCTCTACAACGTGATGACCAAGCTCGGCCGCGAGGGCGGTGACGAACAGGTCAAAGCCGAATACCAGAAGATCATGTCCGGGCCGTTCGACACCCCGGACGGAAGCGCCTTTCCACCGCTGGAGCGCTTCGTCATGGAGCTCTTTCGGATCATCTCACCCAACGGCGGCAGCATCTCCGCGCTCGAGGAGACCCGGCCACCGGCCTTCGAGCGGCACAACTACATCGTCAGTCCGCACACCTCGACCAGCCTGGATCCGGTGCAGTGGGTCAATCCCGAGGCATTCGACCCGTCCCGTTACGTGCAGGCACCCACCAGTGCACAGGTCGACGAAGCACGCATCAAGCAAATGGGATTGGCGCAGTGCCCCTTCGACCCGAAGGCGTCGTTCGACGTCAAGGACGGACGAAAGGCGGCGTTGCACAACAGTGCCTTCGGCACGGTGTTCGGTGTCGTCGACGATCGTCCACTCCCGGTGTGCGACTACGCCGGATTTGCTCCGTTCGGCTTTGGCTATCGACGCTGTCCCGGTGAACAACTCACCACCATGGCCTTCGAAGATCTGCTCCGCATGGCATGGCGGGAGAAGATCGAATTCGTGAAGGTCGCCGGTGCGGACGCCGAGAAATTGCCGATCGGCCCGGCGACGGTCATCGGCGACGACATCGGTTTCACGCGACGTCCTTGAGCGGCTCGGCAGGCCTCGACCCGTTACCCTGACATCGCTGATGTCGGGGCGACGATGGGCGGGCAGATGTCGTGGCGCTCGGTGATCGCACGGGCATCCGGCAGCCCGGCTCCGGTCATGGATCAGCGCCACGGAATCGGTGTCGATCGGGCACTCATCACCGCGGCGTTGTTCTGGGCAGCCTTGGCTCCCACCATGCAATGCCTGTTGATCGTCGGCAACTCCGACGACCTCGACCGGCTCCCCATCATCGCGCTCGCCTTCGGCAGCCACGCCGTGGTCTGGACGCTGGTCCTGCTCAAGCGACTTGCTCCACCGGCCCTGCTCGTGACGTGGGCAGTCATCGGAGTCGCGGTCGCCGCGCAGGCGGCGACCGGGGCCACCGAACTGCTGCGGGCAGCTCTGAACATCGGCATCTCGGCGTCGATTCTCGCCGGACTGTTGCTCGGCTTGCCTGCAGCGCTATCGAGCAGCTTCGCGATCAGCCTGGCCATCTGTGCATCCCTGGCGGTATCGGTCGTTGAGCTCACGCCTTACGCGTTCAGCTATCTCGTTCTCCTGCCGTTGAACTCGTTGGCCTCGGCATGCGCGGCGGGCGTTGCAATACGCGAGTTACGCTCCGTCGCAAGGGAAGCCGACCTGCGCGCTCGTATACGACTGACGGCCGATCGGTCGCTGGCCCGCAAGAAACTCGAGGCCGACGCCGGACGGCGCAGGGCGCGACTGCTCCACGACACGGTCGTCAACACGTTGGGCGCGATAGCCACGGGGCGGATCGTCAGCCAGGACGACGTCATCGCGCGACGCTGCGCCGACGACGTGCGGGCGGTCGACGCCCTACAAAGACGACGCGACGAGGCCGCAACGTCGATCGACGACATCGTCGTCCACGCCCGCACCATGGGCGTCGACCTTCGGACGATCGACCCCGGCGGTCTGCGCCGTTGGCTTGCCGACCAACCAGGGTGGCAACTGCGTGGAATCCTCTCCACGGTCCAGGAGGCGGCCACGAACGTGGCCAAGCATGCGAACGTGACCGAGGCGAGTCTCGAGTACTTCCCTCGGACGGGACGCGTCGTGCTAGCCGATGCCGGGTCGGGCATGGGCGACGCCGGCCCGGCGCGATCGTCGATGGCGACGCGTGCTCAGGACGCCGGCCTGTACGTCACCGTCACGAGCGTCCCCGGTCAGGGCACGGCCGTGGCCATCGAGGTCCCCCCGCAGCCGCCGGTGGTGGGATCCGACGTGTTCGAGCGAGCGTCCTCGCGAATGGCGACGGGGATCTCCGCGGTGATGCTCGCGCAGTTCGCCGCCGTCATCGTGGTGACGGCGACCCTGCGCACCGGGTGGTCGGTCGCAGCCGTCACCCCGGCAGTGCTCCTCTGGCTGATCGTTGCGGCCGCCCTGACGTTGATCTTGCGGCATGCGGGCGAGGCCGCAGGATTGCCACTCCTTGTCGTCGCGGCGACCTATCTGCTGCTGGCGTGCGGAATGGTGATCTACGGACTGTCGCGACCCGCGCAGTCGGTGTGCGGAGTGCATCCCAATCTCGGCTGGGCTGGCGATGCCGCAGCAGCGATCTGTGCCGCCCTGGTCCTGTTGGACGGCCGGATGCGCGTCGTGGTGCCGGCGTTGGCGATCATTGCGTTCGGCTCGATGGTCGCCCTTCATCAGGACGCCGCGCGCTGCGGCGGCTCCACCGTTGCGTTGCTCGTAGCGGACGCCCTGGTGGTCGGAGCGTTCGTGGTGATGCGTCAACAGGTACGCAGGCTCTCCGATGCCGTCGCGTCCCAGATCGACGACGAGATGCGCGGACGCCGGCAGCAGGAACGGTTGGCAGCCGAAATCGCTATCCGCAGCACGGGTTTCGACGGACTCATCGACGACGCCCGGGAGATCTTGCGGACCGTCTCGCAACGGCCGTCGTCGATCCGTGACCCGGACGTTCGTGCCGCGGCCTCGCTCGAGGAGTCCTACCTGCGTGCATTGATCGGATTGCCCTACGAGTCGGGTGACGTCACAGAAGCGTTCGTCGGGATCATCGACGCAGCGAAGCGGGCCAGGGTTCGACTCGACATCAACGTCGAGGAGGGCACTCTGGATGCGGTAGCCGCTCGCGCGGTGTCGAGAACCGTCATCGCAGTCCTCGCCGCCTGCGATCCGGATGAGGCGGTGTCGGTGGGCGTGTTCCGCTCCGCCGGCGGTGGCGAGATGATCCTGCTGGCGCCGGCTAGCGCGACGGCGGCCGGACCCGACGTCCTCGCCGCATCGTTCCCGGGTGGTGTCGATGTAAGGTGTTCGGACTCCGATGGTCTCGTCGAAATCAGGTGGTGACCGTGGCACACATCGCGGTGGTCGACGACCACGTGTTGGTCAGGGAAGCACTCGCCGGGATCGTCCGCGGCCTTGGACACGACGTGCGCACCGCTGACACCATCGAGGCGGTCGTACACGACGAGCTGGACATGCTCCTGCTCGATCTCGACCTCGACGCCGGCGGCCTGGCCGACGAGCGGATCGTCGCCGAGCTCACGGCTCGTGGCGTTCCGGTACTCATCGTGTCGGCGCTGGGCAGTGCGCGACACGTGCGACGCATGCTCGCGGCCGGTGTAGCGGGTGTCGTCGCCAAGACCGATGGCGCCGATGACCTTGCGGGCGCCATCAATTGCGCGCTGGTCGGTCAGAAGTGGATGAGCCCCGCATTGGCGAAAGCCTTGGTCACCGATCATGACGCCGACCGCCCCAAGTTGTCCGACAACGAGCTCGAGGCCCTTCGGCTCTACGCATGCGGCCTGAAGCTCGACAGCGTGGCTCGGCGGATGGGCGTCGCACCAAGTACCGCCAAGCAGTACATCGATCGTGTCCGCGACAAGTACGCCAGCGTAGGTCATCCCGTACACACGAAGGCCGAACTGTATGCCGCCGGAGTCGACGACGGGTTCATCACCAGGTAGAGCATTCCCCCGGCCCACGATTCACACTCTGCCCGACACCATGCTGGCGTTCACGATGGACCAAGACCAGTGGCAGACCGTTGCGCGCAGCGACATCCAACTCGCCGGCACCGAGTCGGTCCGCGAATTCCTCGGCGTGCCGACACCCCCGCAAATAGGCAATCCAGCAAATTCAGCAGATACGATTGTCACACTATGAAGCATGCCG
>NZ_MVOC01000040.1 GCF_002043095.1 Mycobacterium sp. AT1 | reverse complement strand
CCGTGTCCGTGCTGGTGACCACCATGGCGGTCACCAGCACGGACACGGCCAGGGGCAGATGGAACGCGACGGTGGCGGGCCGCGGCACGGCTGGCCGGGTGGCCCGGGCGGCCCCGGTTTCCCGGGCGGCCCCGGTTTCCCGGGCGGTCCCGGCTGGGACGGGCCGGGTCAAGGTCCCGGTTCAGCTCCGCCGACGCCTCCCGGTCGATAGCCTCGAATCGGGGTGACGAGTGCGTACGACGCTTCGTGGGTATGCCACGGCGTGCGGTGCGTCAGACGAGATGCGGCCCAGCCCCGAGTGGCCGCGACGCCACCCGGAGATGGATGGGTTCATGACTGAAAAGATCGCGACCACGGACGGCGGAGCGCCGATCCCCAGCGTCGAGCACTCGCTCACGGTCGGTCCCGACGGGCCGATTCTGCTTCAGGACCACTACCTGATCGAGCAGATGGCCAACTTCAACCGTGAGCGTATTCCGGAGCGGCAGCCACATGCCAAGGGCGGCGGCGCATTTGGTCACTTCGAGGTGACCAACGACGTCAGCCAGTACACCAAGGCGGCGGTGTTCCAGCCCGGCGCGAAGACCGAGACGGTGATCAGGTTCTCCACGGTGGCCGGCGAGCGTGGCAGCCCAGACACCTGGCGTGACCCGCGCGGCTTCTCGCTGAAGCTGTACACGACCGAGGGCAACCTCGACATCGTCGGCAACAACACCCCGGTGTTCTTCATCCGCGACCCCATGAAGTTCCAGAACTTCATCCGGAGCCAGAAGCGGATGGCTGCCAACAACCTTCGCGATCACCACATGCAGTGGGACTTCTGGACGCTGTCTCCGGAGTCGGCGCATCAGGTGACGTGGTTGATGGGTGACCGTGGCATCCCGAAGTCGTGGCGGCACATGAACGGCTATTCCAGCCACACGTACAGCTGGGTCAACTCGGGAGATGAACTGTTCTGGGTCAAGTACCACTTCAAATCCGACCAGGGCGTCGAATTCCTGACGCAGGAGGAGGGTGACCGGCTGGCCGGTGCGGACGGCGACTACCACCAGCGCGATCTGTTCAACTCGATCGAGTCGGGCGACCATCCGAGCTGGACGCTGAAGATGCAGATCATGCCGTTCGAGGACGCGAAGACCTACCGATACAACCCGTTCGACCTGACCAAGGTGTGGCCGCACTCGGACTACCCCTTGATCGACGTCGGAAAGCTGACGTTGGACCGCAACGTGGTGGACTACCACGCGCAGATCGAGCAGGCGGCGTTCGAGCCCAACAACATCGTCCCCGGCACGGGCCTGTCGCCGGACAAGATGCTGCTGGCTCGCGGGTTCTCCTACTCAGACGCGCACCGCGCCCGACTTGGCGTGAACTACAAGCAGATTCCGGTCAACGAGCCGAAGTCGGAGGTCAACGCGTACTCCAAGGACGGCGCGATGCGGATCAAGCTCGCGACCGATCCCGTGTACGCGCCGAACTCGATGGGCGGCCCCGTCGCCGATCCCGCGCGGGCGGCCGAGGTGCACTGGGCGTCCGACGGCGACATGGTCCGCACGGCGTACGCGCTACGGCCGGAGGACGACGACTGGGGTCAGGCAGGCACGCTGGTGCGGGAGGTGCTCGACGACGACGCTCGGGAACGGTTGGTGAGCAACATCGTCGGCCACGTGCTCGACGGCGTGAAGGAACCCGTGCTGTCGCGGGTCTTCGAGTACTGGACCAACGTCGACCCGGAGATCGGCAAGAAGGTCGAGGAAGGGGTGCGCGCCGGCAACGGCTGACGCTCCTCACCTGTTCGTGAATCTGGCGACGCACCACGCGGGTGGGGCGTCGCCAGATTCACGTTCGGGGCCACGAAGGCGACGCGACACGCCGCAGCGAATGCCATCCTTGTGATTCTCCTGGGGTCTGTGAGACTATTGAGAACTTTGGGGAACATGTGGCGACGGTTCCCAATTCGTGACAATGTCGTCACCCATGACACGCATGCGAGTGAGGCTCGTCGCGGCGGTCGGCGCGGCATTGGTCCTCCTGACGAGCGGCTGCTCGCTGCAGGCGGAGCCACCGCAGCGCGGCTTGGCGAAGGTGTTCTCCGTCGGCGACTGCGTCGCCATCCCGTCGGAGGCGCCGGACTCGCCAACCACCTTGACCGCCGACAAGGCATCCTGCGCGGCTGACCCGAGCTACACCGTCGGCGCGCTCGCCGACGAATCCGGAGCCTGTCCAAGTAGCGAATATCAGCACGTGCCAACGCAATTCGCCGACCCGTCGACTACCCGACTGTGCCTGGTGCCCAACCTCGTCGCCAACCACTGCTACGTCATGGACATGCCGATCGGCATGCTGCAACTCGCCGACTGCGCCGAGCGCGGCCAGGACGGCCTGCTGGTCCAGGTCACCCAGCGCCTCGACGTCCGGGATCAAAAAGCCTGCCCCACGGCGGTCGGTCAATACGCCTGGCCATACCCGTCCCCGCCCAGGACGTACTGCACCCTGACGATCTTCTAGGGGATTCTCGCCCGCCGTCGCGCCTGGCATGATCGAACGCATGAGCATCGAAGTCGTCTACACGGCAGAATCCACGTCCACCGGTGGGGGCCGCGACGGCCACGTGACGTCCGCCGACGGAAAGATCGACCTCGACACCCGCCCGCCCAAGGAGATGGGTGGCAGCGGCGAGGGCGTCAACCCCGAGCTTCTCTTCTCGGCCGGTTACTCCGCCTGCTTCCTCGGCGCACTGCGACTGGTCGCCAAGAACGAGAAGATCTCCATCGACGACGCCAGCGCCATCACCGCCCAGATCGGCTTCGGCAAGGACTCCGAGGGTGGGTTCGGCCTGAACGCGCACCTCATCGGGTACCTCCCCGGCCTCGAGCAGAGCGTCGCCGACGACCTGATGGAGAAGGCTCACGGCTTCTGCCCGTACTCCAAGGCCACTCGCGGCAACATCGACGTCAAGCTGACTGCCAAGGTCGTCTAGCCGATGCGCACACCCGCCGGTGTGGCGCTGGCCGTGATGGCGGGAGCCGTCGCACTGGCGCCGGTTGCCGTCGCGCGCCCGTCCGACCCGGGGGTGGTGTCCTACGCCGTCCTCGGCAAGGGCTCGGTGGGCAACATCGTCGGCGCCCCGATGCGGTGGGAGTCGACCTTCACGGCGCCGTTCCAGGGTTATTACGTCGACCTTCCTGCGTGCAACAACTGGGCCGACATCGGGCTGCCCGAGGTCTACGCCGATCCCGACCTGGCGTCGTTCAACGGCGCGGTCGCCCAGCGTGCCGCCGACGACGACACCAATCTGGTGAAACAGGCCGTCGGAGTGTTCGCGACCGGCGAGGCCGCCACCCGAGCCTTCCACCGCGTGACCGACAGGACCGTCGGCTGCGCCGGCCAAACCACGGCCATGCACCTCGAGGACTTCACGACGCAGGTCTGGTCGTTCTCCGGTGGCGGACCGACGGGCAACGATGCGGTGTGGGTGAAGCAGGAGGCGGGTACTGATCGACGGTGCTTCATTCAAACCAGGCTGCGCGAGAACGTTCTGCTACAAGCGAAAGTCTGCCAACCTGGCAACGGCGGACCCGCGGTGAACGTGCTGGCTGGCGCGATGCAAAACACCCTGGGCCAGTAGCGGCCGCGCCCGTACGGCAGTCCGGGATGAATAGTCTTGGGGATTTGTCGGTTACCTCTCCGAAGATGGTGAAGGCAATCTTTGACGCCAACGAGCCGCGCCTTGCCCCCGCGCGGCGATCCGGAGGGGACGGTTGACGTGACCACCACCGCAGACCTGTGTGGAGCCGAGCTGACGGACTCCGCCGACGCGGCCCGCCGGATCGGCGCGGAGTGTTTGACCGACGGTCCGATCGGCGCCATCGGCTTGGAGATCGAGGCGCATTGCTTCGACCTCGCCGACCCCATGCGACGCCCGGGGTGGGCCGAGCTGACCGAGGTGATCGCCACGGTTCCGCCGATGCCAGGCGGCAGCCCGATCACCGTCGAGCCCGGCGGAGCGGTCGAGCTGTCCGGCCCGCCCGCGGATTCGGTGCTGCCCGCCATCGCGTCGATGCGGACCGATCGGGCGGTCCTGACCAAGGCCTTCGCCGAACACGGATTGGGCTTGGTGCTGCTCGGCGCCGATCCCCTTCGCCCGCCCGAACGGGTCAACCCGGGGGATCGCTACCGCGCCATGGAGCAATTCTTCGCGGCCAGCGGCACGGTCGACGCCGGCGCGGCGATGATGACGTCGACGGCGTCGGTGCAGGTCAACCTAGACGCCGGCCCACGTGCAGGCTGGGCCGAGCGGGTCCGGCTCGCTCACGCGCTCGGGCCGACGATGATCGCGATCTCCGCCAACTCGCCGCTGCTCGGCGGTGAGCCCTCCGGCTGGCGCAGCACCCGGCAGCGGGTGTGGAGCCGGCTGGACACCGCGCGCACCGGTCCGGTACTGGGTGCCAGCGGGGGTGACCCGGCCGACGACTGGGTCAGCTACGCGCTGAAGGCCCCGGTGATGTTGGTGCAAGGCATGGGGACTGCCCCCACGACTCCCCTCACACAGGTCGTGCCCTTCGCCGACTGGGCCGACGGGCGCGCGCTGCTCGGCGGTCGGCGCCCGACGGCGGCCGACCTGGACTACCACCTCACGACGCTGTTCCCGCCGGTGCGGCCGCGCGGCTTCCTGGAGATCAGGTACCTCGACAGCACCCCGGACGACGTCTGGCCCGCCGTGGTCTTCACCCTGGCCACCCTCCTCGACGACCCATCCGCCGTCGAGGTCGCCGCGGAGGCGACGGAACCCGTTGCCACCGAATGGGACCTGGCCGCCAGGGTCGGACTCGGCGACGAACGTCTACGCACGGCGGCCCTGCGGTGCGTGCAGACCGTCGCCGAGCTGGCACCACCGGAGCTGCGCGCCCCGATGCAGCGGTTGTTGCGCCGCGTGGAACTTGGCCGGAGCTCGGCCGACGACTTCACCGACCTCGTCGCAGGAAGCACGGTGCCTGCGGCCGTGAGCCGACTGGCGGGTATGACGGCGTGACGACCCGAGAGGAACTGGCCAGAGAGCTCACCTCGGCGAGGGAGCGCACGCTGCGGCTCGTCGAACTCGACGACGCCGAGCTGCTGCGCCAGTACGACCCGCTGATGAGCCCGCTGGTGTGGGACCTGGCGCACATCGGCTGGCAAGAGGAGATGTGGCTGCTCCGCGGCAACGACCCGCGTCGGCCGGGGCTGCTCGAGCCGGCGGTGGAACGGCTCTACGACGCCTTCGAACACTCGCGGGCCAGTCGCGTCAACCTGCCGCTGCTGCCGCCGACGGACGCGCGGTCCTTCGTTCGCACCGTCCGGGACAAGTCGCTCGACGCGCTCGAGGCCCTGCCCGCCGACGACGGCAGCGGCGCCTTCGTGTTCGGCTTGGTGGTCAGCCACGAGAATCAGCACGACGAAACCATGTTGCAGGCCTTGAGCATTCGCACGGGTCCGCCGATCCTGGGCCGCGGCGCACCGCTGCCGCCGGGGCGCCCCGGCGTCGCGGGGACGTCGGTGTTGGTGCCGGGCGGTCCGTTCGTCCTCGGTGTCACTGCCGCCGAGGAGCCGATGTCGCTGGACAACGAACGCGACGCGCACGTCGTCGACGTGGCGTCGTTCCGGATCGGACGGGTTCCCGTCACCAACGGCGAGTGGCGCGAGTTCGTCGACGACGGCGGCTACCGAGAACCGCGGTGGTGGTCGGACGGCGGGTGGGCGCACCGTCAGCAGGCCGAGCTGACCGCGCCGAAGTTCTGGAGCCTCGAGGCCGGAACCCGAACGCGGTTCGGATACGTGGAGGACATTCCCGCCGACGAACCCGTGCAGCACGTGACGTTCTTCGAAGCCGAGGCGTACGCCGCGTGGGCCGGTGCCCGGCTGCCCACCGAGGAGGAGTGGGAGAAGGCCTGTGCCTGGGATCCGGAACGGAGCTCTCGCCGCCGGTTCCCTTGGGGTGCAACGGAACCCAGTTCGGCCCTGGTCAACATGGGTGGCGAGGCGTTGCGCCCGGCGCCCGTCGGGGCCTACCCGGCCGGGGCGTCGGCCTACGGCGCGGAGCAGATGCTCGGTGACGTGTGGGAGTGGACGACGTCCTCGCTGCGGCCGTGGCCGGGGTTCACCCCGATGCTCTACGAGCAGTATTCGAGCCCGTTCTTCGAGGGCTCCGGGGACGGTGAGTACCGAGTGCTTCGCGGTGGTGCGTGGTCGGTGGCCCCCAACATCGTGCGGCCGAGCTTCCGCAACTGGGACCATCCGATTCGCCGGCAGATCTTCTCCGGCGTCCGACTCGCGTGGGACGCCTAGGGTGTGCCGTCACCTGGGCTGGCTTGGTGGGCCGGTGTCCGTCGCGTCCCTGGTCCTCGACCCGCCGAATGCCCTTCTGGTGCAGTCGTATTCACCTCGGCTGCAGAAGCACGGCACGATGAACGCCGACGGCTGGGGCGCCGGCTTCTTCGACACCGGAACGCCGCGGCGGTGGCGGAGCGCCGCACCGCTGTGGGGTGACGCGTCCTTCGCGTCGGTGGCGCCCGCGCTGCGTAGCGGATGCGTCGTCGCGGCCGTCCGGTCGGCCACCGTCGGCATGCCGATCGAACCGTCGGCGTCCGCGCCGTTCACCGACGGCCAATGGCTGCTGTCCCACAACGGCGTCGTCGACCGGTCGGTGTTGCCGCTGTCGTCGGCCGCAGAATCCACCGTCGACAGTGCGCTGCTGGCCGCCCTGATCTTCGATCGCGGCCTCGACGCGTTGGGTGACACCATCGTCGAGGTCGGCACCGCCGATCCGAACGCCCGCCTGAACATCGTCGCCGCCAACGGATCTCGACTGCTGGGTACGACGTGGGGAGACACCCTGTCGATCCTGCGAAGGGACGACGGCGTCGTGCTGGCAAGCGAACCCTATGACGACGACCCCCGCTGGGAGGAGGTTCCCGACCGTCACCTGGTGGACGTCTCGGGGGCCTCCGTCGAACTGATTGCTCTGAAAGGCTCGTCATGACCATGTCCCTTTCCAACTACCTCGCCGCCGACGCCGCGGCCCACGCGCTGCGGCGCGACGTCCGCGACGGCCTGACGTCGTCTCCGAAGTCCTTGCCGCCCAAGTGGTTCTACGACGCCACGGGCAGCGATCTCTTCGATCAGATCACCCGACTGCCCGAGTACTACCCGACGCGCGCCGAAGCCGAGATCCTTCGCGCCCACGGCGCCGACGTCGCAGCCTCCTCGGGAGCGGACACCCTGGTGGAGTTGGGCAGCGGAACGTCGGAGAAGACGCGCATCCTGCTCGACGCCATGGACCACGCTGGCTCATTGCGGCGGTTCATCCCCTTCGACGTCGACGCGACGATCCTCGAATCGGCGGGCGCCGCCATCGGAGCCGAGTACCCCGGCGTCGAGATCGACGCCGTCTGTGGAGATTTCGAGGAGCACCTCGGCAAGATTCCGCTGGTAGGGCGTCGGCTGGTGGTCTTCCTCGGCTCGACGATCGGCAACCTCACCGCCGGTCCGCGCGCCGACTTCCTCGCGGCGCTGGCCGACAGCCTGCAACCGGGGGACACGCTCTTGCTCGGCACTGACCTCGTCAAGGACGTCGACCGCCTGGTTCGGGCCTACGACGATTCGGCGGGCGTCACCGCGGCCTTCAACAAGAACGTGCTCGCCGTGGTGAACCGCGAGCTCGACGCCGACTTCGACCTCGACGGTTTCGAGCACGTCGCCCGGTGGAACCCCGACGAGCTACGCATCGAGATGAGGCTGCGCGCCACCAGTCCGCAGCGGGTGCGGATCGAGGGTCTCGACCTGACCGTCGACTTCGCCGCGGGCGAGGAGATGCTGACCGAGGTGTCCTGCAAGTTCCAGCCCGACGGCGTCTCCGACGAGCTCGCCGCGGCCGGTCTGCGGCGGATCGCGTGGTGGACCGACGCCGCCGGTGACTTCGGGCTCTCGCTCGCCGTCAAGTGACCGACCTCGCCGAGCAGTGGAGGGCGGCCCGACCGTCGACGGCGGGGGTGCACCTCGACAGTGCCGCCTGCTCACGGCAGTCGTTCGCCGCAGTCGACGCCGCAGCGGCGCACGCCCGTCATGAAGCCGAGGTCGGCGGATACGTCGCCGCCGAGGCCGCAGCGCCTGCGCTGCACGCGGGCCGAGCCGCCGCCGGAGCCCTGACCGGGTTCGCCGCCGCCGACGACGTCGTCTTCACCACCGGCGCCACCCACGCCCTCGCCCTTCTGCTGAGCGATTGGCAGGGCGGCAAGAAGATCGCCTGTTTGCCCGGTGAATACGGACCGAACCTCGTCGTCATGGCGCGACGCGGTTTCCACACGGTGCCGCTCCCGGCTGACGGCGAGGGACGGCTCGACCCCGACGCGGCCGCCCGCGCCCTCGCCGACGACCCGCCGGCGTTGGTGCACGTCACGATGCTGGGCAGTCACCGCGGCGTCGTCCAGCCCGTCGCGGCGATCGCCGCGGCGTGCCGCGAACACGGCATCCCCCTGGTCGTCGACGCCGCCCAGGCATTCGCGCACCTCGACTGCGCCGACACCGGTGCCGACGCGGTGTACACGTCGTCGCGCAAGTGGACGGCCGGACCACGGGGCGTCGGACTGCTGGCCACCCGGCCCGGACTGCTGACCGACCAGACCAGGGCCGACCTGGCCAACGCCGAAGTGAACGTCGCTGCCCACCTTGGTCTTTCGGTGGCGCTCGGGGAGCACGTCGTGGCGGGTCCACGACACATCCAGGCCCGGCTCGCCGAGGTGGGCGCCCAGACGCGCACGGTGCTCGCCGAGGTGCCCGGCTGGCAGGTGGTGGAGTCCGTCGACGAGCCAAGCGCCATTACGACGCTGACTCCGCCCGATGGCGTCGACCCGCTGGAGGTTCGGGCCCGGCTCATCGCCGAACACGGGATTATCACCACCCGCGCGGGCGTCGAACGTGCGCCCGGCGAGATGACGCGTGCTGCCCTTCGGGTGTCACCGCACGTCGACGTGACCACCGATGAGCTCGAGATGCTCGCCGCGGCGCTGACCGCGCTGCGGTAGCGGCGACGCCAGCACCTACCCGATCGGGCAGGCGGGCACTGCCCGGTCGTCCCGACTAGTGCTGCCCGAGCATTCGGACTTGGAGTCGATGTGTTCCCCGCGTCACAGTGGCGTGCCTACCTTGATGGTCACGCGCAGCTCGCGTCACTGACGAGAGGAACATGTCATGAAGGTCGAAGACCTGCTAAAGCCCTTTCCCATCAAAGAGTTTCACCCCTTCCCCCGCGCCATGATGGGCCCCGGCGCCCATGAGATGGTCGGGCCGGAAGCCCTCAAGATGGGGTTCAAGAAGACCCTTCTGATGTCGTCGGGTCTGCGCGGCACCGACATCGTGCACAACATGGCGGAGTCCCTGAAGTGGCACGGTCTCGAGGTCGTCGTGTACGACCAGGTCGAGTCGAATCCCAAGGACTACAACGTCATGGACTCGGTGAAGCTGTACCAGGAGAACGAATGCGACAGCTTCATTTCCATCGGTGGTGGCTCCACACACGACGCCTGCAAGGGTGCCCGCATCTCGGTCGCGCACGACGGTCGCAACGTCAACGACTTCGAGGGCTTCAACATGTCTGAGAACCCGAAGAACCCTCCGCACATTGCGATTTCGACGACGGCAGGCACCGGGTCGGAGACGTCCTGGGCGTACGTCATCACCGACACCACCACCGACCCCGACAACCCGCACAAGTACGTGGCCTTCGACGACGCGTGCGTGGCGACGCTGGCGATCGACGACCCGGTGCTCTACTACAGCTGCCCCGTCGACTACACCGCCCAGTGCGGGTTCGACGTGCTGGCCCATGCGTCGGAGCCGTATGTGTCGCGGCTGAACTTCGAGCCGTCGCTCGGCAACGCGATTCGGGCGATCAAGCTCACCGCCGAGAACCTGCGCGAAGCCACCTGGAACGGTCAGGACCTCAAGGGCCGCGAAGGCATGATGTACGCGCAATACGTTGCCGCCCAGGCGTTCAACTCGGGTGGGCTCGGCATCATCCACTCCATTTCGCACGCGGTCAGCGCGTTCTACGACACCCATCACGGCTTGAACAACGCGATCGCCCTGCCGCGGGTGTGGGCGTTCAACATGTCGGCCGCCTACAAGCGGTTCGCCGACATCGCTCAGGCGATGGGCGTGGACACCTACGGCATGACCGACGTGCAGGCCGCCGACGCCGCCCTCGGCGCCGCGATCCGACTCCTGCGTGACGTGAACATCATCGAGAAGTTCACCGACGTCAAGCAGGACAGCTACTCCAAGAACCGGCTCGGCTCGGGTCCCACCAAGTTCTACGAGAATGCGCCGGTGATCAAGGGCGACAAGGCCGACGTCGACCGCATCACCAACCACGTCCTCGGTGACGCGTGCACACCCGGCAACGCCAAGGAGTGCACGTTCGACCTCGTTCGCCCGGTCGTCGAGCACTGCATGAACGGCGACCTCGACGAACTCCTGCCCTGATGTCCTCGTTCGACTCCGTCGAGGCTGTGTGCGAGGCACTCGCCGGCGAGGGATACATCGCCGACGAGCACCTCGCGACAACGGTCTTCCTGCAGACCAAGCTCGACAAGCCGCTGCTGATCGAGGGACCTGCTGGCGTCGGCAAGACGGAGCTGGCCAAGGCGCTGGCCGCCGCCACCGGCCGCCGCCTGCTGCGGCTGCAGTGCTACGAAGGTCAGGACGAGACGAAGGCGCTCTACGAGTGGGACTACGGCAAGCAGTTGCTGTACACCCAGATCCTCAGGGAGAAGATCGGTCAGTTGGTGGCCGATGCCGCCGACCTGGACGAAGCCGTCGACCGGATCGGCGCCCAGGAGAGCGTGTTCTTCTCCGACCGGTTCCTGGCGTCGCGCCCGCTGCTCGAGGCGGTGCGCTCGGACGAACCGGTGGTTCTCTTGATCGACGAAATCGACCGCGCCGACGAGGCACTCGAAGCCGTGCTGCTGGAATTGCTTGGCGAGTACCAGGTGTCGGTTCCGGAGATCGGGACGTTCACGGCCAAGCATGCGCCGTACGTGATCCTGACGTCGAACAACACCCGCGACCTGGCGGCTGCGCTGAAACGGCGTTGCCTACACCTGTTCCTCGACTATCCCTCTGCGGAAAGGGAATTGGAGATCGTCCGCTCCAAGGACACCGGTTTGAACGACGCGGTGGCCGCCCAACTGGTCGACGTGGTCCGCGGCCTGCGCGATCTCGATCTGCGGAAGGCGCCGAGCATCTCCGAGACCATCGACTGGGCCCGCACCCTTGCGGTACTCGGGGTCGGCGAGCTCTCGGCGAAGGTGCTTTCGGACACGGTGTCGGTGGTGGTCAAGTACGACAAGGACATTCGCAAGTCGCTCGAGGCGCTCCCGCGGCTCGTCGACCCCAACGCGACGGTGCCCACCTCGGCGCACAACGGCCACGACCACGATCACGGTCACTCGCACGCGCATGGCGAGCACACCCACACCCACGCGTCGACTGACCCCGAACCCGACGGGGCGGCCGTACGCGAAGCCAAGGACAAGCCGGGCCGATTCACCAACGGGTACTACGGAACACCCAAGAAGAACGCCTCGCTCGGCCGGCGTCGGCCCTTCTAGGAGCCGACGTGGAAGCGACCCTGCACCGTTTCGTCCGGCTCCTGCGGCTCGCGGGTGTGCGCGTCTCGATCCCCGAGGCGCTGGACGCGATGCGGTGCGCCGGCCAACCCGGTGTGCTGTCCTCGCGAACCATCCTGCGCACCGCGCTGCGGGTGGCGCTCGTCAAGGACCAGCGCGACGAGCCGGTGTTCGACGAGATATTCGACGCGTTCTTCTCGTTAGTGCGGGTCGGTGGCGACGACGGAGCACGGGGCCACGGTCACGCTCACGACGATCTCGTGGACTCCGGTGAGCTCGAGTCGTTCACGCTGTCCGACGAGCCGAGCGACAAGCCGGAGGAAGGCCACGAGCACGGCAAGCCTGCCAGCATTCGGGAGTACTTCAAACAGGAGGACCTGGCGCAGCAGTACAACCTGCACCAGGAGGCCAACAAGATCGACATTGCCGCGCTGACCGACCAGATCGTCCTGTCCAAGGAGAGCGCGGGCCTCGACGAGAACAAGTACCGCGTCGAGCTCTCCGCGGACCGACTCCACGGCGGCGGACCCCCTGGCACGCTGTCGACGTCGACCGGCACCAGCGTCGAGGCGTCGCTCACCATCGCAGAACAGGACGCCCTGCTTGGCTGGCTCGACGATCTGACCGACGCCGACGACGGTGACGAGGCTGACGCAGCGGCGTTGCGCCGCAGGCTCACAGGCGTTCTGGAGAACCTGCCGCAGGCATTGAAACGGCACCTCGAGGCGTTGTTGGCGTTGGAGGACAGGGTCGTGGAGACGCGTACCCACCGCGAAGCCGCGCTGTCGGGGTCGGTCCGGCTCCCGGAGACCGAGCGAGCCGAGCTCGAGGAATCACTGCGCAGGCTGGCGCGCAGCCTGCACGGCGCGCTGACCCACCGTCGGCGCAACGCGGCGGCCGGGCGAGTCGACTCCGGGCGGACGATGCGCCGCAACATGCGATTCGACGGCATCCCGTTCGTCCCCGTCACCGTCCGGCGCGCGGAGGACCGGCCTCGCTTGGTGGTGCTCGCCGACGTAAGTCTCTCGGTGCGGGCCACGTCGCGTTTCACGCTGAACCTGGTGCACGGTCTGCAGGACCTGTTCACCCAGGTGCGCACGTTCGCATTCGTCGCAGACGTCGCCGAGACCACCGAGCTGTTCAGGGACTACTCCGGCGACCGTGCGCTGGGGATGCTGTTCGGCGGAGACGTCATCGACGTCGACGCGAATTCCGACTACGGCAACGCCTTCGGGGAATTCCTGGCCCAACACGCCTCCGCCGTGACCCGACGAACCACCGTGGTGGTGCTCGGGGACGGCCGAAACAACGCCAACGACCCCAACCTGGCGGCGTTCGAGGAGATCACCCGGCGGGCTCGCGAGACGGTGTGGCTGACGCCGGAACCGCGGTACTCGTGGGGGCTTGGCAGCTGCGACCTTCCCGCCTACGCCGAATATTGCAGCCGCGTGCGGGTGGTGCGCGACCTCAGCGGACTCGATCGGACGGCGCAGGAGTTCGCGACCGATGCGACGTACCGATGAGCACTCGGCCGCCTCGATTGGTCGAGCACCGTCCAGGTCGTACTGTGAATCAAACGGTGTTGTCTGGGTCACATTCGGTGTCCCAGCCGAGCGGTGGTCGAGGCGGTGCTGTGGCGAACGTGGAACGGGTGCGGTACCCGGCGGCGGTGCCGCTGCCGCACCCCGAGCATCCGCACGACTCCGCCGGATTCGCGCCGGGCCGGGTGCTGAAGTTCCATGCGCCCGAGATCGTCTTCGGGGTCGACTCGATGGTGGAGGCGGCGCATGCGGCGCTGCGACTGGGCGCGCTCCGGCCCATGCTCGTCACCGACTCCGGTCTGATCGAGGCCGGCTGGGTCGACGAGATGACGAGGCACCTCCGCGAGCAGGGGGTGGAGGCGAGGGTGTGGAGCGACCTCACGCCCAACCCGAAGGATCACGAGATCGCCGCCGGCTACGAGGTCTACCGGTCCAATCGCTGCGACGTCCTGGTCGCCGTCGGAGGCGGGTCGGTGATCGACGCCGCGAAGGGCGTCGCGATCCTGGCCGCCAACGGCGGGAACATCCTGGACTACGAGGGTGTCGACAAGGCGCTGATGCCGATCCCGCCGCTGGTCGTGGTGCCGTCGACGTCGGGAACGGGCGCCGACGTCTCCCAGTTCTGCATCGTCACCGACACCACCCGCAACACCAAGATCACCATCCTCGGCCGGTCGCTGGTGCCGGACATCACGGTGATCGACCCGCGGCTGCTCACCACGATGCCCGAATGGCTCAACGCCGCAACGGGTTTGGATGCACTCACCCACGGCATCGAGGCGTTCGTGTCGCTCGGGCACAATCAACTCACCGACCACCATGCGCTGCGGGCGGTGCAGATGGTGACCGACAACCTGGTGGCCACCATCGACCGGCCCGCGGACATGTCGGCACGAATCCTGATGGCCCAGGCCGCGTTGGAGGCCGGGCTGGCCTTCACCAACGCGATCCTCGGTGCCGCGCACGCGATGAGCCATCAGGTCGGCGGATTGCTCGACCTTCCGCACGGCGTCATCAACGGGGTGCTGCTGCCTCACGTCATCCGGTTCAACGCCGAGGACGATCCGGAGCCCTTCCGCGCGATCGCCGCCTACCTCGGGATCGTCGACCCCCGGGCTCCCGCGGCGGAAGCCGCTCTGGCCCTTGCCGATCGGATCGAGCAACTGGCGGTCCGAGTCGGGGTGCCGCGTGGCCTTGCGCAGCTCGGCGTCAACGAAACCGATCTGCCACGACTGGCGGCGGCCGCCCTGCAGGACGCCTGCATGACCACCAATCCGCGGCAGGCCGACGCCGTCCAGATTCAGGCACTGTTCCGGACTGCGATGTGACGTCCGAACTTTCGCGTACTCCCGACCGCCGCCCAGATCTCGAGCGGCTGACCGGAGTTCGTTCCGGCAAGGGCACGTTCTACCCGGAGCTGCGCGTAGCCGCCCAGCGGCTGGACCGGGTGGTGGCGGCCTTCGACATCATCTCCCGCGCCCTGGTGCAGACGACCGAGGGCCCGGAGAACCTGGTCCGGGCCGTCGCCGAGGCCGCGCGCATCCATCTCGACGCCGAGTGGATCCTGATCGCCCTGGCCGACGGTGCACTGCCCGAGGCCAGTCCGCGCCACCTGATCCTCGACTCGGCGGGAGTCGCCTACGCGTTCGAAGGACTCTCCGGGGCAACCGATCCGGGCCCGCACCTTCCCGATGCGGTGCTCAACCGACTCAACGACATCCTGCGTGGGCAGCTGGCACAGTTCCGCCTTCCGGTGATCGAGCGCCAGCACGCCCACGTGCCGATCGAGCTCGACGACGTCGTCATCGGGGCCTTCGCCGCCTGGACCCCGCGCAGCCGTGCCCTGGACGCCTCCGACGAGGTGGTGATGCGCATCCTGTCGAGTCAGACCGCGGTCGCACTGCAGAACTGTTCGCTGTTCAGCAAGTCCCAGGCGTTGCTCGCCGAGTCGGAGGCGCGCAACGCCGAACTGCTTGCCACCCAGCGTGAGCTGGGCGCTGCCCAACGCCACCAGGTG
This sequence comes from Mycobacterium sp. AT1, assembly GCF_002043095.1. Lineage (GTDB taxonomy): Bacteria > Actinomycetota > Actinomycetes > Mycobacteriales > Mycobacteriaceae > Mycobacterium. The sequence continues at coordinate 3,027 of NZ_MVOC01000040.1, read as the reverse complement.
CTCGACTCCGAACGGCACCGCATCGCACGCGAGTTGCACGACAGCGTCGCCCAGACGGTGTTGTCCGCAGGAATGCAGATCGAGGTGTGTCGCGGGGAGTTGGAATCCCAGTCGGCGTCGAGCGACCTGATCGACAGGCTCGATCTGGCGAAGGACCTGAGCCGATCGGCCGTCGAGCAACTGCGCTCGGCGATCTATGCGCTGAACCATCCCGGCGACGCTCAGCGATCGAGCTTGCCGGAGATGCTCGACCAGCTGGCAACCGTGCACATGCCAGAAGATCTCCGCGTGACGCTGAAGGTCGTCGGCAGTCCGGTCGAAATGCCAAGTGACGTCGAGCATGCGCTGCTGCGGATCGCGGGCGAGGCGCTGTTCAACACCGCGATGCACGGCCACGCGACGCGGGCGATCGTGCGGTTGAAATACACGCCGATGGCGGTGGCGCTGTCCATCGCCGACGACGGTACCGGCGAGCCGGAGAAGTTGCGCATGATGTTGCGCCTGTCCGAAGCCGCCGACGTCGACGGCCACCACCGCGGGCTGGCCAACATGCTGGCCCGCGCCCGAGAACACGGCGGCACCCTCGAGGTGCTGCGGTCGCGAATCGGTGGCGTGCGCGTCGTCGCCACCGTGCCGGCACCCAACGAGAAGAGGACCGGCCATGACGACTGACGTCACCACGGGAACGATCAGGCTCGTGCTCGTCGACGACCACGCCATCCTGCGCGAGGGTCTGCGCTCGGTTCTTGAGCGCCAGCGAGGGCTCGTCGTCGTGGGTGAGGCGTCGTCGGAGGCCGAGGCGGTGGCCGTCGTCCTGGCGACGACCCCGGACGTCGTGCTGCTGGACCTCAAGCTGTCCGCGGGTTCGGAGTACGAAGGTCTTTCGTTGTGCACCAAGCTCTCTGCGGCCCATCCCGGCATCGGCTTGCTGGTGCTCACCACGTTCCTCGACGAGGACCTCGTGGTGCGCGCGATGCACGCCGGAGCCCGGGGGTACGTGGTCAAGGACGTCGACACCACCGAGTTGGTGCGCGCGATTCGGGCCATCTCGGCCGGTGACAGTGCCTTCGACTCACGAAGCGCCGCCGCCGTCGTCCGCTCGATGTCCGGGCGGGCCGACGTTCACCAGCAGCTCACCGCCCGCGAGCTCGAGGTGCTTCGACTGCTCGCAACGGGATTGTCCAACAACCAGATCGGCGAGCAGCTCTACATCTCGGCCACGACCGCGAAGTTCCACGTCAGCAACATCATGCGCAAACTCGAGGTCAGCAGGCGAGCCGAAGCGGTGTACGCCGCGAGCAAGCGTGGGCTGATTTAGCGCTTCTCCCCCTGCCGCGAGCGTGCGTGTCTGCGGGCGACACGCCGCGCAAGGATCGGAGTTCGTGCACGCTCGCGGACCGTCAACGGTCGAGAACGAGCCACCCTCCGTGGAATTCGTGCACCCCGGCCTCGACGCCCGCGCCCCGCCACGCCTCGGCGATCGTCGTCAGGACGCCGACGTCGAACCGCTGGACGTGCCCGTAGCAGGCTCGCGGCACGTCCTCGAACGGCACCGCCGCGATGACCCGGCGGCGGGACAGCCGCATCGCCTCGTGGAGTACCGCAGCCGAGGCGTCGGAGTCGAGGTGTTCGAGAAGGTGAAGCACCGTCACGGTTTCGGCTGCACCGTCCGGCAGGGGAACGTTGGCCGCGTCGCAGACCACGGTGCGCAGGAGGCGCCGCAGCGGCGCGCTGGTGCGGTCGAGCAGTTCCATCGTGGGGCCGCTCAGATCGGTCGCGGTGACGTCGAACCCGGCGGCTGCCATGCGGAGGGGAAAGAACCCGAAACACGAACCCAGGTCCACGATTTGGCGACCCACGACCAGGGACGCCGCGTGCTGGTGAATCGGAGCGAATGCCGCAGACCCGTGCTCGAGACGGTCCAGTGAGTTGCGGTAGAACCGAAGCCACGCGGCGTCGGACTCGCCGGCGTCATCGGTGACGGACTGCACGACCCCGGTGAACACGGCCTCAAACTCGGGCTGCCCGTGTAGCAGGCCGGCGTCGTCGAGTTCGGTCGCCAGCAGGACGGCGAGTTCGTCGGAGATCTCGTCGGGCCCCAGGTCGTGTTCGACGGCCAGCACCCCGTCGGCGCGACTCGTGCAGAACCGGGTCGTGCACAGGGCCGCCCGGTCGGGATGCGCGACGTGGGGGCCGCTGCGTCGGGTGACGCGTACCCGGGGAAGCGTCGACGCACTGGTCATGGGCGTCCCTTTGGTCGAGGAATGTTGTCGAACAACGCTATTCGGATGACGGACAGCTGCGCGCGACCCGAGGGGGTGGCATTCGTGACCCGTCCGGATGGGTAGGCGACTGCCCGTTCGGCGAGTGTCGGCCACGCATCGGGTGCCATAGCGTGATGGTGTCCGCAATCCCACCAGGAGGCCACGATGAACCGCTCTGACGAACCCGAAAACAGCGCCGCTGCAGAGACGCTCGTCGACGAGGTCTTGGTCGAGGAAGTATCCATCGACGGCATGTGCGGGGTTTACTGACCATGTTCGACCTCGACGCCCGCTGGCAGCTGCACCCGCAGGTGGCGCTGCGCCCCGAGCCCTTTGGGGCGCTGCTGTACCACTTCGGCACCAGGAAGCTGTCCTTCCTGAAGAACCTCGTGGTGGTAGAGGTGGTCACGGCGATCGGCGAGCATCCCACCGCACGGGCGGCGCTGCGAGCGGTCGGCGTCGAGGACGTCGGAATCTACGCGAAAGCGCTTGACACTCTGGTGAACTCGAACATGCTGGTGCGTGCCTCGTGACCGCGGTGCTGCCCGGGCGTCTGATCGACCAGTTCGAGCTCGGTCTCGACGCTCCGATCTGCCTGACGTGGGAACTGACCTACGCGTGCAATCTGTCCTGCGTGCATTGCCTGTCGTCCTCCGGCAAGCGCGACCCGCGCGAGCTGAGCACGCAGCAGTGCAAGGACGTCATCGACGAGCTCGAACGCATGCAGGTCTTCTACGTCAACGTCGGCGGCGGCGAACCGACG